>DASVVS010000053.1:0-13603 GCA_036386455.1 Thermoleophilaceae bacterium
GCGGCGGTGGTGCGGAGCGCTCGCGGCACTCGCGGAGCCTACGGCCGCGCCGGGCGTTGGGACGTTTATCGGCGCTATAGCACCGCCAGACGTCCCAACGTCCCCGCAGCGCCGAGCCCTCGCCCTAAGTGCTCGCCGTTCGCGCGGCGCCCGGAGCGCCCCCCACGCGCAGGGCCACCACCAGCGCCAGCGCCACCACCCCCGCGACCGCTCCGTAGGCCGCCCAGTCCCCCGCCGCATCCGCCAGGGAGCCGCCGCCGCCCGCGCCCACGGTCTGCGCCGCCGCCCAGGTCAGGTTCACCAGCGCGAAGGCCATCGCTTGGTCGAGGCCGGCGGACTCGGCGCCGCCCGAGAGGATCGTCATGGCCGGCACCCACAGCATCCCCACCAGCGGGCCGGCGAGGATCGCGAGCGCGGCCAGCGGCGCGATCGCGCCGGCGGCCGCGATCGCCAGCGCGAGAGCGACCCCGAACGCGAGCGCCACCCGCACGGGCGCGAGCGGCCCGCGGCGGTCGGAGTAGCGGCCCACGGCCGGGCTCGCCAGCGCCTGCAGCCCCGCCGCCACCAGGAACACGCCGGCCACCACCGCGCCGCCCGCCCCGAGCTCGTCGAGCCGCAGCGGCACCAGCACCTCGACCACGCCGAAGTAGAGGCCGACGATCACGATCAGCGCCATCCCCGCCAGCAGGGGGCGATGGCGCAGCGCCGGGAGGAGCCGGCCCCGCTCGCTCCCCTCGCGCGCCGGCGCCGGGGTGCGCAGCGTCCACACGAGCAGCGCCACGGCGATCAGCCCGACCGTGCCGAAGGCGGCCTCGGGAGCCGTCTCGTTCGCGATCCCGCCCAGCGCCGGACCCAGCAGCGCGCCGCCGATCGCCGCCGCGAAGGCGCTGCCGATCAGCTCGCCACGGCGCTCCGGCGGCCCGGCCGCGACCAGCCAGCCGAGCCCGCCCGCCCAGGACGCCGCGCCGCCCACGCCCTGGAGGAACCGGGCGGCGTCGAGCAGCACCACGCTCTCCGCGAGCCCGAAGGCGACGCTCGAGACGGCGAGCAGGCCGAGCCCGAACAGCACCGTCGGCCGCACCCCCACGCGCAGGGCGAGCCAGCCGCTCGGCAGCGACGCGAGCAGCGTGCCCGCCGGGTACGCCGCCGCGAGCACGCCCGCGGCCGACTTCGACAGGCCGAGCTCGTCCGAGTAGCGCGGGAGCAGCGGCGTGATCGCCGCGAAGAACATCGTGTCCACGAGGACGATCGCGCTTACGAGCAGCAGCAGGCGGCGCATCCGCCGGAGTCAATCGCACGCGCGCGGCGTACGCGCGACAATGTGCGCATGGCCACTGTCGCCACCGCCTCCAGCACGGCGCTGACCGAGCGCTCCGCCCAGGAGCTGGCCGCCGCGATCCGCTCCGGCGAGACCACCGCGCGCGAGGTCGTGGACGCCCACATCGAGCTGCTCGAGCGCGTGAACGGCCGCATCAACGCCGTCGTGGTCGAGCGCTACGACGACGCCCGCGCGGAGGCCGACGCCGCCGACGCCCGCATCGCCGCCGGCGAGGACGACCTGCCGCCGCTCCTGGGCGTCCCGTGCACGATCAAGGAGTCGTTCGGCATCCCGGGGCTCCCGCAGTGCGCGGGCGTCGTGGCCCGCCGCGAGCAGCTCGCCGAGCAGGCGGCTCCCGCTGTCCAGCGGTTCCTCGACGCCGGCGCGATCCCCCTCGGGCTGACCAACACGTCCGAGCTGACGATGTGGGTCGAGACCGAGAACCGCGTCTACGGCCGCACCAGCAACCCGTACGACCCGCGACGCACGGCGGGCGGCTCGTCCGGCGGCGAGGGCGCGGCGATCGGCGCGGGCGCCTCCCCGTTCGGGCTCGGGACCGACCTCGGCGGCTCGATCCGCCTGCCCGCGTTCTTCAACGGCGTGTTCGGTCACAAGCCGTCGCTGGGCGTCGTGCCGCTGACCGGCCACTACCCGCCCACTGCGGAGGAGAGCGGCCGCCTCTCGTACGCCGGCCCGCTCGCCCGCCGCGCGGAGGACCTCATGCCGCTGCTGCGGATCCTCGCCGGCCCGGACGGCGAGGACCCCATCGCCGACGAGGGCCCCGAGCTCGGCGATCCCGGCGAGGTCTCGCTCCAGGGCCTCCGCGTGGTGGTGAGCGAGTCGGGCACGCTCGGCCCGACCGGGACCGAGCTGGCGAAGGCGCGCGAGCGGGCCGCGGGCGCGCTGGCCGCGGCGGGCGCGAGCCTCGAGCGCGTGTCCACGAAGAGCATGCGCCGCGCGTTCGAGCTCTACCTGGCCACGCTCAGCACCGAGTCGGGCACCCTGCGCCGCCTGCTCGAGGAGGCCGGCGCCGAGCCGCCCACCTTCCGCGCGGCGATCAGGCGCGGCGGTCCGCACACCGTCGCCACGCGGATCACGCTCGTGCTCGAGGGCTCGTCCTCGCTCCTGATGCCCGACCGCCGCGTCAAGCGGCTGCTCGCCGCGCGCGACGCCTTCATCCGCGAGCTCTGCGAGACCGTCGGTGACGGCGTGCTGCTCCACCCGCCGGCGCCGAAGGTCGCGCCCAGGCACGGCGGCACGATCGGCCGCGTGTGGTGGATCCACCCGATGCTGGTCTTCAACCTGGCCGGGCTGCCGGTCACGCAGGTGCCGCTCGGCCTGAACGATGGGGGCCTGCCGCTCGGCGTGCAGGTGGCCGCGGGTCCCGGCGGCGACCACCGGACGATCGCGGTCGCGCTGGAGCTCGAGCGCGTGTTCGGCGGCTGGACCCCGCCGCCGCCGCTCAGCTAGCGGGTTTCTCGCCGCGCGCGCCGAGCGTGCGCTTCACGCCGTCGATCGCGTGCTGCGCGACCTTCCGGTACCAGCGCTTGCCCTCGGTCGCGTCGATCTCCGCCGCCTCGGGAGTCGTGGGGTCCATCCCGATCTCCACGTCGGCGAACGTCGCGCCCTCGGCCTCGGTCAGGACGAAGCGCGAGTACCAGCCGGACTCCGTGCAGCGCAGCCTGATCTCGCGGAGCTCGTCCAGCTCCTCGATCTCGAACGTCGTGCGCGCGGGATCGCCGTACGGGACGGCGGTCACCTGCTCGAACCGGGCGCCCTTCTCCACGGTCGGGAGCCCCGTGACCTCGATCCAGTCCTCGCTGACCCACTCGGGGTAGCGGCGCGGGTCGCCGACGAGGTCCCAGACGTCCTGGACGGGCGCATCGATCAGGGCCTGCTCGCGCCATGAGCCCATCGCCCGATTCTGCCACGGGCGGCCGATATCTTCGAGCGGGCCTTGGACCCCGTCGGCCTCTTCGCCCTGGGCGCCGCCGTCCTGATGATCTCCGCCCTGCTCGCCGGGGTGATCGACCGCGCGCCCGTCTCGTTCCCGATGATCTTCCTCACGCTCGGGCTTCTGCTCGGCGAGGGCACCTTCGGGGTCACCGACATCGACCTCGAGAGCGACCACCTGCGCACGGTCGCGTTCATGACGCTCGCGCTCGTCCTGTTCCTCGAGGCGATGTCGCTCGACCTGCGCCACCTGCGCCGTTACTGGGTGGTCCCGGCGCTCACGCTCGGCCCGGGCAGCCTGATCGTGATCGCGGCCATCGCGCTCGCCGCGATGGTCGTGGTCGGCGTCGACCCGCTGATCGCGTTCCTGATCGGCGCGATCCTGGCCTCGACCGACCCGGTCGTGCTGCGCGACGTGGTGCACGACGAGCGCATCCCCAGCCCGGTCCGGCGCGCGCTGAGCCTGGAGGCCGGCATGAACGACGTGATCGTGCTGCCCACGATCCTCGTGCTCGCCGCCGTCGCGGCGGACAAGGTCGGCGGGGCGGGGGAGTGGGCGCGCTTCCTGGGCGAGCTACTGGTGGTCGGGCCGGTGCTGGGCGCGGCCGTCGGCGTGGTGGGGGCCGGGCTGATGGCGGAGGTCGACAAGCACCGCCCCGTGCGGACCGAGTGGCAGGCGCTCTATGGCGTCGGCCTCGTGTTCTGCGCGTTCGCGGTGGGCGAGACGGCCGGCGAGGACGGGTTCCTCGCGTCGTTCGCGGCGGGCGCCGCGGTGTCGCTCTCGAACCGCCGCATGTGCGACTGCTTCCTCGACTTCGGCGAGATCATCGCCGAGCTTCTGATGCTGATCTCGTTCGTGCTGTTCGGCGCGGTGCTGTCCACGGAGCTGAGCGGCGCGCCCCTGTTCGAGAGCGCGGTGCTCGCCGCCCTCGCCCTGCTCGTGATCAGGCCGCTGGCGGTCGGCACGCTGCTGGCCGCGCGCACGGCCTCGATCAGCGGGCACGGCCGCGCGTTCATCGCGTGGTTCGGCCCGCGCGGGCTGAACTCGCTGCTGCTGGCGCTGCTCGTGATCGAGGCGGGCGTGCCCGAGGGGCGCGAGATCTTCGGCATCGTCGGCGTGGTGGTGATCGCCTCGACCTTCCTGCACGGGGTCTCGGCCACGCCGCTCTCGGCGTGGTACGGCCATCAGGTGGACGCCGCCACCCATCCGGAGGAGCGCGAGGCGTCGATGCTCGGCCTGCTCACCTCTCACCACGACGACGACGCGCCGCGCATCGCCGCCGACGAGCTGGCGCGCCTGCTCGACTCGGACGACCCGCCGCTGCTGCTCGACGTGCGCTCGCGCTCGGGCTACCTGCGCGACCCGTACCGGATCCCGGGCGCGGAGCGCGTGCGGCCGGACGAGATCCCGGACTGGGCGCGGCGCAACGAGGCCGACAAGCTCGTCGTCCTCTACTGCACCTGACCTGACGAGGGGACCAGCGCCCGGGCGGCGCGGCAGCTCATCGACGAGGGGTTCGAGGCGGCGGCGCTGGTCGGCGGGCTCGACGGCTGGCGCGAGGTTCGCGAGGTGGAGCCGGCGGAAGCGGCGGCGGCGCCGGCGTAGCGGCGCCGGCCTACTAGGCCGCCGGCGGCAGCCGCCGCCCCAGCAGCGCGGGCGCCTCGGCCACGCGCGCGGCCCACGCGTCGGCCCCGACCCGCCGCGCGTCGTCCTCGCCGCCGTACGCTCGCCCGCCTACGAGCACCAGCGGCGGCTCCTCCAGCGCCTGCACCGCACGCACCGCGGCCTCGACCGCCGGCAGGTGGTGCGGCAGCGCGGTGGACAGCGCGATCACGTCGGCCGCCTCGTCGGCGGCGAGCGCGACGAGGTCCTCCATCGGCAGCGTCGTGCCGAGGTAGAGCACCTCCCAGCCGGCGGCCTCGAGCAGCGCGCTGAGCATCTGGCCGGCCAGGCAGTGCTGCTCCTCGGGCGAGCACGAGACGATCGCGAGCCGGCCGGTGGCGGGCCCGGGCTCGAGCAGCGCCGAGAGCTCCGTGACGAGCGAGCTCGTGACCTCCGTGGCCAGGTGCTCGTGCGCCACGCTGATCTCGCCCGACTCCCAGCGCCGGCCGATCTCGACCATCGCCGGAGCCAGCAGCTCCTCGAACGCGGCCGCCACGCTCGCGCCCTCGCGGACGGCAGCGCGCACGACCTCGCGCGCCTTGGCTGGATCCGGCTCGAGGATGGCGACGACGTAGTCGCCGGAGGCTTTCTTCAGGGAGTCCGGCACCGGCTTGAGGCGCGGACGGTACCGCTCCGGGAGAATGCACGCCCGAGGGGCAATTTGGACAGCGTCTGGCTTCACTTCATAACGATCCCGATCTTCTCGGGCGTGATCGGCTACGTCACGAACTGGAGCGGGGTGATCATGCTCTTCTATCCGATCCGCTTCAGGGGGATCAGGATCCCCGGGCTGGCGCCGCTCGTGCACCTGATGCCGCGCAAGATCCAGCAGATCCCGGGCTTCATGGTGGGCGGAGTGGGGTGGCAGGGGATCATCCCGTCGCGCGCCGCGAAGATGGCGAGCATCGCGGTCGACAAGGGGATCGCGAAGCTCGGCAACGCGTCCGACTTCTACCGCCAGCTCGACCCCGAGAAGATGGCCGCCCACGTGCTCCACAGCGCGCGGCGCGACATGCGCGACGTGGTCGAGCGGATCGTCCAGCGCGAGAACCCCGACCTCTGGCGCGACCTCCCGCCGGGCTTTCGCGAGCGCCTGCACCAGCGCGTGCAGGAGCAGCTCCCGGACATCGTCCACGAGGTCGTCACGCGCGACATCCAGCGCAACATCGACCAGCTGCTCGACGTGAAGCTGATGGTGATCCGGCGGTTCGAGGCCGACCCCGAGGTGGCGAACAAGGTCTTCACCGAGGTCGGCAGCCGCGAGCTGCGGCTGATCATCAACTTCGGGTTCCTGTTCGGGTTCCTGCTCGGCTTCCCGGTCGCCGCGATCAGCGAGCTCCTGATCCACGGCTGGTGGGTGCTGCCGGTGCTCGGCGTGTTCGTGGGCTACATCACGAACCTGATCGCCATCCACATGATCTTCGAGCCGGTGGAGCGCAAGCGGGTCCTCGGGCTGTTCCCCTTCCAGGGCCTGTTCCTGCGCCGGCAGGAGGAGGCCGGCGACGTCTACGCGCGGATCATCGCCGAGGAGGTCATCACGCTCCGCAACATCGGCGAGGAGCTGATGCACGGGCCGCGCTCGGACCGCACGCGGAAGATGCTCGAGGACGCGCTGCGGCCGGCGGTGGACCGCGCGGTCGGGCGGGCGCGCCCCGCCGTCCGGGTGGCCGTCGGCGCGCGGGAGTACGACGCGATCCGGGACTCGGTGGCGGCCGAGGGCGCGGAGTTCACGATGGTCCCGCTCGTGGACGAGGACTTCAACCGCGAGCAGAGCGAGCGCGTGCGCGAGCTGATCTCCGAGCGCATCAGGGAGATGCCCCCGGCGGACTTCTCTGAGATGCTTCGCAGTGCGATGAGGGAGGACGAGTGGCTGCTGTACCTCCACGGCGCGGTGCTCGGCTTCGCCGGCGGGCTCGCGCACCTGGCGGTGTTCGGGTGATCGGGCGATGAGCACGAACGGCGAGTTCACGCGCTACAGCGCGCCGGCCTACACCGACGCCGAGCCCGAGCCCGTGCGCGATCCGGGGCTGACCGAGATCCTGCCCGGGCTCGCGCGGATCGGCGCGGTGGCGTACTGGCGCGGGACCAAGTGGGGAGTCGAGACCAGCGTGCGGGTGGGGGTCCGGGTGGTGCGCTTCGCGGCGTCCGGCCAGGCCCCGGCCGACCTCCTCGCCGAGAGCGGCAGGGACCTGCGCGTGTGGCTGCGCCGCTTCATCGACGTGGTGGACGAGAGCGCCGCCGCGGCGGCGGGCGGGGCGAGCACGGACGGCCACGCCGCGGCCGGCCACGCCTCGGCGAACGGATCGGCCAACGGCCACGTGCCGCTGCGCGAGCGCGGCGCCGAGCTCCTGCGCCGCTCGGCCGACGTGCGCTACGACGACGAGTGCCACCCGGCCTACGAGCGCATCCTCGAGGAGATGGCGCCGGACGAGGCGCGGATCCTGCGCTTCATGTGCGCGGACGGGCCGCAGGCGTCGGTCGACGTGCGCACCGGCGGGCCGATCGGGATGCTCAGCTCGCAGCTCGTGGCGCCGGGCCTGACGATGATCGCCGCCAACGCGGGCTGCCGCCGGCCGGAGCGCGTGCACCAGTACCTGAACAACCTCCACCGGCTCGGGCTGATCTGGTTCTCGCGCGAGACGCTCGAGGACCAGGCCGCCTACCAGGTGCTCGAGGCGCAGCCCGAGGTGGGCGAGGCCATGAAGCGCGCGGGCCGCGGCCGCACCGTGCGCCGCAGCATCCACCTGACGCCGTTCGGCGAGGACTTCTGCAAGGCCGCGCTACCGCTCGACACCGCCGAGATCGACGCGCTGCCGCGGCCCGCCGACGGCGAGCCGGTCGACGCCGAGCTGGCGTAGGACGGCCAGTGCGGCGCCGGGCGGCGGCGGCGATCGGGCTGGCGCTGGCGCTCCCGCTCGTGGGCTGTGGCGGCAAATCCGACGCCGACCGAGCGCGCGACACGGTGCGCGGATGGGTGGAGGCGCTCGCGTCTGGCCGCGGCGACGATGCGTGCCAAGCGATGACGGACTCGGGGAGGCACGAGGTCGTCCAGCTGGTTCAGCTCTTCGCGGACGGACCGCGCGACGTCGACGACTGCCCGCGCCAGGTCGCGCACCTCAGCCGCCGCTCGGCGAGCGAGCAGCTGGACGTGGAGATCGGGGCCACGTCCGTCGGTGGCGAGAGGGCGACCGTCGAGACCGAGGGCGGCCCGAACCGGGTCCAGCTGCGCCGCGAGGACGGCGGCTGGAGGGTGCACAGCTTCCTGCTCGACGGATGGCGCGCGTTCGGGATCCCGGACTATCCGCCCGGAGCGCGCCCGCCGGACTGAGCTCGCGCGGCCGCCCGCGCGTCCTCGAGCGTGGGGTGGGCGACGACCCGTTCGACCATCCCGTCGCGCCGGATCCAGACCTGGCCGATCTGCTGGTCGAGGGGAACGCCGCTGCCCCGCGCGCGTCCGGTCAGCCGTGCGCAGAGGACCGCCGTGTCGTCGTCCACGACCTCGATCCCCTCGACCGTGACGCGGAAGTCCTCCCAGATCGTGTCGACCTCCTCGGCCCAGCGCCGCAGGCCGTTCACGCCGCGCCACACCTCGCCCTCGGCCTGCGCGAACAGCGACTCGTACTCGAAGTCGGGGTGGAGCATCCCTCCTTCGAGTGCGCCGAAGTCGCGGCGGATCGTGGCGTCGATGAGCTCGCGGACCAGCGCTTCCACGGGCCGAACTCTGCCAGAGGCGGTTTTCGGGCTCGCCCCCGGGGGAATGCGACTAACGATGCGCTTTCGTGTGCTCGTGGCCGCTTGGGCGGTCGCGTTCGGGGGGCTGGCGGCGCCGGCGGCCGGTCAGTCGCATCCCGCGAACGTCAACTGGCCGTCGTACCTGCCGGCGATGCCGGGCCCGTCGGCGATCCAGCCGGGCAGCGTGCCGTACTGCCACACCCCGTCCGTCCGCTGCGTGGACACGGAGATCAGGCGCATGCGCCGGCTCCAGGGGGACCTCGGCTGCGATCACCGCGCCGTGTTCGCGACGACCTACCTCGAGCTCACGCGGCAGCTCCGCGAGGACCTCAGCCGCAGCGGGCTGAAGAAGCAGCTCATCGACACGAAGTACCTCTACACCGAGGACGCGCTGTTCGCGAACGTGTACTTCAACTCGTACAAGCTCGACAAGCGAGGGCGCGACGTGCCGGGGGCCTGGCGGATCGCCTTCGAGACCGCGCGCAAGGGCGAGGTGAACGCGGGGCAGGACATGCTGCTCGGGATCAACGCTCACGTGCAGAACGACATGCCGTACGTGCTGGCGGCGCTCGGGCTCGTGACCAAGGACGGGCGCTCGCGCAAGCCCGACCACGACCTGATCAACGTGACCTCGCTCGACCGCGCGTACGAGCGCGTGGTCAAGGCGATCACCGACCGCTACGACCCGCTCGTCGGCACCACCAACGCGCCGTGGCACCCGGGCGACAACGTGGCCGGTCTCGAGATGGTCAAGCAGTGGCGCGAGCGCGTGTGGCGCAACGCGGAGCGGCTGGTGAACGCGGCGTCCGAGGAGGAGCGCCGGGCGGTGGCGGCGGACATCGAGTCGTACGCGGCCGAGTGGGCGCGCGGGATCGCCGCCGCCCAGGAGCCCGGCGCTCGCGAGCGCCGGGCCGCGTACTGCCGCGAGCGCCTCGCAAAGCCATGACGCGCGCCGCCGCGCGCGGCGGGCTCGCGCTGGCCGCGGCGCTCGTCCTGCTGGCACTGGCGCCGGCGGCGCGGGCCGACCACGGCGACGCCAACCTCCCCTGGCCAGCCGCGCTGCCGCCGATGGAGGTCTCGGCGAAGGTGCAGCCGGTGCCGGTCGACAACTGCCGGAAGGCGACGATCCGCTGCGTGGACTCGCTGCTGCGCCGGCTGCGTGCGCAGTGGCGCCCGCTCGACGCCGCCTGCGACCACCGCGCGCTCTGGCCGCTCGCCTACCTGCACATCACGAAGGGGCTGCGCGCCGACCTCGCCCGCGAGCGGCCGCGCTGGTTCCGCCACCGCCGCTGGATGTTCAGCGTGATCGCCGACTTCTCGAACCGCTACTTCCGCGCCCACGAGGCCTACCGCCGCGGCCGGCCGGTCACCGAGTCGTGGCGGATCACCTTCGACGAGGCGCTCGCGGGCGACGCCCACGCCGGCCAGGACATCCTCTTGGCCAGCAACGCGCACACCCAGTACGACCTTCCGCACGTCTACGCCAAGCTCGGCATGCGCACCCCCGCGGGCGAGTCGCGAAAGGGCGACCACGACGGCGTGAACGAGATCAACACGCGGGTGGCCGATGCCGTGCAGGACGACTACACGCGCCGCTACGACCCCACGTTCGAGTGGGTCGACATGAAGCCGGTGCCGTTCGACGAGCTCGGCACCCAGGAGATGGTCAAGGGCTGGCGCGAGGGCGCGTGGCGCAACGGCGAGCGGCTGATGAACGCGCGCACCGCGGCCGAGCGGGCGGACGTGGAGAGCTCGATCCGGGTCACGGCCAACGCCTGGGCCGAGATGATCCGCTCGGTGAAGCTGCCGGGCCACCGCGCCACGCGCGACGCGCACTGCCGGGCGTTCCACGCCGCGGCCCGGTGAGCCGGGCGGAGGCCGCCCGCCGGCCGCGCGCTACTTGTTGAAGCTCGCGTCGAGGTGGCAGTCGCCGAAGTAGAGCTCGGCGCTGCCGGTCCTGTTGCCCTCGAACCAGATCGCGCGGATCTTGCCGCTCACGATCTTGCCGTCGATCGCGAACTTGGTCTTGACCGGCTGGTAGGCGTCGGTCTTCTTGGGCGTCGGCTTGCCCACGATCCAGTTCGTGACTCCCGCCCGCGTGACCGTGGTGAGCGAGTGGACGACCTTCAGCTTGATGCGCGCCGTCCCGCATGCGGTGCTCGCGCCCTCCGGGGTCACGGAGAGCGACGTGAGCTTCTTCTCCTTCACGCGCAGGCTGCCGGTGCCCTGGAACACGAAGGTCCACTTGCCGCTGGGAGCCTTCGGCTTGCCGGCCGCGCCGGCGGCCAGCGGTACGGCGAGGGCGAGTGCCAGCGCGAGGGCGATCACGCGAGTCATGCGGCGACCCTAACCGCGCGTCCGGCTCGCGGTCAAGACCGTGGCTCTAAGTTTCAGTTATGGCCCACCGGCCCGTCCGCCCGCCGGAGATCGCCGAGCTGCGCGCGCTGTGCACGGCCGCCGACCTCGGCTCCGTCAGCCGCGCCGCGCGCCTGCTGCGCGTGACCCAGCCCGCGCTGTCGAAGCGGATCCAGTCGCTCGAGGCGGTGGCGGGCGTGCGGCTGCTCGAGCGGACCTCGCAGGGCGTGCAGCTCACCGACGAGGGGCGGCGGCTCTACGAGGAGGCGCGCAAGCTGCTCGCGCAGGCCGACGTGATCACCGACCTGCTCGGCGGCCTCGAGCGCGGCGAGCGCCCGGTGCGCGTGGCGGTCAGCCACACGATCGCCGAGTACGTGCTGCCCGCGAAGCTCGTGGAGTACGAGGCCCGGCACGAGCACCACCTCTCGGTGGAGCTGCTGATCTCGAACTCGGACGTGGCGCGGCGCAGCGTGGCCACCGGGGCGACCGACTTCGGCATCGCGGCCCAGGACCCCGAGGGCGACTCGCCCGGGCTCCACGAGCACCCGCTCGTGGAGGACGAGGTGGTCGTGGCGCTGCACCCGGCGCACCCGCTCGCGGCCCACCGCGAGATCCCGCTCGAGGAGTTCCTGCGCACCCCCGCGGTGATGCGCGACCCGGGCGCCAACACCCGGCGCGTGGTCGAGCACACGCTGCGCGACCTCGGCCACTCCGGGCCGCCGGCGCTGGCGGAGGTCGGCTCGACCGGCGCCGCCAAGGAGGCCGCGCTGCGCGAGCAGGCGCCCGCGCTCCTGTCGCACCTCGCGATCCCGGAGGTCCAGCGCGACGGGCTCGTGACGCGCCGCGTGGAGGGAGTGCGCTTCGCGCGCAGCTTCGTGCTGATCACCGCGGCGGAGCGACCGCCGCACGCCGCCGCGCGGCGGTTCCTGGACTTCCTGGCGGGCAGCTAGTCCGCGACCGGGCTCGCCGCGCCGGTCGGGTAGGCCAGCTGCGTCGGCTCGTCGCGCCCGCGCAGGATCTCCTCCTCGCCGAGCTCCCAGCGCCCGCGCTCCTCGTCGCGCGAGCGCTCGACCGCCGCGCCCGACACCACGACCCGCCCCGGCCGCCGCTTGGCGAGCTCGGAGAGGCGCGCGGCCTCGTTGACCGGGTCGCCGATCACCGTGTACTCGAAGCGCTCGAGCGCTCCCACGTTGCCGGCCACGGCCTCGCCGGCCGAGACGCCGATGCCCACGTCGAGCTCGGACACCTCGTCGACCAGCCGGGCGCGCAGCTCGCGCGCCGCGCACAGCGCCGCACCGGCCGGGTCCTCGCGCCGCGCCGGCGCGCCGAACACGCACAGAGCGCCGTCGCCCTCGAACTTGTTGACCATGCCGCCGTAGGACTCGACGGTCTCGACGACGATCGTGAAGAAGCGGTTGAGCAGCGTCACGACCTGCTCCGGCGGGAGGCGCGTGGCCATCGCCGTGGAGCCCACGAGGTCGATCATCAGCACGCCCACCTCGCGCACCTCGCCGCCGAGCTTGACACCGCCGTCGAGCGCGGCGCGCGCCACGTCGCGGCCCACGTGGCGGCCGAACAGGTCCTGCAGGCGCTCGCGCTCGGCGAGGCCGGACGCCATCCGGTTGAGGCCCACCTGCACGAGCCCGATCTCGCTCGAGTCGTCGACCGGCACCCGCACGTCGTAGTCGCCCTCCTCCACGCGCGCGAGCGCGCTGCGCATGCTCGAGAGCGACTCGCTGAAGGAGCGTGCGGTCAGCTTCGTGGCCAGGAGGCCGCTGAACCCCGCGACCATCGACAGGAACAGCACGCCCGCGCCGAGGTACTCGACCTTGATGTCGTCGGCGAAGATGCCCGACACGGCGACCGCGCCGATGCCCACGAGCGGCGTGCCGGTGGCGAGCAGCCACACCATCAGGATCCGGATGCCCACGCCGGGCCCGCTGGGGCTGATCGGCGGCGTGGCCGACAGCCCGAGCGTGGTGACCGGGCGCAGGATCCGCTCCGCGGTCAGGTACTGCACGCCCGACGTGGTGATGCCGCCGAGGACGAGAGTGAGGAAGACGATCGCGCCGGGGAGCGGACCGGTGCCCTCGAGGCTCCCGCCGGTGGCGTTCAGCCCGCCGAACAGCACCGCTCCGAGCAGCCAGAAGCCGGCGGCCTGCAGCGCGTGCCGCTGCGGGATGCGCAGCGCCTCGTCGCGCTCGGCGGGCGTGGGGTCGCGCTGGCCGACCCAGGCGACCAGCGTCTCGGACTTCCGGTAGCCCCAGCGGGTGCCGAACAGGAACGTCAGCGGGAGGAAGATCGCGAAGACGACGCCGTTGACCACCAGCGCCTCGGTCTTGTCGATGCCGTGGAACGCCGGCGGCAGCAGGAACGCGACGAAGAGGAAGGTGTCGATCGCCCCGAGGGTGTTGGCGGCGATCGCGAGCCGGTTGAGCCGCCTCCGCGTGCGGCGCACCAGCTCGGGCCCCTCGCGCGCCGAGGTGAAGTGAACCGGGCAGTGTCCAGCCGCCGTTACCCCCATGCCCGGATTGTTCCCGACGCGCGGGCCGAGATGCCCCACGTGTGCCCGTTGTCACGGA
>DASVVS010000054.1:0-49908 GCA_036386455.1 Thermoleophilaceae bacterium
GGCGGCGAGCGATTCGTCTTCTACGAGGGGCCGCCGACCGCGAACGGCCGGCCCGGGTCGCACCACGTGCTCTCGCGCGTCTTCAAGGACGTGTTCCCGCGGTACAAGACGATGACCGGGCACCAGGTGCACCGCAAGGCCGGCTGGGACTGCCACGGGCTGCCGGTCGAGCTCGAGATCGAGCGCCAGCTGGGGCTCTCCTCGAAGCACGAGATCGAGGAGTACGGCGTCGCGGAGTTCAACGAGCGCTGCCGCGAATCGGTCCTCACCTACATCGAGGAGTGGAACCGGCTGACCGAGCGGATCGGCTTCTGGGTCGACACCGACGACGCGTACTTCACGCTCACGGACGACTACATCGAGTCGGTCTGGTGGTCGCTGCGCGAGATCTGGCGGCGCGGGCTGCTCTACCAGGGGCACAAGGTCGTGCCGTACTGCCCGCGCTGCGGGACGGCGCTCAGCTCGCACGAGGTGGCGCAGGGGTACCGCGACGTCGTGGACCCGTCGGTCTTCGTGCGCTTCCCCGTGAAGGGCGAGGACGGCGTGTCGCTGCTCGGCTGGACCACCACGCCGTGGACGCTCGTCTCGAACGCCGCGCTGGCCGTGGCACCGGACGTGACCTACGTGCGCGCGCGTGTGAACGGCGAGCGCCTGATCGTGGCCGAGCCGCTGCTCGAGCGCGTGCTCGGCGAGGGCGCCGAGGTGGAGGAGCGCTTCCAGGGCTCCGACCTCGCCGGCACGTCGTACGAGCCGCCGTTCCCGTGGATCTCCGACTACGGCGAGAAGGGCCACACCGTGCTGGAGGCCGACTTCGTGACGACCGACGACGGCACCGGGATCGTGCACACGGCGATCGCGTTCGGCGAGGACGACTACCAGCTCGGGATGCGCTACGACCTGAAGGTCCAGAACCCCGTGAAGCTCGACGGAACCTTCGACGAGCGCGTGGAGGACTTCGCCGGCCTGTTCGTGAAGGACGCCGACCCGAAGATCGTGGACGCGCTACGCGAGAAGGGCCGCCTGTTCCGCGACGAGGGCTACGAGCACGCCTATCCGCACTGCTGGCGCTGCGGCACGCCGCTCCTCTACTACGCGAAGGCGAGCTGGTACGTGAAGACCACCGAGGTCCGCGACCAGATGCTGGCCGAGAACGAGAAGATCCGCTGGTACCCCGAGCACATCAAGCACGGGCGCTTCGGCGACTGGCTGGCGAACAACGTGGACTGGGCGCTCTCGCGCGAGCGCTACTGGGGCACGCCGCTGCCGGTGTGGGTGTGCGACGAGGGGCACGAGCAGTGCATCGGGTCGCGCGCGCAGCTCGAGTCGCTCGCCCCCGGCGCGGTGCCGGAGGACCTGCACAAGCCGTTCATCGACGACGTGACCTTCCCGTGCGAGGAGTGCGGCGGTGAGATGCGCCGAGTGCCCGAGGTGATCGACGCCTGGTACGACTCGGGCTCGATGCCGTTCGCTCAGTGGCACGCTCCGTTCGAGAACGAGGAGCTGTTCGCGGAGCGGTTCCCGGCGGACTACATCTGCGAGGCGCTTGACCAGACGCGCGGGTGGTTCTACTCGCTGCTCGCGGTCTCCACGCTGCTGTACGGGCAGAGCTCGTACCGGACGGTGCTCTGCCTCGGGCTGATCCTCGACCCGTCCGGGCAGAAGATGTCGAAGTCGCGCGGCAACGTGGTGGTGCCGTGGGAGGTGATCGAGCGTCACGGCGCGGACGCGTTCCGCTGGTACTACTTCACCTCGAAGCAGCCATGGGACGGCTACCGCTTCTCGGTCGACACGGTCGGCGAGAGCGTGCGGCAGTTCATGCTCACGCTCTGGAACACGTACGGGTTCCTGGTCCTGTACGCGAACGTGAACGGGATCGAGGCGTTCGACGCCCCGGCAACCGACGACCTCGACCGCTGGGCGCTGTCGCGGCTGCAGCAGACCATCGAGGTCGTGACCGAGCGGATGGAGGACTACGACACGACCGCCGCCGGCCGGGCGGTCGACGCGTTCGTCGAGGACCTGTCGAACTGGTACGTGCGGCGCTCGCGCCGGCGCTTCTGGGAGGGCGACCCGGGCGCGTTCTCGACGCTGTGGCGCTGCCTCGTGGAGGTGTCGAAGCTGCTCGCGCCGCTCACGCCGTTCGTGGCCGACGAGATCTACGACAACCTCGACGGACGCGAGCCGTCGGTGCACCTGTGCGACTTCCCGCGGCCCGACCCGGCGCTGCGCGACGAGGAGCTCGAGTGGGCGATGCAGGTCACGCGCGAGGCGATCGAGCTGGGGCGCGCGGCGCGGGCGCAGGCGAAGGTGAAGGTGCGCCAGCCGCTGAGCGAGGCCGTGGTGGTGGCGGCGGGGCGCGAGCAGGCGGCGATCGAGCGCTTCGAGACGCAGGTGCGCGAGGAGCTGAACGTGAAGCGCGTGCGGTTCGTGAGCGAGGCCGAGGAGCTCGGGCGCTGGGAGCTGAAGCCGAACTACCGCACGCTCGGGCCGCGCTTCGGCAAGCAGATGCCGCAGGCCGCGGCGGCAGTGGCGGCTCTCGATGCGCAGTCGGTGGCCTCGACTCTGCGCGGCGGCGGCACCGTGGGGCTCGCGATCGACGGCCACGACCACGAGCTGACGGCCGACGACGTGCAGCTGGTGCTCCAGCCGCTCGAGGGCTACCAGGTGGAGCGCTCGGGCACGCACGCGGTGGCGCTGAACCTGGAGCTGGACGACGCGCTGCGCCGCGAGGGTCTCGCGCGCGAGGCGGTGCGCGCGATCCAGGAGGCTCGCAAGAACGCGGGGCTGAACGTGGAGGACCGGATCAGGCTGACGCTGGGCGGCGACGCCGAGCTGGTGTCAGCGGTGCGCGAGCACCAGGACTACGTGGCGGGCGAGACGCTCGCGACCGACGTGACCCTTCGCGACGGCATGGCCAGCGGCGAGCCGGTGAAGATCGAGGGCCGCGAGCTGTCGATCGCCGTGGAGCGTGCGTAGCGCCGGACGAGTCGTCGCCGCGCTCGGGGCGATGCTGCTGGCGATCCTCATGGGCGCCACGATGGCCGACGAGCGCGGCGACGCGCTCGGGATCGTCACGCTCTTCGGCTGGGCGGCGATCGCGGTGGCCCTGGCGGCGGCGCTCTGGGCGTACAACGTCCGCCGCGAGCGCCGCCGGTCCGAGCCCGGCCTGGGCGGCCGCTAGATCACGCGCAACCGACCAGCCCGGTTGCGTCCGACGCGTTGAAGATGTCGTAGAAGTGGTCGTTGAGCGTGTTGTACGCGTCCCACGAATCCGACACTCGCAGCAGCACCTCGTCGTTGTAGCGCAGCGCGTTCCCGGTCCAGTTGTGCGACCCGGAGAACACCTGGACCCGGCCGGCGCCACCCTCGTAGGTCCCGTAGATCTCGACCTCCTTGTCGTGCAGGCGCGGCCGCTTCTTCATCAGCGTGTTGGGCGCGTTGCACAGGATGGCCCTCGCCTGCGTGCCGATGTCGGCGCTGCCGTCGTCCTTCGTGCCGAGCAGCACCCGGACCGCGCAGCCGCCGTTGGCGAGCCTCTTGACCTGATTGACCGCGTCGAGGCGCTCGTCGGTGATCTGCGCCTGCATGACCCTCACGATGCACCCGGACCCCGTGGCGAGCGGGCTCAGCTGGGCGGCCCACATGTCGCCGCCGTCGCGGTCGGGTGAGATGTGGGCGACCGACGCCGACTTCGAGGAGTAGACGATCCCGGAGTGCGGCGCGTTCCAGCCCAGGTGCGGGCGGTAGTAGTCGCCGTCGTTCGGGTCCCTGTTGAACGCGTCCATCCAGACGCTCCACATCCCCCACCACATGTCGGAGTCGTGGTAGAGGGTCGTCGCGTAGTTGGAGGCCCTCGAGCCCGAGCCCTGGTTCAGGTTCGCGGAGCTGATCCAGAGCGCGGCGCCGGACGTGGCGCCATCCGTGCGCCTGGTGTTGTCGAACAGGAAGTACTTCGAGTGCGCCTTGCCGTCCGACTTCGATGTGTTGTGGCAGCCGAGCGGGCACTTCTTCATCCGGATCGCGCCGTTCGTGCCCTGGTTGGCCCAGTCGAACTGCGTATCGCTGTCGCCGTAGGTGACGTACACGTTCACGTTGTTGATCTGCTTCGCGAGGTACAGCGCCGTGACGACGTCGTTGTTCGCCTCCGTCCTGAAGACGTTGGTGATGATCGTCGAGCCCGGCGCCGCCCGGCTGATGAGCCCCACGAGGTGGTTCACGATCGTCTTGTCCTCGACGTTCACGTTGCCGGTCGAGGTGGTGATGTCCATCTGGGCCTGGTTCGCCATCCCCTGAACCGTGCGCCCGGCGTTCGCGGTCGACGGCGCAAGCAGCGCGATCGCCAGTGCTACGACTGCCAAGCCCGTCTTCGCGTACATCGTTTCCCCCTCGCGGCTTATGTCAATTGACCCTAACCGCTTTAGGGGAGTCGCCGCAAGCGACCTCGCGCATTCGAGGGAGGGCTCCCCGCATCGAGGCGGGGTGGCTCCCGGTGCGCGCCTAGCCCTGGACCTCGCCGCCGATCGACCACTCGCTCTTCGGCGAGTCGGCGAAGCGGATCCAGACGTGCTCGCGCTCCGTCTTGCCCACGTCCACCAGCAGGTCGGTCAGCTTCTCCGCGATCTCCTTCTTCTGCTCGGGCGAGCGGCCCTCGTACCACTCGATCGTGACGATCGGCATGGCGTGGCCGGGCTACGCGGTCGCGAGGACCGGCTCGATCTCCTGCTCGAGCCGCTTCTTCGGCAGCGCGCCGATGATCTGGTGCGCGACCTCGCCGTTGCGGAAGAGGATCAGCGTGGGGATCGAGAGGACGTTGTAGCGGGCGGCCGTCTGCTGGTTGTCGTCGACGTTCAGCTTGACGATGCGCACGTCGTCGCGGGCCTCGGCGATCTCCTCGAGCGCCGGCGCGATCACGCGGCACGGGCCGCACCAGGGGGCCCAAAAATCGACCAGCACGGGCTCCGCGGACTCGAGAACCTCGGCCTGGAAGTTGGAATCTGTGACTTCGGTTATCGCTCCTGCCATGGCGGCTCTCCTGGTCTCGTCGGGTGGTGCTTCAAAAAGTATAGTGAGGCTGTCAGCCGGCTGCCGGCAGGTTACGGCCACGCAGCCTGGCGCGTAGCGCCGGCACCTTCCAGACCGCCTCCGCGGCGATCCGCGCGTCCATCTTGGAATCGCCGGCGCGGCGCTCGTGGAACGTGATCGGGACCTCCTTCACCCGGAAGCCGGCACGCAGCGCGCGGTAGGTCATCTCGATCTGGAACCCGTAGCCGTCGGACTGCACGTCGGCGAAGTCGAGCGTCTCGAGCACCGGGCGGCGGAAGCACTTGAACCCGCCGGTGAGGTCGCGCACGGGCACGCCGAGAATCGTCCGCGCGTACCAGCAGCCACCGCGCGAGAGCAGCCGCCGGTGCCACTCCCAGCCGGAGACCCCGCCGCCCTCGACGTAGCGCGACCCCAGCACGAGGTCCGCGTCCTCGGACGCCTCGATCAGGCGCGGCACGTCGGCCGGGTCGTGCGAGAAGTCGGCGTCCATCTCCATCACGCGCTCGGCGCCGCCCTCGAGCGCGTGCGCGAACCCGTGCAGGTACGCCCGGCCGAGCCCCTCCTTGCCCGCCCGGTGCAGCACCTCGACCGAGTCGTTCTCGCGCGCGAGCCGGTCGGCGATGGCGCCGGTGCCGTCCGGCGAGGAGTCGTCGACCACGAGCAGCGTGTGCTCCGGCGAGGCCTCGGCCAGCCGCGGCAGCACGGCGTGCACGATCGGCTCGATGTTCTGGGCCTCGTTGAACGTCGGGAGGACAAGCCACGTGCCGGTCACGCCCGTACCCTAGACCGGGCATGCGGAACGCCGAGATCGCCCTTCACTTCGACGAGCTCGCCGACCTGTACGAGCTCGACGGCGCGATCGTGCACCGGGTGCTCGCCTACCGCAACGCGGCGAAGGCGATCCGCGACGCTCCGGCGTCGGTCCAGGAGATGACGAAGGCCGGCACGGTCACCGAGCTGCGCGGCATCGGCAAGACGATCGAGGAGAAGCTGAACGCGCTGTTCGAGACCGGCGAGATCCCGTCGGCGGCCAAGCTGAAGGCGAAGTACCCGCCCGGCCTCGTGGAGGTCACGCGCATCCCCGGCTTCGGCCCCAAGAAGGCCCGCAAGCTGTTCGACCAGCTCGGCGTGGCGTCGCTCGACGACCTGCGCAAGGCGGCCGAGGACGAGAAGCTCCGCGACGTGCCCGGCTTCGGGCCGAAGGCCGAGGAGACCGTGCTGCTCGCGCTCGACGCCGGCGTGGACCTGCGCCCCAAGCCGCGGTTGCTGCTGTCGAAGGCGACCGACATCGCGGAATCGCTCGCCGAGGCGCTGCGCGAGCACCCCGCCGCCGAGCGGGTGGAGGTGGCCGGCAGCGCGCGCCGCCGCGTGGAGGCGTGCCGCGACCTCGACCTGGTTGCCGCCAGCGAAGAGCCGGAGGAGCTGGCGAAGGCGTTCTGCAGGCTGCCCCTGATCGGGGAGGTGCAGTCGTCGGCCGCCGCCGGCGTGAGGGCGGTGACCCACAACGGCCTCAGCATCGACCTGCGGATCGTGCCGCCGGGCGCGTTCGGCAACCTGCTCCAGCACCTGACCGGCTCGAAGCAGCACAACGAGTCGCTGCGCACGGAGGCCGTCAAGCGCGGCCTGCACGTGAGCGAGTACGGGATCGCGGACGACTCGACCGCCACCACGCACGCGTGCGCGACCGAGGAGGAGGTGTACGAGCTGCTGGGGATGCAGTGGGTACCGCCGGAGCTGCGCGAGGACCGCGGCGAGCTGCAGGCCGCGCGCGCCGGCGAGCTGCCGGAGCTCCTGCGCGTGGAGGACCTGCGCGGCGAGCTGCACTGCCACACGGTGGCCTCCGATGGGCGCAACACCATCGAGGAGATGGCCGAGGCCGCTCGCGAGCGCGGCTACGACTACATCGCCTTCACCGACCACTCCGCCTCGCACGGGTTCGGCAACGACGTGCCGCCGGACGAGCTGCGCCGCCAGATCGAGCGCATCCGCAAGGCGGACGAGCGCATCGAGGGGATCCGCCTGCTCGCGGGCTCGGAGGTGAACATCCACCCCGACGGCTCGCTCGACTACGAGGACGAGCTGCTCGCCCAGCTCGACTGGGTCGTGGGCAGCCTTCACTCGGCGTTCCGCACGCCCGAGAAGGAGCAGACCGAGCGGATGATCCGCGCTATGGAGCACCCCCTGGTGGACGCCATCGGCCACCCGACCGGGCGGCTGATCGAGCGGCGCGAGCCGTACCCGCTCGACATCGACGCCGTTGCCGAGGCGGCCGCACGCACCGGCACCTACCTCGAGATCAACGGCAACCCCGACCGGCGCGACCTGAACGAGATCAACGCGCGCCGCGCGGTCGACCTGGGCGCGACGATCGTGATCGACTCCGACGCGCACGGCCGCGAGACGCTGCGCAACGTGGAGTACGGCGTGTTCACGGCGCGGCGGGCGTGGCTCACGAAGGAGAACGTGGCGAACACGCGCTCCTGGGAGGAGCTGTCGAGCTCGCCTAAGCGCCTACGTCGCGCGGCGCCGGCTCGTTCCGCCTGAAGCCCGGCGTGCGGATCAGCTGGGTCGGCTTGAACGGCGACGTCGGCTCGATCCAGAAGCGCACGCCGTCGCGCTGCTCGACCGCCTCCACGGCGCGCGACTGCCGCCGCCACGCGAGCGCGACGAGCAGGCAGAAGCCCGCCATGATCGCCGGCACCTGAGGGAGCAGGAAGGCGACGGCTCCCGCGAGGATCGTGCCGGCCAGCAGCATCCAGAGCCGGTTGAAGACGATCGTGCCGGGCTGGAGCTCGGGGAGCGTCTGGGTCGCGCGCGAGGAGGCGAGCAGGCGGCCGATGCCCTCGGTCACGTCGGGGCGGCGGCCGAGCCACAGGCCTATCAGGGCGGCCGCGGCCCACCAGCCGAGCGCGACGTAGAGGGGAGCGGTCTCGTCGTCGGCGCGGGCGCCCGCGATCGCCACGACCGCGAGCGCGGTGGCCGCGCCGCTGCACAGCAGCACGGTGGTCCGCAGGAAGTCGGTGAAGGGCACTAGGCCCCGGGCGCCGGGCCGGGCTCGGCCAGCGCCGCGAGCACCTCGAGGAACCCGGACGTGCCGTCCACGACCACGTCGGCGCGCTCGACGATCGCCGCCGGCCCCTCGTCCGAGGCCACGCCCACCCGCACGGCGGCATCCAGCTCGCCGGCCTCGGTCAGCGTGTCGAGAGCGTCGAAGCCGTCGAGGTCCGTCGCGTCGTCGCCCCCGAAGAGGGCGGTTCGCACACCCGAGCGGCGGACCAGCTCGTTCACCGCACGGCCCTTGCTGATCGGAACCGGCGGGCGGACCTCCAGCACCTTGCGGCCCCAGTGGATCGCGAGGCCCTCGGTCTCGGCCTCGCCGGCGATCGCCTCGACCCGCGTGCGGGCCGCGTCCTCGTCCGGCGCGCCGCGCCAGTGGAACGCCATGATCGGCCCCTTGTCCTCGATCCGCACCCGCAGGCGGCGCAGGTCGGAGTCGTCGCGCTCGGCGACGAAGCGGTGGATCGGGTCGGTCCACGTGGCGAACGCCGGGATCGTCTCGGCGGCCCGCTCGCCCGGCGCGAGGATCTCGGCGCCGTGGGCGCCCGCGTACGCGATCCGGCCCACGCCCACGAGTCGCCGCGCGTCCGCCGCCGCGCGCCCCGAGATGCACGCGACGCAGCCGTAGCGGCTCGCGAGCGTGCCCAGCAGGCGGGCGGCGCGGTCGGGCACCTGGGCGTCTCCGGCGCGCTGGACGATCGGCGCGAGCGTGCCGTCGACGTCGCACAGGATCGCGGCTCGCTCGGGCGCCTGGGTGAGCGGTCGAAGCGCGGCGGCGAGCGTCTCGGCCGTGGGGGCTGGCACGGGCCCTAGTATGCCCGCCCATGTCCTCGCGGCTCGTCCGGCTGGCGCTCATCGGGAGCGCGGCCGGCGCCTTCAGCGGGCTGTTCGGGGTCGGCGGCGGAACGGTGATCGTGCCGCTGCTCGTGATGTGGTTCGCCTACGGCGAGCGCGAGGCGACCGGCACGTCGCTGTTCGCGATCGTGGTCATCGCGTCGCTGGCGGCCGGGATCCAGGGGCTCCACGGCAACGTCGATCCGCTCAAGGCGGCGATCGTCGGCTTTCCGGCGCTCGGAGGGGTAGTGGCCGGCACCGCCCTTCAGCAGCGGGTCCCCGAGCGCGCGGTGGCGGGCGGCTTCGCGGTACTGCTGACGATCTCCGCCGTCCTGCTGGTGTTCGGCTGATGGACCCGGGGAGCGTCGCCGCCGCGATGGCGCTGGGCTTCGCCGCCGGCGTGACCGGCGGCATGCTCGGAGTGGGCGGCGGCGTGATCTTCGTGCCCGCGCTCGTCTTCTTCCTCGACCAGGGCCAGCTCGACGCGGAGTCCACCTCGCTGCTCGCGATCGTGCCGGTGGCGATGCTGGGCGCCTGGCGCCAGTGGGGCTACGGGAACCTGCGCGTGCGCGACGGGCTGGTGGTCGCGGCGCTCGCCCCGCCCGGGATCCTGCTGGGCACCACGCTGGCGAACGCGCTGTCGGAACGGGCGCTCGAGCTGTCGTTCGCGGGCCTGCAGGTCTTCTTCGCCGTGAGCATGGCGCGGCGAGCGCTCGGCCGCCAAGCCGGTGGTTAGAGCCGTGCTTCGGGTATACACCCGGCATGGCTAAGAAGATCCTGGCTGTCACATCGGAGGCGATCGACGCCGCGGCGCTGCGCAGCGCGCTCGGCGGCGAGGAGCTCGGCGACGCGGAGGTGCTCGTGGTGGCACCCGCGCTGACAAGCAAGCGCCGCTTCCTCCTCGCGGACCCGGACCCCGGGATCGAGCGCGCCCAGGAGGTGCAGACCGAGACGGTCGAGCGCCTGGACGACGAGGGGGTCGACGCCGCCGGGGGCACCGGCGAGTCCGATCCGCTGCTCGCCATCCAGGATGCGCTCGCCACCTTCAAGGCGGACGAGATCGTGCTGTTCACGCACGCGGGCGGGCAGCGCAACTTCCTGGAGGAAGGGCTCGTGGACGAGGCGACGGAGAGGTTCTCCGCGCCCGTCCGCCACATGGTCGTCGAGTAGGTCGAGGTGCACATGCAGTACGACGCCTGGCTGCGCCAGCGCAGCTTCCATCACAGCCAGTTCCCCGCCGAGCGGCTCGCACGGGAACGCACCGCCTCCGTGTCGGTCTGCGTACCGGCGCGCGAGGAGGCGAAGACGATCGGCATGATCGTCCGGCACCTCGTCAGGCTGCGCGAGCGCGGCGTGATCGACCAGGTGGTGGTGCTGGACGCGAGCTCCGCCGACGGCACCGGGCAGATCGCAGCCGACGCGGGAGCCGAGGTGCACACCCAGTCGGAGCTGCTCCCTTTCTACGGACCGATCAACGGCAAGGGCGATGCGATGTGGCGCGGGCTGACGGTGCTCACCGGCGACGTCGTCTGCTTCCTCGACGCCGACTCCGAGGACTTCGGGCCCCACTTCGCGTGCGGCATGCTCGGGCCGCTGCTGCTCGACGACGGGATCGACTACGTCAAGGGCTTCTACCGGCGCCCGTTCAAGCACGCCGAGGGCACCGCGCCGGAGGGCGGCGGCCGTGTCACCGAGCTGACGGCCCGTCCGCTGCTGAACCTCTTCTATCCGGAGCTGATCGCATTCGCGCAGCCGCTGGCGGGCGAGATCGCAGCGCGGCGGGGCCTGTTCGAGCGGCTGCCGTGGTGCACCGGCTACGCGGTCGAGATCACCCAGCTCATCGACGCCTGGACGGAGGTCGGGCTATGGGGCATGGCGCAGGTGGACCTCGACGTGCGCCAGAACCGCCACCAGCCGCTGCGCGACCTCGGGCCGATGGCCTACGCGGTCCTGCGCGGAGTGGCGGAGCGGCTCGTGCGCGAGGGGCGGCTCAGCGTGGAGCAGCGCGACGCGTTCCTCGCCCCGGGGCCCGGGGGCCTCGAGGCGAGGATGGTCGAGCTCGTGGAGCGCCCGCCGATCGCGTCGCTGACGGCTGGCGCGGCCTCGGCCTGATCGCCCGGCTAGTTCCCCGAGATCCGGTCGATGCTCTCCTGCCCCTTGTCCACGGCGTCCTGATCGACCTCCGGGTTGGACGGGGGCGTGGTGGCGTCCTTGGTCTCCGTCGGGGGACTCGTGGACGACTGCTGCTGGTTGTCGGTCTCTTCGTTGGTCATGGTGGTTGCCCTACCCGGAGGGCCGCCGCGTAAGCCCGCTCGGGCGTGACGAGCTGGCTCGGCGGCGCGAGGAGGCGCGGCGGCGCGTGCGCGCGCGGCGGCGGGTGCTCGCGGGGGTGGCGGCGAGCCTGCTGCTGGTGGTGGTCGTGCTGCTGGCGGCCGGCGGGGACGACGAACCGGCGCGCGAGGACGGCGCGGGCGAAGCGGCGTCGCGCCCGGACCGGCCGCCGGAGCTGCCCCGCGGCGGGCGGCGGATCTTCCCGCGCCACCGGGTCGTGGCGTTCTACGGCGCACCGCAGGCCGACGAGCTCGGGGCGCTCGGGATCGGCTCGCCGGACGCCGCGGGGCGGCGGCTCGCGCGTCAGGCGCGCGCGTACCGGCGTCCGGGCCGGCCCGAATTGCCGGCGTTCGAGCTGATCGCCGTGGTGGCCAACGGCGCGCCCGGATCCGACGGGCGCTACCGCACGCGCCAGGGACCGGCCGTGATCCGGCGCTACCTCGCCGCCGCGCGGCGCGCGCGGGCGCTGCTGCTGCTCGACATACAGCCCGGCCGGGCGGACTTCCTCGACGAGATGCGCGCGCTCGAGCCGTTCCTGCGCGAGCCGGACGTGGGGCTCGCGCTCGACCCCGAGTGGCACGTGGGGCCGGGTCAGGTGCCGGGGCGGGTGCTCGGGTCGGTGGACGCCGGGGTGGTGAACGAGGTGTCCGCGCGGCTCGCGCGGATCGTGCGCGAGCGGCGGTTGCCGGAGAAGCTGCTGGTCGTGCACCAGTTCACGCGCGACATGGTGAGCGGGCGGGAGCGGCTCGCGCGGCGGGCGGGGGTGCCGATCGTGCTGGACGTGGACGGCTTCGGAACGCAGGCGCAGAAGGTGGCGAAGTACCGCGAGCTCACGCGCGGCACGCGCGGGTTCGTCGCCGGGCTCAAGCTCTTCTACCGCGAGGACACCGGCCTGATGACGCCGCGCGAGGTCCTGCGGCTGCGCCCGCAGCCGCAGCTCGTGATCTACGAGTGACGCGTCTCTAGCCCGCGAGCCAGCGCTTCGGGTTCTCGACCATCATCTGGTCGAGCTGCTCCTGGGTCATCCCGTTGCCGGTCAGGTACGGGATCACCTCGTCGAACAGGAAGGTCATGCTCCAGTTTGGCACCGCCTGCTCCTTGAGCTGCTGCTGCACCTCCGGCGGGAACCAGTCGATCGTGGAGCAGAAGTCCTGCGAGAGGAACATCCGGTCGGCGTGACCCTGCTCGAGCAGGGCGAGCACGGTGGCGTTGCGCCTGTCGGTCGGGAGGAACATGTCGAGGCCGTAGCGGTCCATCCCGATGAACGGGCCGCGCTCGAGCAGCGCTCCGATGTAGTCGAGGTCGTCGGTGTCGCCGGTGTGGGCGATCTGGACCTTGGCCGGGTCCACGCCCTCCTCCTCGAACACGCGCATCTGCTCGAGGCCCGTCTGCGAGGACGGGTGCGAGTGGGCCATGATCGGCCGGCCGGTGCGCTTGCTCGCGCGGGCGCAGGCGCGGTGCACCTTCTCGACGTTCGGCGTGAGCCCGGGCTCGTCGGCGGCGCACTTGAGGAAGGCCGCCTTGATGCCGGTGCCCTGGATGCCCTCCTCGATGTCGTGCACGAGGATCTCGGCGATCGCGTCCTCGTCGCGGTTCATGAACGGCTGGGGCAGGTGGTCGTAGGTGTAGATGCCGGTTGCGAGCACGACCTGGAGGCCGGTCTCGTCGGCCACGCGCTTGGAGAACGCGGCGTCGCGCTGGAGGAGCATCGCGCTCGGCTCGACGACGGTCTGGATGCCGTTCTGCTTGACGGCGTTCGCGTCGCTGACGGCGGCCTCCCACTCGGCGGCCTCGTCGTACAGGTGGGGGAACTGGAAGCGGGTGGCCTCGTCGGTCGCCCGGAAGTGCTCGTGGATCAGCGTGCGGCCGAGCTGGTCGGCGTCCACCGGCCCGCCCGTGGTCTCGACTGTGGGCATCTCTCCTCCTCGCTAGGGTGCCCGGCGCGCACACGCTAACGTGCCGCGCCACTGTGGCGCCCGGCAAGTTCGACGAGTGGCAGATCGACCTGCACGGGCACAGGGCGATCTACCGGATCGCCGGGAGCGGGCCGCCGGTGGTGCTGATCCACGGGATGGTCAACTCGTCGCGCCACTGGCAGACGGTGGCGATGCGGCTCGCGCGCGACTACACCGTCGTCGCACCGGACCTGATCGGGCACGGCGACTCCGCCACCCCGCGCGGCGACTACTCGCTCGGCGCCCACGCCGCCAGCATCCGTGACCTGCTCACCGCGATCGGGATCGACCGCGCGACGATCGTCGGCCACTCGCTCGGCGGCGGCGTGGCGATGCAGTTCTTCTACCAGTTCCCCCAGCGCACTGAGCGGCTCGTGCTGGTGTCGAGCGGCGGGCTGGGCGGCGAGGTGAGCCCGCTCCTGCGCAGCGCCGCGGTGCCCGGCTTCGCGGGGCTCCTGGCGCTCGCCACGGACCGGCGCGTGGTGGACCGCATCGCCCGGACGGGTGGCCGGCTCAGCGAGCGCGGGGTGAAGGCGGGCGCGTCGGTGGAGGCGGTGGCGCGGGCGCTGCGGCCGCTAGAGCGTGCCGGCGCGCGCGAGGCGTTCCTGCAGACGCTGCGCGCGGTGATCGACGTGAAGGGGCAGCGGGTGAGCGCGCGCGACCGGCTGTACCTGCTGGACTCGATGCCGACGATGATCGTCTGGGGCGAGCGCGACCGCACGATCCCGATCGAGCACGGGCTCGCGACGCACCGCGCGGTGCCGCACAGCCGCTTCGAGACGCTCGCGCGCGCGGCGCACTTCCCGCACCTGGAGGATCCCGGGGCCCTCGTGGAGGTGCTGCGCGACTTCCTCGAGACCACCGAGCCGGCGCCGATCGAGGACGCCGACTGGGGCGAGATCATCGCCCGGCGCGCGCCGCGGGTGAGGCGCGACGCGGCGGTGGTGGTCGACGGCTAGCCCGCCGGCCGCAGGTCCCGGCTAGCGCCGCGCCCTACTTCTTCTTGCTGCGCCCCGAGGTCGCGCGCGTGGCGGCGGCCTTGCCGGCGCCCTTCGCGGCGCTCCCGGCGGCCTTGGCGGCGGAGGCGACGTTCCCGACCGCGCTGCCCGCGGCCTTCTTGGCCTGCTTGGCCGCGGCGGTGGCGTCCTTCGCCTGCCGCGTGGACGCGGACTTCTTGCCGGTGCTCTTCGCGCGGGACTTCTGCTCGTTGCGCTCGCGCGTGGCCGCGCCCTTCTTGCCGGCGGCCTTGCGATCGGCCTTCGCCTGCGCCATGCGGGTGCCTCCCTGGTCGTGGTGGTGCGTGCGGGGCGGGAAGCTAACGGAGCCGCCGGGCGCCCGAACCGACGGAGCTGCGACCGAACTTAAACTCCGCCGCGGAGCGGCAGGGGTCTGGTGGCCCATCCGGTCTTCAAAACCGGCAGGGCGGGGCAGCCCCCCGCTTGGATGGTTCGATTCCATCGCCGCTCCGTGGGTGGAAACGCGCAGGGGTCTGGGCAGCGGCCATGTTTATCGATCGAGCACAGCCGGAGGCCGGTCAGTACTCGCGCTCGGCAATCCTTAATTTTCCTTGATCACTTACCTCAAACCGGGCTGTCGGCACCTCGCGTGGGGGCCGATGTCAGCTAAACGGTCACATCGGTGGGGAGTGGAACGGAATGGGTAGTGCAGGAAGTCGAAGCGTCACAGTCGTAACGCTCATCACGCTGCTGCTCGCTCCTGTGTTCGGAAAAGACGGGAAGAAGACCGGTGACAAGCTGGTCGACCGGACTCAGACCGTGGTCGCGGTCGAATGCCAACCCGATCAGGCATGCCCCATGTCGGCAACGCTGATCAGGCGCGACCTTCTGACAAGGGAGCAGACAAAGGCGCTCGCCAGGACGAAGCCCGCATATCGGGTCAGGCGCGGTGACACGATCGCCTCGGTCGCGATGCGGTTCGGTGTGTCCGCGACGAACCTCCGGGCGTTGAACCGGATGCGTGCCGGGGCGAGGCTCCGACCGGGATCGATCATCCGGATCCCGATCATGAGCTCGCGCTGAGTACGCGAGAGCTTTCCGCGGCGGCAGCGCCATCACCCGGAATGTCGACGCTGATTCTGATCGCGGCGCTCCTGGTGATCGCCTTTGAGTTCCAGAACCTCATCTCGTGGTGGCGGGGTCGTGTCCTCGATGTGACAGAGGTCGAGTCGAGGGACTTCACCATCATCGTGCCGCTGTTCGGAGACCCGCGTTACTTCGAGGCACGGGAGTCGCTGCAGCGCTACCGCAAGAACGTGCTCGTGGCGATGGAGGTCACGCCCAGCGTGATGGAGGCGTTCGCGGACGAACTCGAGGCGGATGGGTGGGGCGTGAGCCGTATTCGGGCGGCGAATCCCAACCCGGCGCTGCTCGTGGCGGAGGCGCTCCGCGTGGTCACCACCACGTATGCGCTGCGACTCGACGCCGACACACTCGTAGATGACGACATTCCCGCAGCGGTCGCCGCTCTAGCGGCGGACGGCGGCGATATTGCGTCCACCAAGGTGGATGTCTCCAACGCAGTGGGCGTCCCGGCGAAGATGCAGCGCCTGGAGTACCGGATCGCGATGCTCACACGGCACTATCGCCCATGGCTGACCTCGGGTGCGTGCTTCATCGCCAGGACGAACGCCCTGCGCGCGATCTTCGCGCGCCACACGAAATGGACGCCCGGCGAAGACATCGAAACCGGACGTGTGGCAGTAGCGCTGCGGATGAAGATCCGCCACGTCGACGTCACAGTCCGAACCGCCGTTCCCGAGACGTGGTGGGCCCTGCTGCGGCAGCGACGGCTCTGGTGGGCCGGGAACTTCCGTCACGCCGTCATCAACCTCGACCGCAACGCGTTCCAGATGCCCGTGATGTCCCTCTACTGGATGCTTTTGATCTGGCTGTCGTTCATCTTCGAGCCGTGGCATGCCGTGCACGTCGGCGATCCGGTTTCGACGCTTCCCCTGCTCTACGTCAGCTATCTGGTCGTAACGGTCGTCCCGAACTTGAAGGTCGCCAGCCCGTGGATGGTTCTCTTCCCGTTCCTGGCCTTCGTGCAGAGCGCTCTCATGCCGCCCGTCGGCGCGATCTCGTACGCCCTCCTGGCTCGTCGTAAGCGCACGCTCGGCCGCTATCGCTTCCCTCTCGTGGCGTCATCGGCGGCCGGCGGTCGAGATCCTCGCCGTACGTGCGGCAACTACCCGAACGCGTAGCGCCATTCCTTGCGAACTTAGACGTCAGAGCCCCTCGCCAGGGGCCAGCACGCGGTAGGCCGGCTCGGACTGCTGGGCGATTCGCGTGCGGCACCGTTGTCGTCACGCCACATGCACCGCTAGTGCAGCTCGATTCGTCTTCTCCCCCTCGCGGTCGGTGGAGACTAGGACCGCGGCGGTTTCTCGGGCGCGCGAGTCGTGGCGCTCGCGCCCCTGGCGCCCTCCCCCGCGGCGCAGGCCGCTTGGGTCGCGCGGATCGTGGTGCCGGGCTTCAGCTCGCCGCCGGCCGCCAGGAACACGTCGATCGCGTCGCCCTCCGGAATGGCGGTGCCGATCGGCTCCGCCTTCTCCCCCTCCAGGCGCTCGATCCTCACGGGGTTCGGCTCCGCGCCGCACGCCGGGCCGCCCCAGCCGAAGCCCGTCACGCGCAGCTTGTCGCCGTCGTGCACGCCCATCAGCGTGGCCGGGAAGAGCTTCGAGCGGGCCGACTTGGCCGGGAGCGCCCGGGCGCACCGCGAACGCTTGGCGATGCCGCGCGGTCCGGCGATCTCGCGCAGCCGCTCCTGCCGCGCCGTGATGCGAGCTCCGGGCGGCAGGTCGCCGGGCAGCCGCACCACGACCTCGAACGAGCCGAACCGGCCCGGCCGGACGTGCTTGATCACCGGCGCGCGCCCTCCGGTCGACAGCAACAGCTCGGGCGCGCGGTCGCAGCGGTCGGTGCCCCACCACAGCCCACGCACCCGCGCTGTCTCGCCGGCCGCCAGAGCACCCACGGTCCACACGATCCGGCTGCGCTGGAACAAGGTGAAGCTCACCGACGCCACGAGCGCGCAGCGCGGGTCGCGCGCGTCCGACGCCGCGAAGATGGTCGCCGCGCCGGGCGCGATGCCGTCTTCGGGCAACTCCGGGGACGCGAGGAAGCGTCCCTCCTCGTCGACGACGGCGCTGCCGACCGGCCACCCGGTTCCGCTGCGGTCGAGCACCGTGAAGCGGACGCGGTCCGAGCAGCCGTCGGGCAGCTCCCACGTGTCGCCGTGGAGCCACAGCCTCGATCCGGCGAACGCCTGCCGGTCGGCGGCATTCTGACTCGCGCGCATGCACGGCCGGTCCGGGCACACGGGTGGTGGCGCCTCGAAGTTCCACTCGGGCAAGGCCGTCCAGAACGCGCCCTGCTCGTGGTCGGGAGAGCCGATCCGGTCGATGCCGAGTCGCGGTCGCGGGACTATCGGCGTGCACTCGGGCTCCTCGCAGCTGCTGCCCGGGATCCTGAAGACGATCACGCTCGCGTCGAGCCGCTGGAGCGGGCGGTCCACGCATCCGCGGGTGAGCTCGAAGACGTGCTCGCGCTGCGTCGCGACGATCCGCGCGGTGCCGTCGGAGACGCCCTCCGGGATACGCACGGCGACCGAGAAGGTTCCGGCGATCGGCGCCACCTCGAGGCCGCCAACCCGCGCCAGCCGCCACGTGCGCCGGTTGCGCACCAGCCTGATCTCGATCGGGTCCGCCGCGCAGACCCCGACCGTCGTCCCCCAGCCCGCGCCGCTCACCCGCACCGCCTCGCCCGGAGCGAGCGTGCGGTCCTGCACCCGCAGCGTGCGCGCATCCGCGGGCGCCGCGAGCGCAAGCGCCGCCAGCATCACGACCGCCAGGACCCCCCGTCCCACGCCGTGATTGTGTCAGCCGCGCGAGCCGGGCAGGCTCAGGCCTGGGCGCCGTCCGCGGCCGGCCCGGCATCCGGGCCTCGCGACGGCACGGTGACCCCGGGCGCCAGCACGTCCTCGCGCGCGTAATGGCCGACCACGTCGAACCAGCGCTTGGCCCGCAGCGAGTCGCGCAGGTCGCAGTCCGCGTAGAGGATCCCCTCCTCGCCGCGCAGCGGGCCGGCGATGACGTTGCCCCAGGTCGGCTCCACGATCGCGGCGCCGCCCTCGCCGAACACGTCCCCGCGCTCCGGCAGCGGTACCGGGAAGTCGTCGCCGAACGCGCTCCTCGGGATGTACTGCGGGACCGAGATCACGAAGGCGCCCGACTCGATCGCGATGTGACGCATGCTGGCGAGCCAGCCGTCGGTGTCGTCGGCCGTCGGCGCCACCCAGATCTGCGGGCCCTGCCGGTACACCGCGTAGCGCGCGAGCGGCATGCGGTTCTCCCAGCAGATCAGGCCGCCCACGCGACCGACGCCCGGCAGGTCCGACACACCCAGGTCGTCCCCCTTGCCGAAGCCGTGGAACACGCGCTCCTGCATCGTCGGCATGAGCTTGCGGTGGCGATGCACGACGCCCTCGGGGCCGAGCGTGAGCATCGTGTTGTAGAGGGTGCCGGGGCGATCGTCCTCGCGCTCGTTCACGCCGACCACGCAGTGCAGCGAGTGCTCGCGGCACACCTCGACGAGGCGCTGGACCTCGGGCCCGCCGACGTCCACGGCGCTGTCCCACATGCGCTCCCAGAGCTCGTCCCAGCCGGTGAAGGCCGTCGCGCCGCGCGCCCACGCGTTCGAGGGGTAGAGCGAGACGAAGGTCTCCGGCAGCACCGCGAGCCGGGCGCCCCCGCCGGCCGCCTCGGCCAGCAGCCCGGCCGCCTTGTCGACGGTCGCGCCGGCGTCGAGGACGACCGGGGTCGCCTGGATCGCAGCCACTCGGATCGTGTCGGATGCGGCCATTCGGCGGACTGGAGTCTACGCGCGAAGCCACCCGTTCAGGGGGGCTAATACGACGCCCAGGCGCCTTAGCCATGTGTGAAGGTACGGGACATCGTGAAGCTCGTGGAACGGCATGGTTGGACACAGGTGCGGCAGGTGGGTTCCCACCGACAATTCCGGCATCCCGTCAGGCGAGGAACCGTGACGATCGCCGGGCACGCTCGCGATGAGTTGCATCCCAAGACCCAGAAGAGCATCCTTCGTCAAGCCGGGTTGATTCGTGACTGACGTCGATCGCTATCTAATCCTCGTCGAGGGCGGGCCGCCGTCCAACTACTCGGCGTGGTCGCCGGATGTGCGCGGCTGCGTGGCTACGGGCGGCAGCATCGATGAGTGCGTGAGCAACATGAGGGAGGCCCTGGAGGCCCACCTCGAGCTTTCGCTCGAGCACGGCGAGGTCACGCCGGAGCCCACCGGTCCCGGCGTCTACGTGGAGCGCACGGCCGCCTCGGCGGCCTGAACACGGCCGCGCGCCGCACCGGTGCTTTCCGCGCTCAGCACGCCGCTCCCACCGAGCAACGCCGCCAGGCGCCCGTGGGCGGCGCGCGCGTCCGCGATCTGCCGCTCCGCGGCCGCGAGCAGGCGCGGGCGCAGCTCGTCCGCCCGCTCCCAGAGGTCGTCGATCGCGGCGGCGGCCGTCGCGGTGAAGCCCGGCTCGGTCAGGTCGACCACCGTGCAGCCGCCCGGGAACAGCTCGGCCAGCCCCTCGAACTTCGCCCGGTAGTAGGGCGAAGCGGCCAGGCCCACCGCCGGCACGCCCTGGGCGAGCGCGAACACCGCCGCGTGGTAGCTGCCGGCCACGACGACGCGGCAGGACCCCGCGCGCTCGATGGCGGTCGCCGGGTCCTCCACCGGCCCGCCGTTCACGTCGAGCAGACGCGTGAGCGTGCCGCCGTCGGACTCGTGCGGGTAGAGCGACACCGGCACGGCCGTCAGGCTGCTGCCGTGCCGCGCGGCGGCGTCCGCCAGGAGGTCCCCCACCGCAGCGGCGACGGTCTGGCTCACGCCCGCGTAGGTGGCCACCCTGAGCGACACGCCGATGCCCGAGCCGGCGGCCTCGTCGCGCCGCATCCGGTGGGCGAGCTCGACCGCCTCGTCGCCGGTCACCGGCACGCGCGCGGCGTCGACTCCGGCCGAGCTCAGCAGCGCCGGAGCGAGGCGGCGCTCGCGCACCGCGATCAGGTCGAGCCGCGGCAGCACCTCCGCCATGCGCGCACGCAGCTCCGCATCGCCGGCGGGCCCGATGCCCTGGCCCACGAGCGCGGTGCGCGCGCCGAGCGTGGAGCCGAGCTGCAGCAGGGACAGCAGCCGCAGGCCGTCGTCGCGGAAGGCGTCCGCGAACCCGCCGCGCCCGCTCACGACCACCGCGTCGGCCGCGAGGATCCAGCCGAGGAACGCGCGAGCGGCGTCCGACAGCGGCTCGCGTGCGAGACGCTCGAGCTGCAGCGTCGCACGGGCGCCGCGCGTGGGCCGCCCCAGACGCTTCAACCCGCCCAGGAGGGGCGAGTACGTGCCGCCCTCCCACGGCCGGTCGAGCCACTCGTACATCCCGGCCGCCGGGATCGGCTCGACCCCCGGCACATGGCGCGCCAGCCGCTCCGGCGCGGACGTGATCACGCCGATCGACGCGCCGGGCAGCGCCGAGCGCAGCCGCTCCACGCACACCTGGAGCATCGCTATGTCGCCGAGGTTCAGCACGTCGTGGCTGCCGGGCTCCACGAAGATCCGCGGAGCGGAGCGGGCGGGCGACGCGGAGCCGGCGGCGGGAACGGAGCCGGCCGGAGGACCAGGCGAGCGCCGCCTCCGGACCACCTCGCGGGCGTGCCCGGCCTCGCGCCGCAGCCGGCTGCGCACCTGCCGCCGCGGCCCGGGCGTGCGCGGATGCGCCGCCACGAATCCCGCGAACATCCCGAGCTCCCACAGCTCGTGCGGGCGCGCGTCGTAGCTCATGCCGCGGCCCGGCTGCGGCCAGCGGTAGCGCGCGAGCCGCCGGTGCACGTACGCGAACTCCCAACCCGCGTGCGCGAGCTTGAGGTACAGGTGGTAGTCCTCGCACTGGCGCAGCCAGCGCGCGTATCCGCCGACCGCGCGCACGGCGGCGGTCCGCATCGTCGCGGTGGGGCTCGGCACCGGGCACTGCTCCGCGATCTTCGGGAACTCGTGCATCGGGTGCACCGACGGGTCGCCGACGTAGTCCACGTGCCCGCCCGGGTGCCCGAGGATCGTCGCGTTCGAGTACGCGAGCCCCACGGCGGGGTCGTCGAAGCACGGCAGGATCGACTCGAGGTAGTCGGGCTCCCAGACGTCGTCGGCGTCGAGCTGGGAGACGAGCGGGGCGCGCGCGGCCGCGAGCGCCGTGTTGCGCGCCGCCGAAAGCCCGCGGTTGCGCGCGTGGCGCACGATCCGCAGCCGCGGCTCGGCACGCAGGTCGGCGAGCACGTCGGCGACCGGCACGCGCGAGCCGTCGTCGACCACGATCAGCTCCAGCTCGCCGACGGTCTGCGCGAGCACCGACGCCGCCGCCTCGTGAAGCAGCCCCGGGCTCGTGTCGTATGACGGCATGATCACGCTCGTGCGCGGGCGGCCGGCTGCCGTGCGCGTCCGCGTCTCGGCACCGACGCGGCTCGCCCCGTAGCGGGCGAGCAGCGCGGCCTCGCGCGAGGCGCGCCGCCGGAAGGCCGGCGAATCGGTGCGCAGCGGGTTGGCGGCCGGGTCCGCCGCACGCCCCCGCTCGACCACGCCGTCGAGCGCCGCGATCACCTCGGCCGGACCGCCCGCCGCGGCGAGCGCCCCGCGCGCCTCCTCGAAGTCGAGTCGCGAGTTGAGCTGCGAGGGCGAGATCTCGCCGATCGCCTCGAGGTCGAACTCGTCCGGGAACCCGGTGGCGAGGCCGAGCGCGCCGGCCGCCTCGAGCGCCATCATCGTGAGCAGGCACTTGCCGCAGCGGCCGCAGTTGTCCGCGCGGTTCTCGTTGAAGCACACCTTCAGCCACGGGAGCACGTCCGGCCGCTCGCGCGCGAGCCATGCGACCTTCGCCGTCCGCGTGCGCGGCACGTCGTGCTCGATCTCGACGGCGCCGGTCGAGAACAGCGGGTCGAGCAGCGGGCTCGTGCCGTTGGGCCCGATCGTCTGCGCACCGTCGCTCGAGGGGATCACGACATGGCCGAGCCCGCCGCCGAGCGCGTTGGCGAGGAACGCCAGCCCGGCGCCGGCCATGTCCTCCCAGTCGCGCACGACCGGGTCCGTCAGCTCGCGCAGGTTCGTCTCCAGCACGACGAGGGGCAGCCCGATGGCGGCCGCCGCCTCCCCCGCGAGCCTGATCTCCTCCGTCCGTACGGCCGGGCCGTGGATCGGCTCGAGCCGGTCGCAGAAGACGAGGTGGGTGAGCGGCCCCGGCAGAGGGCGCGGCGAGGCCGCGGAGTAGACCGAGTCGACCCCGCGCGAGAAGAAGCAGCCGATGCCGGGCGCGCGCGCCGGGGCACCGGGGCCGGGCTCCGCGAGCACGCGCGTGCGGTAGAGGCGCGGGTCCCAGGTCGCGTACAGGTCCACGATCCGCGGCAGCCGCTCGAGCAGCGCGGGGTCGACCGGGCCGTCGGCCTCCAGCTCCTCGCCGTGCCGCATGGCCAGCAGGAGCGTGGCGCAGACGAACGGCGAGAGGTCGTCGCGATCCCCCGCGAACTCGGCGGGAACCGTCACCGACAGGCGGAACTCGCCCGCGTTCCAGCCCACGCGCACCGACCGCTCGACGCGCCCGTCGCGCTCCTCGGCCCGCGGCCGGTCGAGCCTCATGCGACGCTCCCGAGCACGCCCTCGATCTCCGCCACGAAGCGCTCCTCGGAGAAGCGCTCGGCGCTCGCGCGGCAGGCGGCGCGGTCGACCTCCATCCCGGCGAGCTCGCGGACACCCGCCGCGATCGCCTCGGGCGTGACCGTGTCGAGCAGCAGCCCGTTGCGGCGATGCTCGACGATCTCGCTCGCCCCGCCCTCCCGCGGTGCGAGCACCGGCGTCCCGGCGGCGAGCGCCTCGACCAGGCAGATGCCGAACTCCTCGACCGACGCGGACAGCATCCCCGCGCTCGAGCGGTACAGCTCGCGCAGCTCCTCGTCACCCAGGTGGCCCACCAGCTCGACGTTGGGCGGCGCCTGCGCGCGCAGCGATTCGAGGAGCGGCCCGTCGCCGGCGACCACGAGCTCGTGGTCGAGCCCGCGGAACGCGTCGATCAGGAGGTTCACGCGCTTGCTGAACCGCAGCCGCGCGACCGCCGCGAACCGCTGCCGCGGCCGCTCGGCCGGCGTGAAGTAGTCGGTGCGCACCGGCGGGTAGAGCACGCGCACGTCCCGCTGCGCGAGCTCCTCGAGCCGGTCGGCGGAGTAGCGCGAGTTGGAGAAGATCCGCCGCGGGCGCCGCAGCAGGTGGCGGTGGTGCGCGCGCAGCGCCGGAATCGAGGCGCGCAGGACCGGCCGCAGGGCGGTCGGGTACTCGCTGAGATACGCCCGCGTGTGGCTGTAGAGCGCGCGCGGCGGGCCGCCGATCCAGGCGAGGTGGCGCGCGCCCGGCGGCGTGGCGGCCGCCAGGCTCCAGGCCGCCCCGCCCACCGACAGCACGACGGCCGCGTCGTCGAGCGGGTGGCGGGCGATGCGGCGCGCGTAGACCGGGCCCAAGAAGTGCCTGCGCGGGCCGCCGGCGCCGGCCAGGCGAAGCTCGCCGCGCCATGCTGGCCCGTCGCCGTTCGTCGCGCGCCGCATCCGTTCCAGGCGCCGCTCGAAGTGGCCCTGGCTGCCCGGCGTGGGCCGGAACCCGGGCGCCACCAGATCGGCCTCGGGGAAGCGGCGCAGCACGGCCTCCAGGGCGCGCTCGATGCCGCCGTATTCGATTGCCTGATCGGCGACGATCGCCAGCCCGGCGCCGTCGTCCTCAAGTCGTCTCGTCAGAGCCACCCAGGGCACTCCCCGATCCGAAAGCGCGTCCGCGTCCACCGTATCCGACGCCGGTTACGGGTTGACAGGGCGGCGCACACGCCCACACTGGAAGGGTGGCGCACCGGCGCAGATTCGGTATGGCGGGGCTCGCGGCGACTGCCGTCCTCGCGCTGCCCGCGGCCGCCGGCGCGCAGGGCCGCTGGATGCCGCCGAAGCCGCTGACCGGCGAGAGCGCGGTCATCCCGCAGGTCACGCTCGGCCCGAGCGGAGAGGGGCTCGCGGCGTGGATGGCGCGCGGCGCGGACCAGGGTCGCGGCGGCGGGAACGTGTCCGTGGCGGTGCGGCCGCCCGGCGGCGTGTTCGGGGAGGCGCGCGCGCTCGTACCCGGCCCGGCGCACTTCAGCGGCCTGGTCGCGAACGGCAGCGGCGACACCACCCTCCTCTACCGCGACCCCGCCCCCGGCCTGAGCCTTCACGCCGCCTTCCGGCCCGCGCTCGGCGAGTTCGCGCCGCCGCTCGACGTCGGTACCGGCGGCGGACCGGCGGGCATCGACGCGGCCGGCAACATCACCTTCGTCCAGCTCGTGGACGAGAAGGAGCCGCCGGACAATCTCAAGCACGTCGCACATCGCATCACCGCGATAACCCGCGCGCCCGGCGGGACGCTCGGTCCGGTGCGCGAGATCATGCGCAACGAGCTCATCCACGGCGAGGCGATCGGGGTCGATCCCGCCGGCAACACGACCGTCGCGTGGCGCGCGCGCGTGCCGGGCGACGACGAGGCCACGCAGCCGTACGCGGCCGTCTCGCCGCCGGGCGGCGCGTTCTCCGAACCGATCGCGCTGGGCCCGCCCACGCCGGACAACCAGGGCTCGGGCCCGATGCGGGTGGTCACGAGCGCCGCCGGGACGCTCGTGGCGTGGCCGGCCCAGCCGCCGAACCCGAGCCCCGGCGTCCCCTACAAGACGGTCAACCACCGCCTGCACTCCTCGTTCCGCCCGCCCGGCGGCCAGTTCGGTCCGGTCGAGCAGATCCCGCTGGACGACCCGCAGGCCGAGACCCTCCTCCGCTGGGACGTGGCGATGAGCCGCACGGGCGACGTGGTGGCCGCGTGGGGCGCCACGGCGATCAGCCTGTCCTACCGGCCGCTCGGCGGGCAGTGGGAGGAGTCGCGCCCGGCGACCCACTACCCGCGCATCGGCGGCGACTCGTTCGACGGGCAGAGCTCCCCCGTGGTCGCGTTCGACGGAAAGGGCACCGCGATCGTCGCCTACGTGTCGCGGATGGGCACGAAGGACGCGAAGGGGCGCTGGCGCGACGGGCCCGCGCGCCTGATGGCGATGCGCCGGCCGCGCGGCGGTCGCTTCGGCACGCCGGAGGCGGTCGTGACCGCCAAGAACATCTTCACGCCCAGCCTGGCCGGCGACCCGCTCGGCAACGCCATCCTCGTCTGGAGCCACGAGGAGATCGGCTCGTGGGACGCGGAGCGGACCGAAGAGGGCATCGGCTCGGCGATCTGGGACGCGCGCGAGCCGAGCGTGACCGGCTTCGGCGTGGACCCCGGCACGGCGGCCTTCGAGTTCCGCCTGAGCGAGGCGGCCAGCGTGACCGTGCAGGTGGACCGCCTCGCGGCGCGGCGCACGGAGCGGCTCGCGAAGGTCAAGTTCCGCGCCGGCCGCGGTACCGGCGAGCGCGCTATCGAGAAGCCGCTCGCCAAGCGGCTGCGCCGCAGCGGCAGCTACCGCGCGACGGTCGTCGCGCGCGACTCAGCCGGCCGCCGCTCGAAGGCCCGGCGGGTCGGCTTCGGGCCGCTCGACCGCTAGCGGCGCCAGCTCGACCGGGATGCCGTTGAGGACGGCGTTGCCCGACAGCGGGTCGACGAGCGACTCGTCCGCGAGCACGTTCGAGTTCGTTCCGGGGTGCTCGCTGGCCACGCGCAGGCGCACGCCGTCGACGTCGTGGCCCCACCCGTGCGGGATGCTCACGACACCCGGCATTACCGCGTCGGTCACCTCCACCGGCACCTCGACCTCGCCCGCCCGCGATCGCACGAGCGCCGGCTCGCCGTCGGTCAGGCCGAGCCGGCCGGCGTCGTCGGGGTGCACGTGCGCGGTGCAGCGCACCTTGCCGCGCACCAGTGGCGTGAGGTTGTGCATCCACGAGTTGTTCGACCGCAGCTGGCGGCGGCCGATCAGGACCATCCCGCCGTTCCGCTCGCGCCGCAGCGCGCCGCGCAGCCGCTCCACGTCGCCCACGATCGGCTCCGGCGCCAGCTCGATCCGCCCGCTCGGCGTGCGCAGCACCTCGGGCAGCCGCGGCTCGAGCGGTCCGAGGTCGATGCCGTGCGGCGCGGCCTCGAGGCGCTCGAGCGTGAGGCCGTCCGGGCGCTCGCCGAAGCGGTCGCCGTAGGGGCCCGCGCGCAGCATCAGGTCGAGCAGCCGCTCGGGCCCGCGCCGGTGCTCGAGCGCCGCCAGGATCTCGGCCGCGTCGCGCCCCTCGAGAGCGCCGCCGGCGCGGCCCACCTCGCGCCGCACCGCCTCGGCCGCCACGAAGTCGTCGATCGCGTCCACGTCGGCATCGGGGCCCTGCCCGGTCGCGATCCCGGTCAGGCGCAGCGCCGTCTCCCACTCCTGCGGCATCCCGGCCGGGGCGGGCAGCACCGGCGGCGAGTAGTTCGCCACGTTGCGCACGGCGAGCTGGTAGAGCGCGAGGTCGTAGTGCGAGCGCTGCAGCGGCGACGGCCCCGGCAGGATCACGTCCGCGTGCCGGGTCGTCTCGTTCACGTACACGTCGACCGACACCATGAGGTCGAGCTGCTCGAGCGAGGCGGCGAGCCGGCCGGCGTTGGGCGTGCTCACCGTGGGGTTGCCGGCGATCGTGATCAGGGCGCGAACCTGACCCTCGCCGGGGGTCTCGATCTCCTCCGCGAGGCACGCGACCGGAAGCTCGCCGAACGCCTCGGGCAGGCCCCGGACCCGGCTCGCCCAGCGGCCGAGGATGAGGCCGCGACCGCGCCCCGGCGTGCCCTGTGTGTTCGTCTGCCCCGCGGCTGCGCGGGGGAACATCGCGCCGCCAGGGCGGTCGAGGTTGCCGGTGACGACGTTTAGGACGTCGACCAGCCAGCTGGCGAGCGTGCCGAACTCCTGCGTGCAGGTGCCGATCCGCCCGTAGACGGCGGCGCTGGGCGCGGCCGCCAGCTCGCGCGCCATCCGCCGGATCGTGTCCGCTTCGATGCCGCACGAGCCGGCCACGTCCTCGGGCGCGAAGCCGGCCGCCAGCTCGCGCACCTCGTCGAGCCCGTCCACGTGCTCGGCCAGCGCGCCCGGGTCGGCGAGGTCCTCGTCGAACAGCACGTGCGCGAGCGCGAAGAGCAGCAGCGCGTCGGTCCCGGGCCGGATGAAGTGGTGCTCGTCGGCGTGCTCGGCCGTGCGGCTGCGGCGCGGGTCCACCACCACGACCTTGCCGCCGCGCTCGCGGATCCGGCGCAACCGCCCGCGCATGTCGGGCGCGGTCATGAGGCTCCCGTTCGAGGCGAGCGGGTTGGCACCGAGGATCAGGAGGTGGTCGGTCCGGTCGACGTCCGGCACGGGCACCGACAGGCCGGCGCCGAACATCAGCCCGGCGGCCACCTGCTTCGGCATCTGGTCGACCGTGCTGGCCGTGTAGACGTTGCGGGTGCCGAGCGCCTTCGTCAGCACGCGCCCGTAGAGCATGAGCCCGAGGCTGTGGGCGGTCGGGTTGCCGACGTACACGGCGGCCGCGTCGCGCCCGTGCTCCTCCAGGAGCGGCGACAGGCGCCGGTCGATCTCGGCGAACGCCTCGTCCCACGTGGCCTCCACGAGCTCGCCGTCGCGGCGGACCATCGGCGCCGTCAGGCGGTCGGGATCCTCGTGCAGCGCACGCAGGCTCGCGCCCTTCGGGCAGATGAAGCCGTGCGAGAAGACGTCCTCGGCGTCGCCCTGGATCCGCTCGACCGAGTCGCCGTCGAGGCGCAGCTCGAGACCGCAGGTGGCCTCGCAGAGTGGACACGTCGCGTATGCCGTCCGCTCACCCATGCGCGCAACCGGGGAGCCTACGCCTTCGGGCGCGTCAGCGCTAGGCGGCCGCGCGCGCCAGCTCGATCTCGCGGCACACCGAGCTGGCGATGTCCTGCAGCAGCTCCACCTGGTGCTTGCTCCAGTGACGCGGGTGATCGTCGATCGTGCAGAGCGTGCCGAGCGCGTTGCCGTCCCCGTCGAGCAGCGGCACGCCCGCGTACGCGACGACGTTCATGTCCTTGATCGCGGCGTTGTCCTTGAGGAGCGGGTGCTCGCGCGCGTCGTCGACGATCAGCGGCTCCTTCGAGGCGACCGCGTGCTGGCAGAACGAGTGGCTGAGCGGCGAGCCGCGGCGGCTCTGCCACGGCTCCGGCAGGCCCAGGCAGCTCTTGAAGAACTGCCGCTCCTCGTCGACCAGCGACACGAGCGCGACCGGCGCGTCGAGCGCCTCGGAGGCGATCCGGGCGTGGCGGTCGAAGTTCTCCTGCATCTCCGAGTCGAGCAGCCCGGTCTCGCGCAGCGACCTCAGCCGGGCGGCATCGCGCACGGCGGCCACCACATCGGGCGGCGGGAGCGGCCCGCCGTTGCGGTCGGGCAGGTCGGACAGGCGCGACAGCGTGTCCTCGATGCCGGGCTCGCCGCGGCGGCCCATCAGGTAGGCGATCCGGAGCACGGTGGCGTCGCGCACGAACTGCGCCGCGCTCACCCCGGTGGCCGCCGCCTCCTGCTCCAGCAGCGACCAGAGGTCCTCCGAGAACCGCACTGTCGTCGCTCGCATAGCCATAACGCAGTACTAGAAGCATAAGCGCAACCGCATCTGCTGTCGATTGTTGGTCTGGAACGCCATCCTTGGATATTGCGCTACCGGATCCGCTATCGCTTGTGTTAACGTGACAGCGCAGTGGGTAGGGCAGAGGTATCCGGCGGCTCTTCGAGCCACCCCCTCGCGGAGGCTTACGAGCAGCACGCGGAGAGCGTCCGGCGCGCGGCCTACGCCGTCGTCCGCGACGCCGACCTGGCCGAGGACGTGACGCAGGACGTGTTCCTCGCGATGTTCGTGCGCCCCGAGCGCTTCGACCCCGGTCGCGGCACGTTCGAGGGCCTGCTGCGCGTGATGGCGAAGAGCCGCGCCCTCGACGCGGCCCGCCGCGCCTCCGCCGCCCAGCGCGCGCGCGACCGGCTCAGGGCCGAGCCCGTGGCCGACAGCTCGGCCGACCCGGTCGACAGCTTGCTGGCGACGACGCGCGGGCGCGAGCTGCGCCGCGCGGTCGCGCAGCTCCCGCCCGACCAGCGCGCGTCGATCTCGCTCGCCTACTGGGGTGACATGACGGCCGACCAGGTCGCGACCCTCCACCGCGTGCCGCGCGGCACCGCGAAGAGCCGGATCCGGATCGGCCTCGACAAGCTGCGCCGCGACTTCGAGGCCTAGCCCCCGCGCGTCCGTGACCGATGGCACGCCCAACGCGGGCGCGCCATCTGCAACCATCCCACGCATGGCCAAGCCGCCGGCCGGAATGCCACCCGGACCGCCGCTGCCGCCGCTGCTGCAGACGCTCGGCTTCGTGACCGGCGGGGTGAGGTTCCTCGAGGCCTGCCGGCGCCGCTACGGCGACGTCGTCTGGTTCAGCACGCTGTTCGACCCCGGCTTCGTGATGGTCTTCAACCCCGCGCACGTGCGCGAGGTGTTCCAGGCGCCACCTGACCGGCTGCGCGCCGGCGAGGCCAACGCGCCGCTGTCGATGGTGCTCGGGCCGCGCTCGGTGCTCGTGCTCGACGGGGCCGAGCACCTGCGCCACCGCCGTCTGATGCTGCCGCCGTTCCACGGCAGGCGGCTGGCCGCGCACGAGCGGGCGATGGTCGAGGCGGCGGACCGCGCGATCGACGCGTGGCCGGTCGGGCGCGAGTTCGAGGCCCTGCCGCACATGTACGTGCTCACGCTCGACGTGATCGCCACCGCCGTGTTCGGGATGGAGGAGGGCGACCGGCGCGAGGAGCTCAAGCGCCGCATCCGCGCGTTCCTCGAGACCGCGAGCCAGCCGATCCGCGTGATCCTGCTGCTGCTCAGCCGCGGGCGGATGCGCGACGAGCAGGGCATGCGCGAGTTCGAGCAGCGCCGCGAGCTGATGTACGAGCTGATCGCCGACGAGATCCGGCGGCGGCGCGACGTGCCGGACCTCGACGAGCGCGACGACGCGCTGTCGCTGCTGCTCCAGGCGCGCGACGAGGACGGCTCCGGGCTGACCGACGAGGAGGTGCGCGACGAGCTCGTGACGCTGCTCGTGGCCGGTCACGAGACGACCGCCGCCGGGCTGGCGTGGACGCTCGAGCTCGTGCACCGGCACCCCGAGGTGCTCGGGCGCGCGCGGGCCGCCGTGGCCGAGGAAGACACCGCCTACCTCGACGCGCTCGTGAAGGAGTCGCTGCGGATCCGCCCGGTGGTGCCCGGCATCGGACGCGTGGTGCGCGGCGGATCGTTCACCGTGGGCGGCTGGGAGATCCCCGAGGGCGTGGAGATCAACCCCTCGATCCGCGCGATCCACCGGCGAGCCGACAGCTACCCCTCTCCGCACGACTTCCGCCCCGAGCGCTTCCTGGGCGACGACGCGCCCGACACCTACACGTGGGTCCCGTTCGGCGGCGGCACGCGTCGCTGCCTCGGCGCGAGCTTCGCGCTGATGGAGATGCGCACGGTGCTCGCGCGCGTGCTGGAGCGCGCGGAGCTGCGGCCCGCCGGCGGGCGGCCGGAGCGTGCGCGGCGGCGCGGCGTGACGATGGTGCCGAAGCGCGGCGCGCGCCTGACGCAGGTGCGCCCGCCGCTGCCGACTGGCGCGAGCAGGGGCTCTCGCGTTACGTTGGCTGCATGAAGACTCGCGCGCTCGCCCTCACGACGTTCCTCGTCCTCGCACTGCCGTCCCAGGTCCTGGCGGCCGCCGGCAGCGGCTCGTCCGGGTACAGCGGGGGCGGCGGCGGCGGCAGCTACAGCGGAGGTGGCGGCAGCTACAGCGGGGGTGGGAGCGGGAACGGCGGCGAGGGGGGCCTCGGCGGCTTCCTGGTGTTCGTGGTGATCGTGATCGGGATCGTCGTCTGGGCGCTGATCACGACCGCGCTCGAGCAGCGGCGCATCCGCAAGCGCGACGCACGCGTGACGACCGCTTCCGCGGAGGCCGCCCAGGACGACGCCTACCTCGCGGCCGAGGCCGTCAAGCGCGACGCGGCCAAGCTGTTCAAGGACATCCAGAGCGCGTGGACCAACCGCAGCCGCGACCTCCTCGCGACGATGGTCGGGCCGGACCTGATGAAGGAGTGGGCGCTGCGGCTCGACGACTTCGACAAGAAGGGCTGGCACAACGTCGTGAGGGTCCGCACGGAGCCGCAGGTCCAGTACGTCGGCCTCGTGAACCGCGAGGACGACTCGCAGGATCGCGTGGTCGTGCGGGTGGAGGCGACGATCGACGACTACGTGGAGATGAAGGGCGGCGGCCGGATGAACGCCAACGGCGAGTCCGACTCGACCAAGACGCTCGAGGAGTACTGGACGCTGGCCCGCACGCAGCACGGCTGGATGCTGCTCTCGATCGAGAGCGACGAGGAGGGCAAGCACCACCTGAGCTCCGACATCGTGGCCACGCCGTGGGACGACACCCAGCGCCTGCGCGACGAGTCGCTCGTGGAGGGCGCGGTGGCCGACAAGGTGGCCGAGGGCTTCACCGTGGCCGAGGTGGCCGACCTCGACTTCGACGGCGACGCGCGCGCGGCCGCGCTCGACCTCTCGCTGGCGGACGCGCGCTTCGGGCCGGACGTGCTCGAGGCGGCGGCGCGCCGTGCGGTGGCCGCGTGGGCCGAGGCCGTGGACGGCGAGGACCGCGAGCTGGAGGCGATCGCCGAGCCGCGGGCGATCCAGGAGCTGCTGCACCCGGGCGACCCGAGCGGCCGCACCCGGCTGGTCGTGCGCGGACCGCGGATCCGCGCCGTGCGGATCACCGCGCTCGACGCCGGCGTGCAGCCCCCGGCGATGACGATCGAGGTCGACGTGACCGGCACGCGCTACGTGCAGAATCGCGAGACGGCGGCGGTCGTCTCGGGGAGCGACACGGCCGAGATCGCCTTCAGCGAGCGCTGGACGATGACGCTCAGCGGCCCGGACGAGCAGCCGTGGCGGCTCGCCGGGGTGTCCGGCACGCCGGTCGCCTAGGCCCGATCGCCTAGGGCGCGTCGATGCAGAAGATCTTGCCGTCCTTCGAACGGATGGCGCGGCGCTCGCAGTCGGCCTCGTCGTCCACCCGCTTCACGATCCGCGACTTCGCGTCCGGGTCGTCGCAGTTCACGAGCCGGACGTTCACCGTGACCTTGTTCGGGTCGGCGGTGGTGCAGGCGCCCACGCGCGGCTCGGTCGGCGCGGACCCCGGCGGGTACGGCTCGGTGCAGTAGACCTTGTCCTTCGCGCTGTCGGACACCGAGGCCACGTCGCACTCGTCCGACTTCTTGACCTGGCGCACGATCTTCGACTTGGCCTCGTCCGAATCGCACTCGACGGCCTTCACGTCGAACGACAGCGCCTCTGTAGGGTCCGCGTTGGTGCATGCCCCCACCTTCAGCTCAGGCTCCGACTCGCCGCAGCCGGCGAGCGCGAGTACCGCGAGGGCCGCGGCGAGGGCTGGTGTGGTGAGTCGGCTCAAGGTGCGGATCCCCGCTGTCGAGGCTGATGAACGTGGTTGATCGTACGAGGGTCCGCCGTCGTGTGCTGCTGGTGATCGCCGTGCTGCTCCTGCTCGCGGTGGCCGCGTTCCTGGCGCAGCGAGCGATCGAGCCCGGGGCCGCGGCGCCGGTCAACCCCGTCAACCCGGCCAACCCCGCCCGCGGCGAGGTCGTGTCGCTCGACGGGCCCGGCCCCGGCAGGCAGGTCGCCCACGCGCGCGACCCGGAGGAGTCGCTGGCGCACCCGGACCCCGCGGCCGCAAAGCGCGGCCCGAAGGCGAAGTCCCCCCGCGAGGCGGGCGCCTCGGGCTCCGACGACGGGGTCAGCCCCGGGGCTCCCTCGGACGAGGAGGTCCGCGAGATGCTGCGCGAGATGCGCGAGGGCGAGGGCGGCCCGGCCGGCCGCGCGACGCTCACCAAGGGCGGCCTGGCGCGGGCCCCGTCGAACGCGCCGGAGACCGTGCGCATGGTCATCGCCGGCGGCAACTCGATCGCCGACTTCCCCTACGTCTGGGGCGGCGGCCACGGCTCCTTCGAGGACTCCGGCTACGACTGCTCCGGCTCGGTCAGCTACGCGCTCGCGGCCGCCGGCCTGCTCGACCGCCCGCTCGCCTCGGGCCCGCTGATGGACTACGGCGAGCCTGGGCGCGGCAAGTGGATCACCATCTACTCGAACCCCGGCCACGTGTTCATGGTCGTCGCCGGGCTGCGCTACGACACGAGCGGGCGCAGCGGCCGGCGCGGCTCGCGCTGGCAGGCGGCGCCGCGGTCGGTCAGCGGCTTCGAGGCTCGTCACCCGCCAGGGCTGTAGCCGGCACGAAGCCGGGCGGCGCCAGGGCCAGCGCACCCGCGTATCCGGAGCCCACGTCGAGGTCCGCGAACTCCCAGCCGCCGGCACCGCCGGGCGGCTCGAGGCGCAGCGCGTCGAACGAGGCAAGGCTGCCGGCGATGCCCTCCGCCGTGGCCTTGAGGTACGCCTCCTTGCGCGCCCACAGGCGGTAGAACATCGCCTCGCTCTCGGCCTCGCCGAGCCCCCTCAGCGTCTCGGCCTCGGTGGCGTTGAACCAGCGCGCGGCGATGCCCTCCATCCGCCGCCCCGAGCGGGCGGCCTCCACGTCCACGCCGACCTCGCGGTCGCGGGCGACGGCCACCACGGCGAGATCGCCGGAGTGCGAGAGGTTGAAGCGCAGGGCGTCGAGCGGCGGGTCGGCGAGATAAGGCTTGCCGTGCGGCTCGCCGCAGTGCACGCAGGCCGCGGGCGCGATGACGACGGCGTCGGGCTCGGTCTGCGCGTACGCGGCGAGCACGCGGCGCAGGCCGGAGCGGGCGCGCGACCAGCGGCGCGTGAGCGTGGCGGTGGCGAAGCGCTGCGCGCGGGCGCGCTCCTCCGTGCTCAGCACCTCGAGGTCGGCCGGCCCGGTGAGGTCGAGTGAGAAGACGTGCGGCGCGGCGGGCTCGAACTCGGCCGGCGGCCAGGGGGTGGGGACGATCGCGGTCACGGTGCCAGGCCGAAGTCGAACAGGTGGTCCACGTCGGGGCGGCGGGTGAGGATGCCGAAGCGCTCGTCGAACTCGGCCCAGCGCTCCAGCACCGCGCGGTCCAGGCGGAGCGGCGGGCGCAGCGCCGGCGCCACGGCGTCGAGCTGGGCGCGCACGAGCGCCACGTCGGCGCCGGACGCGCGGGCGATCCGGGCCGAGGCGGCCGCGCGGTCGGCGAGCGTCTCGTCGATACCCGCGCGGATGGCGCGCAGCGCTCCCTCGATCGCGCCGCGCCGTCGCTCGAGCGTGCGCCGCGCCGTGAACAGCACGACCTCCGGGTAGGGCGGCGCGCCGAAGTCGTCGACGCGGAACTCGCGCACGCGCACGCCGCGGCGGCGCAGCGTCACGCCCTCGGCGTTCCAGAAGGCGGGCACCGCGTCGATCTTGCGCTGCACGAGGTTGGGGACGGCCGCGAAGCCGATCGTCACCTGGTCCACGCGCGCGAGCCGGGCGCCGTCGCCCTCGAGCACCGCGCGCAGCACGGCCACGTCCGAGGGCAGGCCCGAGACCCCCACGCGGCGCCCCTCGAGGTCGCGCGGGCGGCGTACGTCGGCGCGCGCGATGATCGCCGCGAGCGGGCGCTGCACCAGCGCGCCGATCCCCACCAGGTCACCGCCGCGCTCGGCGGCCAGCCCGAGGTCGTGGATGTCGAGCACGCCGATGTCCGCGCGTCCGGACGCGACGAGCTTCAGCGCATCCGGCGCCGAGCCGGGCGCGCGCACCTCCAGGTCGCGCGCCGCGTAGATCGGCGCGTGCACCGCGTTCGGCGTGAAGTCGAGCGCCACCACGACGCGCTCGCGCTCGTCGTCGGCCCCGCCGCCGCAAGCGCCCACCAGGAGGCAGGTCGCCGCCGCGAGCGCCGCTGCCAGGCGGCCCCTCACGGGCTGTGACTCTATGGTGCCCTGTGTGGACCACGTCGAGTGGAGCGAGCGGCCGGACCTGCGCAATCCGCTGATGGTCGTCGCGTTCAAGGGATGGAACGACGCCGGCGAGGCGGCGACGGCCGCGCTCGACTACCTGGTCGACAGCTTCGAGGCGACCGAGTTCGCCCGCATCGACCCCGAGGAGTTCTACGACTTCACCGCCGTCCGGCCGACGGTGCGCCTGCTCGAGGGCCGGACCCGGATCGTCGAATGGCCGGAGAACACCTTCAGCGCCGCGCGCGTGGCCGGCGCGGAGAACGACCTCGTGCTGTTCGAGGGCGTCGAGCCGTCGCTGCGCTGGAACGCCTTCTCGCAGCTCCTGATCGACGTCGCGCGCGAGGTGGGCGCGGTCAGCGTCATCACGCTCGGTGCGCTGCTCGCCGACGTGCCGCACTCGCGGCCGGTGCCGATGACCGGCATCGCGTCCGACCAGTCGCTGGTCCAGGAGCTCGGCTTCGAGCGCTCCACCTACGAGGGACCGACCGGGATCGTGGGCGTGCTGCACCACGCGTGCGCGGCCGCCGGGATCCGCTCGATCTCGCTCTGGGCGTCGGTGCCGCACTACGTGGCGGCGGCGCCCAACCCGAAAGCCGCCCTGGCGCTGATCCGCAGCTTCGAGGGCGCGACCAACGTCGCGGTCGAGGCGCGCGAGCTGGAGGAGTCGGCCGAGGACTACGAGCGCCAGGTGAACGCCGCCGTGGCGAGCGACCCGGACGTGAAGAGCTTCGTGGAGCGGCTCGAGCAGACGATGGACGAGGCGGCCGACGACATGCCGCCCGAGCGCATCCCCTCCGCCGACGCGATCGCCCGCGACTTCCAGCGCTTCCTCCGCCAGCGCGGGCCCGAGACCGGTTCCTCCGGCGGCACCTAGCTCAAGCCTGGCGCGCAAGCGGTCGATCTAGGCCGCATGAGCAACACCGTCTTCTTCGCCCTCGGCGGCGGGCTGGTCCTGCTGATCCTCTGGATCGTCGCCACCTGGAACTCGTTCGTGAAGGCCCGAAACAAGGTCGAGGAGGCCTGGAGCGGCATCGACGTGCAGCTCAAGCGGCGTCACGACCTCGTCCCGAACCTGGTCCAGACCGTCAAGGGGTACGCCTCCCACGAGCGCGCGACGCTGACCGAGGTCACCGAGGCGCGCGCCGCCGCGATGGCCGCCGCCGACCCGGCCGACGTCGCTCGCGCTGAGGGCAAGCTGACCTCCGCGCTCGGGCACATCAACGCGCTGGCCGAGCAGTACCCGGACCTGCAGGCCGCCGAGAACTTCCGGTCCCTACAGGACCAGCTCGCGCAGCTCGAGGACGAGATCCAGGCCTCGCGCCGGATCTTCAACTCGAACGTGCAGAACTACAACACGCGCATCCAGGTCTTCCCGAACTCGCTGCTCGCCGGGTCGAGCTTCACCGAGCGCGAGTTCTTCGTGCTCGACTCGCCGGCCGAGCGCCTCGTGCCGGCCGTCTCCTTCGCGTAGCCATGGAGGAGCGGCGCCGGGCGTACCTGCGTGAGGCCCTGCGCGGCAAGGCCGCGTCGTGGGCTCTCTGCATCGGGATCGTCTTCTTCACGATCGAGGGTGCCTCTATCTCCAGCTGGCGGCTGATCGTGGGAGGCATCGCGGTCACGGTGCTGGTCGTCTTCGCCGTGGCGTACTGGAGCGCCCGCACGCGCGCCGCGACCGACTTCTTCGCCGAGCTCGCGCCGCGGCTCGGGCTCGAGTACAGCCGCTACGGCGACTACGTGCCGATGACGCCGCTGCTGTCGGCGGGCGACCGCCGCAAGTACAACCACGCGATGCAGGGCCCGCTGCACGGCAAGCTCGGCGGGCCGACCTGCCTCCTGGCCCACTACACGTACGAGACCCGGCACGACGCCGGCGAGGAGGTCACGGTCTGGAAGCCGCACCCGTTCACGGTGTGCGCGATCGACGTCGGCGGGCCGCTGCTGCGCTTCCGCGGGGTCTACCTGCGCCCGCGCCTGAGCGGCCTCGGGCTCGACAACGACTGGCTCAACCGCGGCCCCAAGTTCGACAAGGTCGAGCTCGAGAGCGTGCGGTTCAACGAGCTGTACGACCTACGGCACGGCAGCGACCAGGACGAGATCGCGCTGCGCGAGCTGTTCTCCCCGACCTTCGTCGCCTCGCTCACCGAGAACCCGCTCCGCCCCGGCTTCGAGTGCAAGGCCGGCACGCTGGTCGTCTTCATCCGCGGGCACGAGGCGTCGGAGGGCAAGATCTCGATGCTGCTCGACACCGCACGCTCGATCGCGCGCCGGCTCGACGAGCAGGACACGCCTCACTTCGCTACGGCGGAGCGGCCGCTCGTCGGCCGATGACGCCGGCGAGCGCCGGCTTGCAGCCTCACTTCTCGGCGGCCGGGCAGATGATGCGGTAGTCGCAGAAGGAGCACAGCTCGATCGAAGGCTTCGGCTCGAAGCGGTGGGCCATGATGCGGTCGCCGATGTCGGTCACCGTGCCCCGCACCCGCTCGAGCTCCTCCTCCGAGTGCGCCACCGGCACCTTCTCGTTCTCGAGCACGTAGTAGTAGCTCTGCGCGGCGGTCTCGATGCCCCAGGACTCGCGCGCGCCCATCTGGTAGATCGAGAGCTGCACGTCCTCGCGCAGGTCCTGCTCGCTCTTGGCCTTGCCGGTCTTGTAGTCGATCAGCTCGTGGCGCCCGTCCGGTAGCCGGTCCACGCGGTCCACCCGGCCGCGCAGCAGGTGCGGCCCGATGTGGAACGAGAAGCTGCGCTCGAACGAGACGGGCTCCGAGTCGCGCTTGCGGTCGAGCTCCCAGTAGCGCCGCAGCGCGGCCACCGCGCGCTCGCGGAACTGGAGGTCGTCGTTCGAGTCGCCGAAGCCGGAGCGCCGCCACGCCGCCTCGAAGAGCTGCATCAGGCCCTCCAGCGAGCCGCCGGGGGTCGCGTGGAAGCGCTCGAGCACCTGGTGCACCACGATCCCGAAGCGCTGGTTGATGCTCGGCTCCTGCGGGATGCGGAAGACGCGCGCGAACTTGTACTTGAGCGGGCAGAGGCGGTAGGTCTCGATGTCCGAGGCGGACAGCATCAGGCCCTCCCCGCGCCGCGGGATGAACGGCTCGAGGGTGTCGTCGGCGCCGGCGCGGATCACGTCGCGCCCGCCGCGCTGCTCGCCGGCGGTGTCGAGCAGGTAGTCGTCGAGCGCGGAGAGCCGGAACAGCTCGGCCTGCTCGGGGCTCGCTCCCTGCATGAGCAGCTCGTTCACCTCGCCGAGCGCCTCGTCCACGCTCTGCCCGGCCTTGCCGCGCTCGATCAATGCCGCGAGCTTGAGCAGCTCCAGGTAACGCGCGACCGAGCGCGACACCTCCAGGTACGTGTCGAGGCGCATCTCGCCCAGGCGCCCGCCCACCTGAGCCACGCTGTCGAGCAGCTCGTCGCGCATCATGCGGAACGTGGAGTGCAGGCCCTCGGCCGGCCCGAACAGCTCCTCCTCGACCTCCTCGACCTCGGCGCCGACCGCCGCGCGCGCCTCCTCCAGGAACGGCGAGGGGCGCGCCGCCGGACCGCGCTCGCCCTCTGCCCACGAGAGGACCAGCCGCTTGCGTGCGCGCGTCATGGCCACGTTCAGGAGACGGCGCATCGCGGCCTCGTGGTCGTCCGTCTCCGGCAGGGTCTCCTTCAGCAGCTCGGGCGGGATCGCGTCGAGCGGCTCGCGGCGTGGCCCCGGCATGGATGCGGCGCTCAGGCCCAGCACCAGCACGGTCTCGAACTCGAGCCCCTTCGCGTCGCGCATCGACATGATCTGGACCGCGTGCGCCGGCCCGTCGACGGGCGCGACCTCCTCCTCGGGCAGGCCGGCCTCGGCGACCGCCGCCAGATAGCGCGCGAAGTCGCGCGACGACGCGCCCGGCTCGCGCCGCACGTACTCCGCGGCCAGGTCGGCGAGCTTCGCGATGTTCACGAGTCGCTCCACCGTGTCCGCCTTGGCCGCGAACACCTGCTGGCGGCGCAGGCCGATCCGCTCGATCAGCCGGTGCACGAAGCGGTCCGGCGCCATCGCCTCGAACGCGCGCGAGGCGGCGCGGTACACGCGCAGGAACGCCACCGCGCGGTCGCGCCCCTCCGGCGACAGACCGGGCGCCTCGAGCGCGGCCTCGATGCCCGAGACCATGTCGAGCTTGCGCCGCCGCGCGAGCTGGGTGAGGCGGGCGATGTCGACCTGGCGCAGCTCGATCGGCGGGCGCGACAGCGCGCGCACCACCGCCCCCGAGTCGCCCGGGTCGGCGAGCAGGCGCAGCCAGGCGATCACGTCGCGCACCTCGGAGCGCTGGAAGTACGCCGCCGCGCCCGCGAGCCGGAACGGGATCCCCCGCTCCTCGAGCGCCGCGCCGATCAGAGCGCCCTCGCTCGTCACGTCGCGGACGAGGATGCAGAGCTCGTCGGGAGCCAGCCGCTCGGCCTCGAGCGCGGCGCGCTGCGCCTGGGCCCGCACGGAGCGGCAGTGCCAGAACAGGACCTCGCCGCCGGCACGTGCGGTCACGCGCTGCTCGGAGGGGACCACGGCCTGCGCGGCGGTCACGAGCTTGCGGCGGCTGCGCTGGTTGCGATCGAGGCGGACCACGGTCGCGCCGTCGCGCTCGAAGTCGTCGAGGTTCTTCGCCCCCGCGCCGCGCAGCCGGTGCACGGCCGACGCGGGGTCGCCGGCCACCGTCACGCCGCCGTGCTCCTCGCACAGCAGCCGCAGCACCGTGGCCTGCGCGAAGTTCACGTCCTGGTAGTCGTCCACGAGCACGTGACGGAAGCGCCCGGCCAGCCGGCGGCGCACGTGGGGGCGCTCCAGCAGCAGGTCGAACGCGCGCAGCACGAGGTCGCCCGCGTCGAGGGCGCCGCGGTCGGCCAGCAGCGCCTCGTGGCGCTCGTACACCTGCGCCAGCTCGAGCTCGCGTGCCGCGTGGGCGCGGTCGGCGTCGTCGCCCGCGCGCTCGGCGAGCGCCTCCGCGTGGGCGCGCAGGTCGGGCGGGCGGACCATCTCCTCCTTCAGCCGATCGATGCGCGCGACGAAGCTGCCGAGCAGCGGCGCCGGGTTGCCGCGGATCTCGTGACGGCGCAGGTGCAGCTCGTCGATGCGGTCGAGCAGCAGCGCCAGCCGGTCGGCCGGCGTGACCGGGACGAAGAACGGGTCGATGCCCGCCTCGTGGGCCTCGTCGCGGAGCACGCGCGCGCAGAACGACGCGAACGTGCACGACCACAGCTCCTCCCACGGCGTGGCGATGACGGTCTCGAGCCGCTCGCGAGCGTCGGCCGCGGCGCCCTTCGAGTACGCGAGCAGCAGGACCGAGTCCGCGGGCACTCCCTCGCGGACCAGCCAGGCGAAGCGCTCGAGCAGGGTGTGCGTCTTGCCGGTGCCGGCCGCGCCGCGCACGAGCAGCGGTCCGCCTTGATGCGTGACCGCCTCGTTCGGCATCGGCCGTAGGATAGGCGTGAGATGGACTGGCTCAGCGCGTGCCGCCGAGCGGCGGACGCCGCCAGGGACATCGTCGCTCGCAGCACACGCGAGGAGCGTGCGCGCGAGGTCTCGCGCGGCGCGGGCGGGGACATGTCGCTCGTGATCGATCGCGCGGTGGAGGCCGCGGTCATCGATGAGCTGGAGCGGTTCGGGGTAGGTGCCACCGTCATCACGGAGGAACGAGGAAACCTGGAGGTCGCGGGCGGCGGCGACGTGACGATCGTGGTCGATCCCATCGACGGCTCGCTCAACGCCAAGCGGGACATGCCGCTCTACGCGCTGTCGATCGCGGTCGCCTCCGGTCCGACGATGGCCGACGTCGAGTTCGGCTTCGTCGACGCGTTCGGGGAGACCTTCTGGGCCCAGCGCGGCGGCGGAGCGTTCCTCGACGGCGAGCGGCTCGAGGTCACCGGCGGTGAGCTGGAGATCCTGGGAGTCGAGTCCGCCCGTCCCGATCTCGTGGCCGCGGCCTCCGAGCAGCTCGCCGCCACGGGCGCGCGGCGGCTGCGGATGATCGGTTCGATCGCCCTCTCGCTCTGCTATGTCGGAGCGATGCGCTTCGACGCGATGCTCAGCCTGCGCAGCTGCCGGTCGGTCGATGCGGCGGCCGCGCAGCTCGTGGTGCGCGAGGCGGGCGGCGTGGTCGCGTTCCCAGACGCGGGCGACCTCGGCGCCCCGCTCGACCTCGACATGCGCTCGCGCGTGCTCGCCGCGCCCACTCCCGAGCTGCTCGCGAGGCTCGCCTGATGCCGCGGCTGCGCCGCGTTGACTGCTCCTCCCCCGGCATCACGCGCCGGCGGCGCGGGCGCGGCTTCGTGTTCGTGGACGAAGAGGGCACCCGCATCGAGGAGACCGAGGTGCTCCAGCGGATCAACGAGCTGGCGATCCCTCCCGCGTGGGAGGACGTGTGGATCTGCCCGTGGCCGATGGGCCACATCCAGGCGACCGGAATCGACGCCCGCGGGCGCAAGCAGTACCTCTACCACGAGAAGTGGCGCCAGCGGCAGGACCAGCGCAAGTTCGACGACATGATCGGCTTCGCGCGCTCGCTGCCGGGGATGCGCGAGCGGGTGGCGGCGGGGCTCGACTCGGACTGGCTCAGCCGCGAGCAGGTGCTCGCCTGCTCGGTGCGGCTGCTCGACCGCGGCTTCTTCCGCGTCGGCGGCGAGGACTACGCGGTCGAGAACGAGAGCTACGGCCTCGCGACGATGCGCAAGGAGCACGTGCGGGTGAGCAAGGGCACGATCACGTTCGACTACCCCGCGAAGAGCGGGCAGCGGCGCATCCAGTCGATCGTGGACGACCGGGTCTACGAGATCGTGGCCGCGCTCAAGCGCCGTCGCGGCGGCGACCCTGAGCTGCTCGCGTACAAGGAGGGCACGCGCTGGCGCGACATCAAGTCCGCCGACGTGAACGCGTACGTCAAGGAGGTCACCGCCGGCGACTACTCCGCGAAGGACTTCCGCACGTGGAACGCCACCGTGCTCGCGGCCGTCGCGCTCGCGGTGTCGGGGCCGGCGGCGTCGATGTCGGCCACCGCACGGAAGCGCGCCAAGACGCGCGCGGTCAAGGAGGTGGCGCGCTACCTCGGCAACACGCCCGCCGTCTGCCGCGCGTCCTACATCGACCCGCGCATCTTCGACCGCTTCGACTCCGGCCTGACGATCGGCGGCGTTCTGCCGGTCGTGGCCGAGACCAACGACATGGACTCGCTGCACGGGCCGGTCGAGGAGGCCGTTCTCGACCTCCTCGCCGAGGAGGAGAGCTCGCCCGCCATCGAGCGGGTTGCGTAGCCGCCGGACCGGCCGGGTAGAGCCCGGCTGATGCCGCGAATCGGTTACTCGCTGTCGTCCGAGGAGCACGGTCCGCGCGACCTGGTGCGCTACGCGCGCATGGCCGAGGAGGCCGGCTTCCCGTTCGCGCTGATCTCGGACCACTACCACCCCTGGACCGACTCGCAGGGTCACAGCCCGTTCGTATGGGGCGTGATCGGCGGGATCGCCGAGGCCACCGAGACGCTCGAGCTCGGCACCGGCGTGACGGCGCCGACGGTCCGCATCCACCCCGCGGTGATCGCGCAGGCGGCGGCCACGGCGGCGGCGCACATGCCCGGGCGCTTCTTCCTCGGAGTCGGGACCGGCGAGGCGCTGAACGAGCACATCCTCGGCGACCCGTGGCCGCCCTCGCACATCCGCCGCGAGATGCTGGAGGAGGCGATCGAGGTCATGCGCCTGCTCTGGCAGGGCGGGATGCAGAGCCACCGCGGCACGCACTACCGCGTGGAGAACGCGCGTGTGTACACGCTGCCGGACGAGCCGGTGCCCGTGATGGTCGCGGCCTCCGGACCGCGCGCGGCCGAGCTGGCGGGGCGGGTCGGCGACGGCTTCGTCGGTGTCTCGCCGGAGGCCGAGCTGCTCGAGGAGTTCGGGCGCGCCGGCGGGTCGGGCAAGCCCACGTACGGGCAGGTCACGGTCTGCTGGGCCGAGGACGAGGCGGAGGCGCGCCGCACCGCGCTCAGGGTGTGGCCGAACGCCGCGACGCCGGGCGAGCTCAACCAGGTGCTGCCGCTGCCCGCGCACTTCGAGCAGGTGGCGAGCTCCACGACCGAGGACGAGATCGCCGAGAAGATCGCCTGCGGGCCGGACCCCGAGGTGCACCTCGAGCTGATCGGGAAGTACGTCGACGCGGGCTACGACAACATCTACGTGCACCAGGTGGGGCGCGACCAGGAGGGGTTCATGGACTTCTACAAGCGGGAGATCCTCCCGCGGTTTCACTGATGCTGCGACGCGACGTCGGCGAGGGCGTGCACCTCGTGGAGGACTCGCTCGTGAACTGGTACATCGTCGAGGGCGACGGCGGCGCTCTGACCGTGGTCGACGCCGGCACACCGGCCGGATGGGGCCGCCTCCACGAGGCGCTCGGCCAGCTCGGCCGCAAGCTCTCCGACATCCAGGCGCTGGTGCTCACGCACGCGCACTACGACCACGTCGGATTCGCGGAGCGGCTGCGGCGCGAGCTGCGGATCCCGGTCTGGCTGCACGAGCGCGACGTGAAGCTGAGCAAGCACCCGGCGTTCTTCGGGACCGAGGACCTGCCGCTCAAGTACTTCAAGAACCGCCCGTTCCTGGGCGTGGCCGCGTCGTTCCTGCGCAACCGCGCGTTCTTCGCGCGGCCGCTCGGCGAGGTGCGCACCTACGACGGCGAGGGACCGCTCGACGTGCCCGGCCGCCCGCACGTGCTGTTCACGCCGGGGCACACCAAGGGGCACTGCTCGATCCACCTCCCCGAGCGCGACCTGGTCATCGCGGGCGACGCGATCGTGACCTGGGACCCGTACACGGGAGCGGCGGGGCCGCGGCTCGTGGCGAAGGCGGCCACGAACGACAGCGCGCAGGCGACGGCCTCGCTCGACAAGATCGCGCGCACCGGCGCGGGCACGGTGCTGGTCGGTCACGGCGAGCCGTGGACCGGCGGCGCCGAGGAGGCCGCGCGGCTCGCGGGCGAGAGGGGCGCCGCCTGATGGCCTCCACCGCGATCCTCGACATCGACGGCACGCTCGTCGACACGAACTACCAGCACGCCCTCGCGTGGTACCGCGCGTTCCGCCAGCACGACGTGAAGCTGCCGGTCTGGCGGATCCACCGCCACATCGGGATGGGCGGCGACCAGCTCGTGGAGTCGCTCACCGACAAGCAGACCGACGAGGAGAAGGGCGACGACATCCGCAGTGCCGAGAAGGCGCTGTACCTGTCGCTGATCGAGGAGGTCGAGCCGCTGTCCGGCGCCCGTGACCTGATCGTGCGGCTGAAGGACGCCGGCAAGACCGTCGTGCTCGCCAGCTCCGCGAAGGAGGACGAGGTCGAGCACTACCTCGACCTGCTCGACGCGCGCGAGCTGGCCGACGGCTGGACCACGTCCAGCGACGTGGAGGCGACGAAGCCCGAGCCGGACCTCGTGAAGGCCGCGCTCGAGAAGGCCGGCGCGGAGCCGGGCGACGCGGTGATGCTCGGCGACACACCGTGGGACTGCAAGGCGGCGGCCGCGGCCGGCGTCGAGACGATCGCGCTGATCACCGGCGGCTTCTCCGAGCAGGAGCTGACCGAGGGCGGCGCGTCGCACGTCTTCGAATCCATCCCAGAGCTGCTCGAGCGGCTCGACGAGACCCCTCTCGGAGGTTCCTGATGCGCGTCGTGGTCGTGGGGGCCAGCGGGAACGTCGGCACGAGCGTGCTGCGCTCGCTCGTCGACGAGCCGCGGGTCGACGAGATCGTCGGCGTCGCCCGGCGGCTGCCGGCGATGAAGTGGCCCAAGACGGAGTGGGTGCAGGCGGACGTCGTGAAGGACGACCTCGTGCCGCTGTTCCGCGGCGCCGACGCTGTCGTGCACCTCGCGTGGCTGATCCAGCCGTCGCGCGACGAGGAGCAGCTGCACGCGGTGAACGTGGTGGGCAGCGAGCGCGTGTTCCGCGCCGCGGGCGAGGCGGATGCGGGCGCGCTCGTGTACGCGTCGTCGATCGGGGCGTACTCGCCCGGGCCGAAGGATCGCGGCGTGGACGAGAGCTGGCCGACCGACGGGATCGAGACGTCGTTCTACTCGCGCCACAAGGCGGCGACCGAGCGGCAGCTCGACCAGCTCGAGAAGGACCATCCGTCGCTGCGCGTGGTGCGGCTGCGCAAGGCGCTGATCTTCAAGCGCGAGGCCGCGGCCGAGATCCGCCGCTACTTCATCGGCCCGCTGCTGCCGGGCTCGCTGATGCGCACGGAGCTGATCCCGGTCGTGCCCGACGTCGAGGGGCTGGTGGTGCAGGCGGTGCACTCGTACGACGTGGGCGAGGCGTACCGGCTGGCGATCGTGAACGGCGACGCGCGCGGGGCCTACAACATCGCCGCGGATCCGGTGATCGACCCGGACGCGCTGGCGGAGTGGTTCGATGCGCGCAAGGTAGTGGTGCCGCCCGCCGCGGTGCGCGCGGCCGCGGACGCGAGCTGGAAGGCGCACGCGCAGCCGACCCCGCCGGGGTGGGTGGACCTCGCGCTGGGCGTTCCGATCATGGACACGACGCGCGCGCGGACCGAGCTCGGCTGGGAGCCGAAGCACTCGTCGCGCGAGGCGCTGATGGACCTGCTCAACGGACTGCGCGACGGGTCGGGGGCCGACACGCCGCCGCTCGCGCCCGAGACGAGCGGCCCCGGGCGCGTGCGAGAGTTCGTGAGCGGCGTCGGAAGCCGGAACCCGACGGACTGATCAGCCGTAGTTGTAGGTCGCCGCGTCGATGTCGAGCGGGGACGGAGACTGCACCGTCCCGCCGATGCGCTCCGCGGCCGCGCACGCGGCGTTGAGCCCGGTGTGCAGGGCGCCCTCGGTCCAGCCGCCTATCCACGAGACGCTGTCGCCGGCGAGGTACACCCCGGTGTCGCCCTCGCCCCGCACCGACTGGTACTGGAAGAAGGCGTCGTGCACGTTCGGCTCCTCGCCTGGGCTGTTGAGCTTGAAGGCGCCGTTGTAGAAGTTCTCCGCCTCCCAGTCGACGTTCAGGATCTGGTCGTCGCCGCCGACTGGCACGAGGCCCTTGGCGAACTGCGGGTTGATCGTCGCGACGACGTCCTTGAAGATCGCGAAGCGCTGCGGCACCGACAGCGAGAGCAGCTTGGCCGAGTCGTCACCCCACGTGTAGCTGATGCACACGACACCGTTGGTGGTGTTGGGGTAGTCGAGGCAGTAGATCCCGCGCGGCAGCTCGTCGGTCTGGATGTTCTGCGGGATGCCGGGGACCGGATCGCCGTTCGCGTCGAGCCAGAACTTGGTCTCGGTGCGGATGAACATCTTCGACGACTCCATGAGGTGGAGGTTCCGGATCGCCACCTTCACGTCGCCGTCGACGACGTTGGACGGGTCGCCCGCCCTCGGCGTCGTGAGCCCCATGAACTCCATCGCGCGCGTGGTGGTCGCGACGATGACCGCGTCGAACTGCTCGGCGCCGCCCGCGAACCGCACGGTCGGCGTGCCCTGCTCGAGCGCGATGCCGGTGACCGGTGTGTTCGGCCGTACGCACCCGAGCGACTCGAGCGACACGGTCTCGCCGTCCGGCTGCTGGACCGGCGCGGTGTACATGCCGGCGGTGATCGAGGAGATGCCCTCGGCTATGAGCTGCTGGTCGGTCTCGAGCTGGTTCGCGAGCAGCCGCAGCATCTCGAGGAAGCCGACGCCGTAGAGCGGGCCGAAGCCGCCGCCGCCCATGCCGAGCGCCCCGAACGCGTTCAGGTCCTCGGTCGTCCAGCTCGGGATCCCGCTGGCCATCGCCTCGAAGAAGCTCGTGTTGCGGTACCTGTGGATCAGCGCCTGCCAGGCCTTTTGCAGCGCAACCATGTCGCCGCTCGCGTAGGCGTCGTCCACGTCGTTCATGACCTGACCCGTGAAGGCGATGAACGCGTCCTTGATCGCCTTGAACGGGCCTGGAGGATCCTGACCCACCGCCCAGTCGTAGACCGTGTTTTCGTAGTAGAGCTGCGTCGGCACGAGGCCCGGGTCCGGGAACGGCGCCTTCGTGAGGTCGAACTGATCGAAGTAGCGGTAGAAGACCTTGTTCTCGACGGGCACGCGCATGGCACCGAGCTCCGCGACCACACCCGAAGGCGCTCCGCCGTCCGTGAACTGCTGCGACCAGTTGCGGCCGCCTATGCGATCCGAGGCCTCGAACACCGTGGGCCTGAGGCCGGCCCTCAGGAGCTCGTAGGCGGCGCACATGCCCGCCGCGCCGGCGCCGACGATCGCGATGCGCGCCCCGGTGGAGCCGCTCGGTATCTCGGCGATCGGCCCGCGCGCGAGAAACGCGTCGTAGTCGAAGAGCTCGTCCACCATGGGCCAGTGGACGGCGTTGGGGTCGGCGCCGCGGGCGGCGAGGTCGGAGCGGGGACGATTCGGTACGAAGGGCATGTGCCGATCCCACCACATCGTGCCCCCCGCCGAATGGGGGTTGTTCCAGCCGCTCGCGGCCCTGGGAAAGAAAGAGGCGGGGCCGGAGCCCCGCCTCTCGCACGGTCTTGCGTGTGGGGAGCCCCTACCAGTCGCGGCCGCCCGCGCGGTCCACGCGGTCGTGGTAGTGGCGGCCCTTCGCGCCGCCGAGGATCGCCCCGAGCAGCGTCGTCGCGAGCGCCAGCACCAGCGCGATGGCACCGCCGGTGGCGAGGTCGCCCTCGTCGATCGGGATGCGCGGCAGGTTGAGCTGGTTCAGGATGTTCCACTCGGATCCGAAGATCGCGGCCGCCGCGGCGATCGCGAGCGTGATCAGGAACCCGATCGCCCAGACGCCGAAGCCCTGCCGCTTGCCGTCGAAGCGCGACATGCGGCCGGCGACGTAGCCGCCGCAGTAGTACGCCGTCGCCAGCACGAGCAGCAGCAGCACGCCGCCGACGATGCCGACGGTCTCGGCGTTGTCCTCGGCCGCCGTGGCCGCCGAGCCCTCGCTGAGCCCGATCGCGGCGCCGGCGGCGCTCAGGATCGCGGTGAGGATCGCGGCCATGCCGAGCGCCGTGAGCCAGCCGAAGAAGGCCGCGCCCCAGTTCAGGCCGCCGAAGCGGTCGCGCGCCTCGTGGTGCGTGCCCATGTCCGCGGCCGCCTCGGCGGCGGCGGCGCGGCGACCCATGTGCGGGCGGTCGTCGGCCGGATGCCGCGTGCGGTCGTACGCACGGTCCCCGGGGTCGGGCGGGACCACCGGAGCCTGTGCCGGCGGCGCCTCGGGCGCCTGGGTGGCCACGCCTCCGTGGCGCTGGTCCCCGGCGGACCCGGTTTCTCGGTCAAAGCGTCTCCACGCCATGTCTCTCCTCCTTCTGTCCTGCTCCCGCCGTCCTTGACGGACCCCTCGCGGCGCGGCAAGCACTTGTTGGGGTACACCTCCCTGGTACCCGCCGCTTAGGCTTCGCAACCGCTATGGCGTGGTGGCGACCAGAGGAAGAGCCCAGTCCGCAGGAGCGCATTGGCGCAAGCCCGCGCGTGGGCACGAGCTCGCGGCCGGTGGAGGATTCCGTGCATCGGCCGGCTTCTCAGGAGCAGGCGCCGCTGGCGCAGCCGCGGGTGCGGCGACGTCGGCGTCGTCGCAGTCCCGGTTCGGGCTTTCCCTACAACACCCCGTTCGCGATCGCCGCGGTCGTGTTCGTGGCGGCGTTCGTCGTGCCGATCGTGTGGGTGTTCCTGGCGGTCGACTTCGGCGGAGGCGGTGGCGGCTTCGGCGGCGTCGAGTCGCACGACGGCCCGTCGCTAGTTCCGCGCGAGCGTTTCTCGCAGGCGTGGGGGAAAGTGCGCGAGGAGGCCGGATCCGAGGGCTCCCTGACCGTCCTGCGCGTGGCGCCCGACCGGATCGACGCGGTCGTGAACCGGGCCGGCGGGCAGCGCTTGAACGTCCAGGTCAGGGCCGACCTCAGCGTGCTGCGGTTCCCGGCGGGCAGCGGGGGCCAGCGTGGTCTGAGCCTGAGCCGCTTCGACACCGGGCTGCCCGACCGGCTGCTGCGGCGCGCGGCGAAGCGCGCGGGTGCGAGCCGCGACGACGTCAACTACCTCGCGCTCTCCGCCACTCCGGCGCTCGGCGGGGGCGGGATCTGGTCCGTTTTCTTCAAGGACGGCCGGCACGTGACCGCGGACTACGACGGGTCCAACATGCGCGTGCCGGGGCAGTAGGGTCCGCCGCGTGGGCATCCTCGACTCGTTCCGCCTCGACGGCAAGGTCGCGATCGTGACCGGCGCGTCGTCCGGGCTCGGCGTGGCGTTCGCGACGGGGCTCGCCGAGGCCGGCGCGGACATCGCGATCTGCGCCCGGCGGGTGGAGAAGCTCGAGGAGACGCGCCGGAGCGTGGAGGAGATCGGGCGCCGCTGCCTCGCGGTGCCGGCCGACGTCGCGAATCCGGAGGACTGCGACCGCGTCGTGGCCGAGACCGTCGAGCAGCTCGGCAAGGTCGACGTGCTCGTGAACAACGCGGGCATCGGCACCGCCGCGCCCGCCACGCGCGAGGCGCCGGACGAGTTCCGCAAGGTGATCGACATCAACCTGAACGGGTCGTACTTCATGGCCCAGGCGTGCGGGCGGGCGATGAAGGACGGCGGGAGCATCGTGAACATCGGCAGCGTGCTCGGCTCGACGACCGCGTTCCTGCCGCAGGCGGCCTACGCGTCGTCGAAGGCGGCGATCATCGG
>DASVVS010000055.1:0-14247 GCA_036386455.1 Thermoleophilaceae bacterium
GGTGAGCACCCGTTCCGTGCCGACCGCGGCCCGCAGCCGGTCGGCCAGCGCGGCGGTGCGTCGGGAGACGTCTGGATCGGCGACGGCGGTCACGGCGTCCTCAGGGCATGCGCTCGTAGGCCGGCAGGGTCAGGAAGTCGGGGTACTCGTCGGCCAGCGACGTCTCCACGAACAGGTCCCGGGCCTCGTCCCACCGCCCGGAGGAGAAGGCGTCGCCCCGGCTCTGCCGGATGGCGTCCATCTCCTCGCCCACGATCCGCTCGACCAGTTCGCGGGTGACCGTCTCGCCGCCTGCGAGCCGCACCCCGTTGTGCAGCCACTGCCAGACCTGGCTGCGGGAGATCTCGGCGGTGGCGGCGTCCTCCATGAGGTTGTTGATGCCGACCGCGCCGGACCCGCGCAGCCACGACTCGATGTACTGGATCCCGACGCTGATGTTGCTGCGCAGCCCCGCCTCGGTGGTCTCCCCCGGCGTGGAGCGGACGTCGAGCAGCTGCTCGGCCGTGACGTGCACGTCCTCGCGCTTCTTGTCGATCTGGTTGGGGCGCTCGCCGAGGACGGCGGTGAAGACCTCCTTGCAGAGCTCGACCATGCCCGGGTGGGCCACCCAGGAGCCGTCGAAGCCGTCGTTGGCCTCGCGCTCCTTGTCGGCCCGGACCTTGGCGAAGGCCTGCTCGTTGACCGCCGGGTCCTTGGAGGGGATGAACGCGGCCATGCCGCCGATGGCGTGCGCGCCGCGCTTGTGGCAGGTGCGCACCAGCAGCTCGGTGTAGGCGCGCATGAACGGCACGGTCATCGTCACGGAGTTGCGGTCGGGGAGGAGGAATTCCTCACCCCGGGTCCGGAACGTCTTGACGACGCTGAACATGTAGTCCCAGCGGCCGGCGTTGAGGCCCGCGGAGTGGTCGCGCAGCTCGTAGAGGATCTCCTCCATCTCGAACGCGGCCGGGACCGTCTCGATGAGCACGGTGGCGCGGATCGTGCCGCGCTCGAGCCCGAGCCGCTCCTGCGCCTCCACGAACACCTCGTTCCAGAGACGCGCCTCCAGGTGGCTCTCCATCTTCGGGAGGTAGAAGTACGGGCCGGAGCCGCGCTCCAGCAGCCGCTTTGCGTTGTGGAAGAGGTGCAGGCCGAAGTCCATGAGGCTCGCGCTCACGGGCCGGCCGCCGACCGTCACGTGGCGGTCGGTCAGGTGCCAGCCGCGCGGGCGCACGAGCAGCGTGGCGCGCTCCTCGCCGAGCGAGTAGGTCTTCCCGTTCTCCTCGTGCTCGATCGTGCCCTCGATCGCGTCGGTCAGGTTCACGTGCCCCTGCACGACGTTCGACCAGGTCGGCGAGAGCGAGTCCTCGAAGTCGGCCATGAAGCCGCGCGCGCCGGAGTTGAGCGCGTTGATGACCATCTTGCGGTCGGCCGGGCCGGTGATCTCCACACGGCGGTCGCGGAGGTCCGGAGGCGGTGGCGCCACCTGCCAGTCGCCCTCGCGCACCTCCCGCCTGTCGTCGAGGAAGTCCGGCAGCGAGCCCGCGTTCCAGCGGGCCACGCGCTCGGCGCGGCGCGCGATCAGCTCCTCGCGGCGCTCGTTGAAGCGCTCGTGCAGGTGCGCGACGAACGCGAGCGCGTCGCCGGTCAGCACCTCCGCGTGGCGGCCCTCCACCGGGCCGTGTGTCTCGATGCTCAAGCGGCTCCCTTCGGGGGCTGCGCCCCGCGCGTGATCGACTCGTCCAGAAGCTCGATCGGATGCACCACGCGCAGCTTCCCGCCGAGACGCTCGGCGTGCGCGGCGATCTGCAGCGCGCAGCCGGGGTTCGCGGCCGCCACGGTGTCCACGCCGGTCGTCAAGAGGTTGCGGGCCTTGCGTGCGCCCAGCTCCGCGGCCGGCTCGGGGTTCACGATGTTGTAGATCCCGGCCGAGCCGCAGCAGATCTCCCACTCGGGCGGCTCGACCAGCTCGAGGCCGGGGATGCCCAGCAGCAGCTCGCGCGGCTGCGAGCGGACGGCCTGGGCGTGGGCCAGGTGGCAGGCGTCGTGGTAGGCCAGGCGCACGTCGATCCGCCCGCGCGGCGCGCGCGGCTCGTGCTCGGCGAGCAGCTCGTTCACGTCGCGTACCTTCGCGGAGAACGCGGTCGCGCGCTCGGCCCAGGCCGGGTCGTCGCGCAGCAGGTGGGCGTAGTCCTTCATCCCGGAGCCGCAGCCGGCGGCGTTGGCCACCACCACGTCGCAGCCCTCCAGCGCCTCGATCGTCGCGCGCGCGAGAGCGCGGGCGGGCTCGTCGTCGCCCGCGTGCAGCTGCAGCGAGCCGCAGCAGCGCGGGTCCCGCGGGGCCACCACCTCCCAGCCCTCGGCGGCGAGCACGCGCGCGGTGGCGGCGTTCACGTGGCCGAAGTACGCGCGCTGCACGCAGCCCTGGAGCAGGCCGGCGCGGCCGCGGCTCGTGCCACTCGCCGCGGTGCGCTCGGGCGGGGCCTCGGGCGCGCGCGCGGAGGCCTCGGGCGTCAGCTCCAGTGCGGTGCGCAGCTTCGGCAGCCGGCCCAGCAGCCCGCCGCGGCGCCGCCGCGCGAGCGACGGCAGCCCGAGCGCGTGCGCCAGCGCGGCGAACGGAGCGAGCACGCGCAGCCGGCCCGGGTGCGTGGCCACCTCGAAGGTGAGCCGCCGCGACAGCCGCTCCTGCGGCGTGCGGTCGAAGTTGCGCTCGATCTGCGCGCGCGTGTCCTGGAACAGCTCGTCGTAGCGCACGCCCGAGGGGCACGCCGTCACGCACGCCATGCAGCCGAGGCAGCGGTCCATGTGCGTCACGAGCGTGCGCGAGAGCTCGGCGCCCTCCTCCAGGCCGCTGCGCATGAGCACGATCCGCCCGCGCGGCGAGTCCATCTCCTCGCCCCAGAGCGAGTAGGTCGGGCACGTGGGCAGGCAGAAGCCGCAGTGCACGCAGTCGGCGATCGTGTCGGGGGACGGCGGGCGGACGCCGTCGAAGGCGGTGGTCATCAGATGCCCCCCACGAAGGCGTTCCGGTTGCACGCGCCGGCCGGGTCGAAGCGCTGCTTCACACGGCGCATCAGATCCACCGCGCCGCTGTCGCTCGCCACGCCCCACGGGTCGACCGCCGCGCGCACCGCGTCCGGCGCGTCGAGCACCACGCACGGCGAGGGCGCCAGCTCGCGGCGGAGCTCCGCGACCGCGTCCGCGCCCGGCAGCCGCACCCACGCCAGCCCGTGCGCGGCGCGAGCCACCAGCGAGCCGCCGCAACGCTCGGCCGCGCCCATCTGCGCCGCTAGCTGCTCCTGCACGCCGGAGACCTTCACCACGACCCCGTCCGCCGAGCGCTGGGGCGCGCGCTGCTCGTGCCAGAGGCCGGCGTCGTCCTCCTCCGAGCGCGTCTCCATCCCCTCGCCCGCGAGCAGCGCCGCGGCCTCCCCGGCCTGGCCCGCCGCCTCGGCTCCCGCGAGCTGCACGAGCACGGCGCCGCGCCCGCCGTCCCAGCGCACGTCCAGGCACTGCGCCTCGATCGCGGAGTGCGTGAGCGCCGACGCCGCGGCGGCCACGCGCGCCGGGTCGTCCGACTCGCCGACCGCCGTGACGGTGAGCGGCGGCAGGGGGTGCAGCCGCACCGCCACCTCGAGGATCATGCCGAGCGTCCCGAACGAGCCGGTGAAGAGCTTCGCGAGGTCGTAGCCGGCCACGTTCTTGATGACCTTCCCGCCCGCGCGCGCGACGGTGCCGTCGCTCAGCGCGACCGTCATGCCGAGCACGAGGTCGCGCGGCGCGCCGTAGCGGTGGCGAAGCGGCCCGGAGTCCGCGGTCGCGAGCGTGCCGCCGACCGTCGCGCCGTCGAGGAGCGGCGGGTCGATCGCGAGCATCTGGCCGGCCGCGGCCAGCTCGTCGCGCAGCGCCGCCATCGGCACCCCGGCCTGCACCACGGCCGTCAGGTCGCCGGCGTTGTGCTCCACGATCCGGGTGAGCTCGCCGCTGGCGATCTCCACGTCCGGCTCCGGCACCGGCGCGCCCCAGCCGATCTTGGTGCCGCCGCCGCGGAATCGCACCCGCTTGCCGCTCCCCGCCGCCTCGCGCAGCGCTGCCGCCGTCGTCTCGTACATCAGAAGCGCTCCGCCACCCCGGCGGCCTCGAGCGGGTGCTGGCGGTACGGGCCGGGTACCTCGCCGCACAGGCGCGGCGTGGGCATCACCTTGCCGGGATTGGCCAGGCCGGCGGGGTCGAACGCGCAGCGCAGGCGCTGGAACGCGTCGAGGTCGCCCTCGCCGAACTGCTTGGGCATGTAGCGCTTCTTGTCCACGCCCACGCCGTGCTCGCCGGTGATCGAGCCGCCGGCGTCCACGCACGCGGTCACGATGGCACCGGCCAGCTCCTCCGCGCGCTCGGGCTCGCCGGGCACGGCGGCGTCGTAGAGCACGAGCGGGTGGAGGTTTCCGTCGCCCGCGTGGAACACGTTCGCCACGCGCAGGCCGGCGTCGGCGGCCAGCCGGTCGATCTGGCCGAGCACCTCCGGCAGCCGCGTGCGCGGGATCACGCCGTCCTGCACGTAGTAGTTGGGCGAGATCCGGCCCATTGCGGCGAAGGCGGCCTTGCGGGTCTTCCAGATCAGCTCGCGCTCGGCCTCGTCGCCTGCCACGCGCACGCCGGTCGCGCCGTTCGTGCGGCAGATCGCCACGACCTCGTCGAAGCGCGCCTCGCACTCGCGCTCGGAGCCGTCCAGCTCCACGATCAGGGCCGCCTCGGCGTCCGTCGGGTAGCCGGCGCCCACGGCGCCCTCGGCCGCCTCGATCGAGAGCCGGTCCATCATCTCCATGGCGCCCGGGATGAGCCCCGCCGCGACGATGTCGGAGACCGACCGGCCCGCCTCGGTCGTGGAGGCGAAGAACGCCACCAGCGTGCGCACCGCCTGCGGCCGCGGCACGACGCGCAGCGTTACCCGCGTGGCCACGCCGAGCGTGCCCTCGGACCCGACGAACGCGCCCACGAGGTCGTAGCCGGGGAGGTCGACCCCCTTTCCGCCGAGCTCCACCACCCCTCCGTCGGGGAGCACGACCTCGAGGCCGGTCACGTAGTTGGTCGTGAAGCCGTACTTGAAGCAGTGCGCGCCGCCGGAGTTCTCGGCCACGTTGCCGCCGACCGAGCAGACGATCTGGCTCGACGGGTCGGGCGGGAAGAAGTGGGTTGGGGCGACCGCGTGCGAGATCGCGAGGTTGGTCACGCCCGGCTCGGCCACCACGCGCTGGTTCGGCAGGTCCACCTCGACGATCCGGCGCAGCCTGGTGAGCACGATCAGCACGCCCTCCTCGACCGGCAGCGCGCCGCCGGACAGGCCGGAGCCGGAGCCGCGCGCGACCCAGGGGACGCCCGCCCGCGCGCAGGCGCGCACGACCTCGCGCACCTGCTCGGCGGTGTCCGGCAGCACCGCGGCGCGCGGCACGACCGCGTACTGCAGCAGGCCGTCGGACTCGTAGGTGCGAAGGGCGTGCGGATGCGTGACGACGGCGTCGCCGCCGCAGATCCGCGTGAGGTCCGTGACCAGGTCCGGCACGGAGGGGACGGTATCTTGCGCCGGTGCCGATCGCTGAGGTGAACGGGCAGCGGCTCTACTACGAGGTGCACGGCGAGGGCGAGCCGCTGCTGGCCGTGATGGGGCTGGGCGGCGACCACGGCGCGTGGCTGCTGCAGGTGCCGGTCTGGTCCCAGAAGCACCGGCTCGTGGTGTTCGACAACCGCGACGTGGGGCAGTCGTCGCAGGCCGAGGGACCGTACGAGGTGAGCGACATGGCAGCCGACGCGCTCGGGCTGGCCGACGAGCTCGGCCTCGACTCGTTCCACCTGGTCGGCCTGTCGCTCGGCGGGGCGATCGCGCAGGAGGTCGCGCTGGCGGCGCCGGAGCGGGTGCGCACGCTCACGCTCGCCGTCACCTACGGCGCGACCGGCGGCTATGGCGACCAGCGCTCGCGCGTGCTCGCCAACCTGGTGCGCAAGCTCGACCGCGAGGAGTTCGCCGACCTCGTGATGATGCTCGTGCACTCCGAGCGGGTCTTCGACCACCCGCAGTTCGTCGACGCGGTCCGCAAGGCGATCCTGGAGAACCCGCACCCGCAGCCGCCCGAGGCCTGGATCAGGCAGCTCGAGGCGAGCGGGCGCCACGACGCGCTCGACCGCCTGGGGTCGCTGACGATGCCGGTCCACGTGATCGGGGCGCGGCGCGACGTCATGGTCCCGCCGTTCCGGTCGGAGGACCTGCACGCGGCGATACCGGGCTCGGAGTTCACGCTGATCGACGCGGGTCACCTGGCGAACGTGGAGGCCGCCGAGGAGTTCAACGGCGCCGTGCTCGACTTCATAGCCGCTTGCGCGCAGCCGGATCGCGGCTAGGGTGGCGGGCATGACTCGCTCTCCGCTGCTCCTCATCGCCCTGCTCGTAGCCGCCCTCGTCCCGGCCAGCGCCTCCGCCGCTCCCGGCGGCGAGACCCGCACCGGAACCTCGCCCGCCGGCGAGGTCAAGGCCGAGCTCACCTGGGACAAGACGGGCGACTTCGAGTTCCGCGACGTTCGCATCAAGATCACCCGCGGCGGCGCCGTGCTGCACGACGCGATCGTGCCCGCCCCGTGCACCGAGTGCCCCACGATCCCGCAGGGATACGGCGATTCGGAGGTCCCGGCCACGACCGTGCGCGACCTCGACGGCAACGGCGAGCCCGAGGTGCTGATCGACCTCTACACCGGCGGCGCGCACTGCTGCTCCTACACGCAGATCTACAGCTTCGACGCCCAGCCCGCGCCCGGCGCCTACCGGCGCACCAAGGGCAGCTGGGGCGACTTCGGCTACGAGCTGAGGGACCTGGACAAGGACGGCCGCCCCGAGTTCCGCAGCTCGGACTTCCGCTTCGCGGGCGCCTTCACCGCCTACGCCGCCTCCGGCGCGCCGCCGATGATCCTGCGCTTCGGCGACCGCAAGCTCAAGAACGCCACCAAGCAGTACAAGGGCGAGATCAAGAAGAACCTGAAGCAGTACGTGGCGCTCTACAAGGAGTTCCGCAAGGACCCGGACACGCCGGAGGTGCGCGGCTTCCTCGCCGCCTACACGGCCGACAAGCTCCTGCTCGGGCAGAAGAGCACCGCCTTCGACCTCGTGTACGCGGCCTACCGCCGCGGCGAGCTGAAGCCGCTGGAGGGCGACACCTCGCCGAGCGGCAAGCGCTACATCGCGGAGCTACGCAAGTTCCTGCGCAAGTGGGGCTACCTGTAGCGGCCGGGTGGCAGGCGCCTCAGCGCGCCTCCGCCAGCGAGCGCACCACGGCCTCGTAGAAGCCCTCGCCGGCGGCCGCCTCGGTGACCTCCACGTTCGACCCGGGCGGCGCCGCCGTGCGGATCGAGGGGTCCCTGTCGAGCGCGTTCGCCACGAGGAAGAAGCGGCCGACCACCGCGGCCACGCCCAGGTCCTCGCGCGAGTCGCCCACGGCGATGCACTCCTCCGGCGCGTAGCCCCGTGCGCGCATGTGCGCCGCCACCGCGTTCGCCTTCGAGGCCTCGCGCGGGATCAGGTGGTAGCAGTGCGGCGGGCCGTCGAGCCCGAGCAGCGTCTCCTTCGGCGAGATCGTCCCGTTGTCCACCAGCCGCAGCCCGCCGTGGCCCTCGGCGGCGAGCAGGTCGTCCGCCTCGCACGTGTCCACCAGCCCGCGGAAGATGTGCGAGAACTCGCGCCCGCGGTGCCACGGGGCGTGGTACTCGAAGCGGCCGGCGTAGCGCTCGAGCAGCAGCGCGGGCGCGCCCGCCCTGTCGACCTGCTCGGACACGGTGAGCCCGTCGCGCGGCTGTAGCTCGGCTCCGGTGAGGTAGGTGTCCTCGCCGTCGATGTGCAGCCCGCAGCCGACCTCGTAGATGTACGACGTCTGCCCGAGCAGCCGCGCGTCCTCCATCACCTGCGCCTTGCGCCGCCCGGACTTGATCACCACCTCCGCGCCCGCGCGGTGGCACGCCTCCAGCGCCCGGGCGGGCAGCAGCGTGAAGCCGCCCTCGTGGTCGCGGAAGAGCGATGCCCCGCGCCCGAGCAGGGTCCCGTCGAGGTCGGTGTAGACGCAGCGGATGGCCATGGGCGAGCGTCCCTACTATCGCAACGGCGATGCCGACCGCCCGAACGAAAGCCCCCTGGGACGCCCTGATCGAGTCCGGCCGGGCCGAGCAGGTCGTCTACGAGGGCCGGCTCGGGTCGCGCCCCGGCGAGCGCGCGCCGCTCCCGGGCAACCTCCACCCACAGGTGCTGGAGGCGCTCGAGCGCGACGGCGTGGACGAGCTGTACACGCACCAGGCCGAGGCGTTCGCCTCCGCGCTCGAGGGCGACACGATCGTCACGACCGGCACCGCCAGCGGCAAGTCGCTCGCGTTCAACCTGCCGGTGCTCGACACGCTCGCACGCGATCGCCGCGCCCGCGCCTTCTACCTCTACCCCACGAAGGCGCTCGCGCAGGACCAGGCGCGCAAGCTGACCGGCCTGAGGGCGCCGTTCCTCCGGCACGCGATCTACGACGGCGACACGCCCACCTCGGAGCGCCGTGCGATCCGCGCGCGCAGCAACCTGATCCTCACCAACCCCGACATGCTCAACGTCGGCGTGATGCCGCACCACCGCCAGTGGGGCGACGTCCTCGCCAACCTCGCCTGGATCGTGGTGGACGAGGCGCACGTGTACCGCGGCGTCTTCGGCTCGCACGTGGGCAACGTGCTGCGCCGCCTGCGCCGGCTCGCGCGCGCGTACGGGACCGAGCCGCGCTTCATCCTCGCGAGCGCCACGATCGCCAACCCGCAGGAGCTGGCCGAGCGGCTCACCGGGATCGAGTGCCGGCTCGTGGACCGCGACGGCGCCCCGCGCGCCGAGCGCAAGATCGCGATGTGGAACCCGCCGCTGACCGACGAGGCGACCGGCAAGCGCGTGTCGGTGCTGAGCGAGGCCGCCGGCGTGCTCGCGAAGCTGGTCGAGGACGGCGTGCGGACGATCTGCTTCATGCGCTCGCGCCGCGGCGTCGAGCTCGTGCAGAAGTTCACCCGCCTGCGGCTGGAGGACATCGGCCGCGCCGACCTGGCCGAGCGCATCGCCCCCTACCGCGCCGGCTACACGCCCACCCAGCGGCGCGAGATCGAGCGCAAGCTCTCGGAGGGCGAGCTGCTGGCGGTCGTAGCCACCAACGCGCTCGAGCTGGGCATCGACGTCGGCGACCTCGAGGCCGCGATCTGCATCACCTACCCCGGAACGGTGGCGAGCCTCCGCCAGATGTGGGGGCGGGCGGGGCGCCGCGAGCGCGGCCTCGCGATGTACATGGCGGGCGAGGACGCGCTCGACCAGTTCTTCTGCCGCCACCCGGAGGAGTTCCTCTCGCGCCCGATCGAGTCGGCCATCCTCGACCACGAGAACGAGTCGATCCACCTGCCGCACCTGGTCGCGGCCGCATACGAGCTGCCGCTGACGAGCGAGGACCGCGACGTCTTCGGGCCGCGGCTGGAGACCTACGCCGACCAGCTCGTCCGTATCGGCCACCTGCGCGAGCGCGACGGCCGCTACCTCCCGCGCGGCGCGGAGTTCCCGGCGGGGCGGATCTCGCTGCGCTCGGCCGAGGTCGACTCGTTCGCCGTCGTGGACGAGAGCGGGGGCGAGGTGATCGGCACCGTCGAGGCGGCGCGCGCGTACTCCACTGTGCACCCCGGCGCGGTCTACATGCACCTGGGCGCGAGCTACGAGGTGGAGGAGCTCGACCTGCGCGGGCGCAGCGCGCTCGTCCGGCAGTTCGGCGGCGACTGGTACACGCAGCCGAAGAAGGAGACCGACACGTTCATCGAGGAGATCCGCCGCCAGCGGATGATCGGGACCGTGGAGCTGAACTTCGGGATGGTGTCGGTGAGCGAGGAGGTCGTCGCGTTCCAGAAGAAGCGCGTCTCCGACCACGAGGTGCTCGACCTGCTGCCGGTGGAGCTGCCGATGCAGCGCTTCGTGACCCAGGCGCTCTGGTACGTGATCCCGGAGCGGCTCCTGGCCGACGACTTCCCGCTCGAGGTGCTCCAGGGCTCGCTGCACGCGGCCGAGCACGCCCAGATCGCGGTGCTGCCGCTGATCGCGATGTGCGACCGCTGGGACATCGGCGGCCTCTCGACCGCCTACCACCACCAGACCGGCCGCCCGACGATCTTCATCTACGACGGTCACCCCGGCGGGGTGGGGATCACGCGTGCGGGATTCGAGGCGTTCGAGCGCCTGTGCGACGACGCCCTGCTCCTGATCTCCGAGTGCCCGTGCAAGTCGGGCTGCCCGTCCTGCGTGCAGTCGCCGAAGTGCGGCAACCTGAACGATCCGCTGAACAAGAACGGCTCGGTCGAGCTCTTGCAGCGGATTCGCGAGGCCTAGCGCCGCAAAGCTGTGCAAGTTGCGCAGGGGCGCGCGGGCACCCAGCCGTGGCGGCCGACCCCACAAGGGTGCCCCTCCGCACGCCTGCCGCAATCCTCGCTGCCCTGACGACCCTCGCGGTCGCCCCTGCCGTCGCGCCCGCCGCCACCAGCGGCGGCGCGTCCGTGCCCGGCACGCCGAGCGTCCCGTCCGTGCCGAGCGTCCCATCCGTGCCCAGCTCCGGCGGCAGCGGCACCTCCGCCGGCGGCGGCGTCGCCGGCCAGACCGCCGAGAGCGAGGCGAAGCCCTCGAAGGGCAAGTCGACGCTCGACGTCGCGTCGTTCTCCCTGAACGGAAGCAACTTCTACGCCTACGGCCGCTCGATCCGCGCGAGCTTCGAGGTCCGCGGGCGCAGCGGCTCGAAGGCCGACGTGAAGCTCGTCGTCGTCCAGGCGGGCAAGCGCGTGAAGGTCGTCGAGCTCGGGCAGCGCCCGGTCAACTCGCGCCAGGACCACGTGCTGGCGACCGACGGCCTGCCGAGCGGCACGCTCGAGCTGCGCCTGTCGGCGCGCGACGCCCGCGGGCGCGCGATCAAGGGCGCCGCGCCGCGCACCGTCACGATCCAGTCGCACCGCTTCCCCGTGGTCGGCCAGCACACCTTCGGCGCCGAGGGCTCCCGCTTCGGCTCGGACCGCGACGGCGGCAAGCGCAAGCATCAGGGTCAGGACGTGTCCGCGGCCGAGGGAACGCCGATGGTCGCCGCCCGCGGCGGCGTGGTGCGCTTCACCGGCAACCAGCCGAGCGGCGCCGGCGTGTACGTGGTGATCCACGGCGCGGGCGAGAGCCGCGACTACGTGTACATGCACCTCGTCGAGGGCTCGCTGCTCGTCCGCGACGGGCAGACCGTGCGCACCGGGCAGCTGATCGGCAAGGTCGGCACCACCGGCGCATCCAGCGGCCCGCACCTGCACTTCGAGATCTGGCAGGGCGTCTGGCAGGGCGGTGGCAGCCCGATCGATCCGCTGCCGCTGCTGCAGCGCTGGGACAGCTGGAGCTAGGCCCGGCCCGCCGGCCGGTTCGGGTTCGCCCTGCCCGTTGCGGGTAGGAGCGCTCCGTGTTCATCTTCACCAAGCGCTCCGGCCAACGCGGCCGCTGGCAGTTCCGCCCCGGCTGCCTCGTCTGGTCCCTGATCCTCTCGATCGGCCTGACGATCCTGCTCAACCTGGCGATCCGCGCCTTCTAGGCGGCGAGGCGGAGCAGCCCTCGAGGGGGCTCGCGGCGCGCTACTCGATCTTCAGCTCGGCGTGGCCGGCGATGCCGGTCGGCGTCGTCTCCGCCCAGCCGCGCAGGGGGCCGAGCGGCTGGGTGGCGAGCTGGCCCAGCAGCGCCGCCGGGCCGCCCGCGCGCCGCTCGATGTACTCGTTGGCGAGCGACTCGGCGTCGGCCGAGAACGCGAGCGAGCCGCGCGCGCCGGGCACCGGCTGGCTGCGCTCCTCGGCGAAGTCGCGGGCCCGGCCCGCCTCCTCGCCGAGCGCGACCTGGTTGCCGACGACGCCCACGAACAGCTGTCGGCCGCGGTCGGCATTGAGCCGGTAGAAGCCCTCGCCGCCGCCGGGCTCGATGGTGAAGCCGATGTCGCCGCGTGCCGCTCCGGGCAGCTCGCGGGCGAGCTTCGCGAGCGTGGCGGCGAAGGCGCGCGGGTCCTTCAGGTTTGCGCGGGCGACGTACGTTCTGTCGAGCGTGAACGAGGTGGCGCCCACGTCGCCGAACTGGCCGAGCAGGTCGCGACGGAGGTCCACGCCGATGCGCTTCAGCGCGTCGTTCAGGGCGGTCGAGTGCGCCTTCGTGCGGGGGAGGAAGTCGCGCAGGCGGTTGATCAGGATCGCGGGGCGGCCGGGCTCGCGGGCGGCCAGCGCGATCTCGCCCTCGCGGACCGGGACCGGCGGCGCGGCGCGGCCGGGTGCGAGCGGCAGGTCGGCCGCGTCGACGCTCTCGGTGTTCACCTCGAAGTCGATGGCGAGGCCGTCGGCGCGGGCGTTGCCGACGAGCGCCATGCGGCGCAGCGCGCCGATCCAGGGCAGCTCGTCCCGTGCCGCCTGGGCGCCCTTCGACTCGACGTCGCGCTGGAGGTCGCTGGTCGCGCGCAGCAGCGGGTCGCCGCCGGCGAGGCGTCCGAGCTGCTCGTCGAGCTCCTCCTCGGTCAGGCCGTCGTCGCGGCCGCCCTGGGCGATCGCGTCGTCGAGCAGCTCGCGCGTGCTGGCGGCCACCAGCACGTCGCCGTCTAGGCGCGACTCGAGGCCGTTCTCCTTCAGCTTGGGCGGGAGGTCCCGGCCGGCCGCGGCGGGGTCCTTGACCTTGAGGGCGATGACGAGGCGGCGCCGCTTGCCCCGCTCGGGCTCGAAGCCGCCGACGACGAGCTCGTTGCCGAGCTGCGGGCGCAGGTCGCGGTCGAAGTCGAGCGGGCCGCGAGCGATGCGGTCACGGCCCTGCTGCCTGATCTGCGGGGCCACCGCGAAGCGCTCGATCAGGTCGTCGACCTGCTCCCACTGGCGGTGGCGCGGGTCCGTTTCCAACACCGCGACGGCCGGCACGTCCTCCGGCAGGTAGGCGAGCGCCTCGCCGAGCGGGGTCGTGGCCTTCTCGTCGTCACCGCCGCAGCCGGCGAGCGCGAGCGCGGCCGCCGCGGCGACCGCTGCCAGCCGCCGGCGGTGCGTCACGCGCCCTTCTCGATCAGCTCGATGCGGTAGCCGTCGGGGTCGCGGACGAAGCAGAGCCGCGAGCCGCCCTCGCGCACCGTGTACGGGGGCTTCTCGGGCTCGATTCCCTGTTTGGACAGTTCCTCGAGCCGCGCGTCGAGGTCCTCCACCGTGACCGCGATGTGGTTGTAGCCGGTGCCGAGCTCGTAGGAGTCGACGCCGTGGTTGTAGGTCAGCTCCAGGCGCGCGCCGTCGCCGGGCAGGCCCATGAAGACGTTGATGGCCTCGTCGCGGATCGGCATGCGGCCGACCTCCTCGAAGCCGAGGGCCGTGTAGAAGGCGACGGAGCGGTCGATGTCGCCGATCCGGTAGCAGGTGTGGATGAGTTCGCTCACTCCGTTCGAGATTACAGAGCGGGTCGGCTCGGCCGGGGCGGTTCGGCGCCCTCGCGCGCGGGTATCCAGGCGGCGGTGAAGCCTCTCGACGCGCTGACCGCGATCCGCGGTTCGATCGGGGTGGCGGCGCTGTTCGCGCCGCGGGTCGTCGCGTGGTCGCTCGGGGTCCGGGGCGGGCCGGGGGAGGAGCTTCGGTATGTCATGAGGATCTGGGGGGCGCGGAACGTGGTGTTCGCTCTCGCCACGCCGCGGGACCCCGGCTCGTGGCTGCCCGGGAACGTGGCCATCGACCTGCTCGACCTCGCTTCAGGCGTGGTGTACGCGCGGCGGACGCGGCCCGGTGTGCGTGGCGTGGCGGTGGCGACCGTGCCGCCGCTCGTGGCCGCCGCTCTGGGCACGGCCGCCGCCCGTGGTCCGGGAGCGGGGGCTTCTCGTATCCCTGGCGACGAACCCACCTGAGGAGGACGCCATGAACACGCTGGATCTGGCCGCCGGAGCGCTCACCGCTGTCGGTGGAGTCAACTGGGGCCTGGTGGCCGCCGGCCGCTTCGACCTGGTCGCGAAGCTCACGGGCAACGACTTCGGCGAGACGAACGCCGCGAGCCGCGTCGTCTACGGGCTCGTGGGAGTCGCCGCGGCGTACCAGCTGACCCGCCTCGTGCAGACCGCCTCGGACTGAGCGCGCCCGGCGCCTCGGCCGCTAGCATCGACGCGCGGGCGAGGTAGCTCAGTTGGTAGAGCACACGACTGAAAATCGTGGTGTCGCCGGTTCGATTCCGGCCCTCGCCAT
>DASVVS010000056.1:0-70311 GCA_036386455.1 Thermoleophilaceae bacterium
GTAGGCGGCCGGCATGTCCGGCTCGGCCCGGATCCAGTCGCGCACGGCGCGGCCGGCCTCCTTCAGCCGCTCCACGCGGAAGTACTCGTGCGCAAGCAGGCTCAGGATCTCTGCCCGGCGCGGGTCCGAGTTGCGCGCGTAGACGAGCCGCTTGATCGCGAGGTCGTGCTTTCCCTCGGCCACGGCGTCGCGGGCGGCCGAGAGGAAGCGGTCGGCGCGGTCGGCGTCCTTCTCGTGCTGGCGGAAGTCGACGAAGGTCAGGTTGTCCACCGGCAGCAGGTGCGTGCCGTTGCCGAACTGGACCTGCGCCCAGCGCTGGATGTCGTCGCCCTCGCCGCTGAAGCGCACGTCCACGATGCTGCCGACGCCCCACTCGGGGAAGCTCGCCGACTTCACGTAGCGGTACACGATCGAGCGCTCCGCCGAGGTGCCGGCCCGGCGCGTGGCCGGCTCCTGCTGCGCCGCCTCGTAGGCGCGCTCGCCGGCCTCGCGCTGCTGCTGGCGCCAGACGTCCGCGCTCACCCGCACGTCGATCTTGGTGATCGGCCCGGCGTCGTTCACGCGCGTCTCGAGCAGGTCGGCGGCCGAGTTGATCGCCTTCATCTGGCGGTCGTGCACGTGCCGCTGCGCGGGAGCCGCGCGGTCCGGGTGCCAGCGCTTGGCCATCGTGCGCCGAGCGAGCTGGATCGCACGCGCGTCGGCGGGGAGCTCCAGCTCCAGCAGCTCCACTGCCTGGTCGATCGTCACGCCTCCACGGTAGAGGCATTCGGTTCGCGAAGATGTGCCGATGGCACGTAGGCACTGGTGGATCGGGGCCGTGATCGCGGCGCTGGCGCTCGCCGGCCTCGCCTTCTACGTGGTCGCGATCAGGTCGCGCACGGGGGCCGAGCGGGTGAAGCACATGGTGGACTGGGACGAGACCTGCCGCACCGTCGAGCTGAAGCGCTCACGTGCGTACGTCCCCGACTACGCCCGGCTCTGGAAGGGCGTCGAGGAACATGCCCGCATCTTCTGCACCGACCTCGGCGGCGGCCTCTTCTACGCCCGCTTCGCGACACCCGATGCGGGGCAGCGTGCGGTCGTGAGCTCGCCGCCGCTCTACCGCTCGTGCGAGAGCAACACGCCGTACCCGCGGGGCAGCGCGATCGGGGACGAGCGCGTGGGTCGCGGGGCCGCGTTCAGGCGGCGCTGCCCGCACGGCCAGCTGCTGGGCGAGGACACCGAGCGCTACTGCCTCGCCGCCGACGAGGTGGTGGTCGACGGCTACTTCGACGGGCACGAGTTCGACGACTTCTGCGACGAGCTGGGCGGGACCGTCGCGCGCGCGCCGCGCAGCGTGCTCGGGCGCTAGCCGCGGTAGCGCGCGATCGCCTGGACCATGCGGTCCTGGCGCGAGCGGCCCGGGCCGATGCTCGCGCTGTTCATCAGGATCGAGAACGCGAGCGTGTCGCCGCCGGCCGTGTCGCAGTAGCCCGACAGCGTGGTGACGCCGTTGATCGTGCCGGTCTTCGCGCGGCAGCGGCCGCGGGCGGGCCCGCTGCGCATGCGCGTGGCCAGCGTGCCGCTGACGCCGGCCGTGGGCAGCGAGCCGACGAACGCGTCCGCGTCCGGCCGCTCCAGCTCGCCCAGCAGGAAGTCCACGACCTCGCGCGGCGCCGCCTTGTTCGAGCGCGAGAGGCCGGAGCCGTCCACGACCGACACGCTTGCGTCGAGCGACCGTGCGTAGCGCCGCGCCTGTGCCGCGCCGTCACGCGTGGTGCCGGAGGCGCTCAGTCCCTTCAGCAGCATCTCGGAGAACCAGTTCTCGGAGCGCACGCCGGTGATCTGCGCCAGCCGCGCCATCGTCGGTCCCTCGAGCCGGGCCAGCTCGAGCGCGCCGTCGGGCGTGGACCCGGCCGCGGCCGCGCCGTCCACCCGGATGCCGCGCTTGCGGAGCGCCTCGGCGAACTGCCCGGCGGCGTACACCGGCGGATTCTGCTGGAAGTAGCCGTTCGACGCGCGCCCGTGGTTGTAGGCGAGGCCGGTCAGCGGTCCGCCGACGGCGCCCGAGCCGTGGTAGTTCGAGTAGGCGGTCCCGCGCAGCCGGTCGAAGACCGACTCGTCGCCCACGATGCGGCCGCGCACGCGGCGCAGGCCCGCGTCGTGGAGCGCCTCGGCCAGCGTCTCGACGTTCGCCCCGTCCGCGTAGTTGTTGCGGTTGTAGGCGGTGCTCCCGAAGCTCGGGTCGCCGGCGCCGCGCAGGTAGAGGTCTCCGGGGAAGATGCCGCTGGCCGGCTCGATCGCGCCCACGCCCAGCACCTCGGTCTCGAGACGGGCGCCGGCCCCGTTCGCCGCGAGCGCGGCGCCGTTCGTGAACAGCTTCGTGTTCGACGCCAGGATCCGCTTGGTCGCGGAGCGCCAGCCGAACAGGACCCGTTCCTCGTCCGCGTTCACCACGTAGGCGCCGGAGGCGGCCGAGGCGCCGCGCATCTCGCGCGCGAGGACGCTCTTGAGCTTGGCATCCTCGCTCTGGGCGGCCGCGGGAGCGGCCGGGGCCAGCGCCGCCACCAGCAGCGCGAGCAGGGCAAGGATGCGTCGATTGCAGGGCATTCGGCGCATTGAGGGCACGAACCACCCTAGCGGCGAGAGGTTGCGGTCTGGGCGCCGTGTTCGCTGCCATACTCGGCGCCCGATGGGCAAGGTCGTCAAGCTCGAGAAGCCGGACAAGCGCGAACCCGCGGGCAAGCCGCAGCAGCGCCGCCGCGGCCGGCGCTCCAAGACCGCGCTGGTGCTCGGCGGCGGCGGGGTCACCGGCGGCGTCTACGAGATCGGCGCGCTGCGCGCCCTCGACCTGCTCGCCGTCAACCGGACGATCAACGAGTTCGACGTCTACGTCGGCACCAGCGCCGGCTCGTTCGTCGCCAGCCTGGCCGCCAACGGCGTCACGCCCGAGGAGATGATGCGGGTCGTCAACCAGCAGGTGCCCACGCCGTTCCGCGACATCAACATGGGTACGGTCCTGCAGCCGGACTACGCGTCGCTGGCCAAGAGCCTCGCCCTGCTGCCACTGCGCTCGCTCGGGGTCGTGCGCACGCTGCTCTCGAACGTACGCAACGTGTCGGTGATGGACCTCGCGCTCGGCCTGGCCGAGGGCCTGCCGCCCGGCCTGTACGACGGCTCCGGCATCGAGGACTACCTCCAGGAGGTTCTGGGCGACCCCGACCGCGTGAACGACTTCCGCCTGCTCGAGAACGAGCTCTACCTGACCGCGACCGACCTCGACACCTGCGAGCGCATCGTGTTCGGCGCCGACGGCTGGGACGACGTGCCGATCTCCACCGCGTCCGCGGCCTCCACGGCGCTGCCGATGATCTACCGCCCGGTCGAGATCAAGGGCCGCCACCTCGTGGACGGCGGCATCCGCTCGACCACGAATGTGGACGTGGCCGTCGAGGCGGGGGCCAAGTTCGTGATCGTGGTCAACCCGCTGGTGCCGTACGTCAACGACTTCCAGAAGCTGATCCCCACGATGACCGGCAGCCGCGTGCGCCGCGTCGCCGACATGGGCTTCCCGCAGATCGGCTACCAGGCGTTCAAGCTGCTCGCCCACCAGCGGCTGCACGAGGCGGTCCGCGTGTGGCAGGAGAAGTACCCGGGCGTGGACATCATCCTGATCGAGCCCGACCCCAACGACGAGCTGATGTTCGACACGAACATCATGAACTTCACCCGCCGCGTGGACATCGCGCGGCACGGGTTCGAGTCGGTCACGCTCCAGCTCGCGAAGGACTACGACCGGCTGCGGGCGGTCTGCGCGCGGCACGGCATCGACATCTCCGCCACGCGCGTGCGCAAGGTCATCAAGCACTTCGAGCGCGAGAAGGAGCAGACGCGTGCCTGGCGCCGCATTCTCGAGCAGACGACCGGCGCGCTCCTCAGGCAGTCCGAGGACGCGTAGCCGGGCGTCCACGCCCTGCCCGGCCGGCTACGCCCGCGGCACCTCCACCTCGCCGGTCCGCTCCATCGGCTGCCAGCGGATCCGGTTGCCCACCAGGGCGCTGATCACCGACTCGATGGCCACCAGGTACATCAGCTGCCGGTAGACGAACTGCTGGAGCGGCATCGCCCATAGGGGCCGGGGCGACTCGCGGTCGAGCCGGAACGCGTACCACCCCAGGGCGAGCTGGACGACGTTGAAGCCGAGCCAGTAGCCGACGACCGGGACCGGGTCGAGGAACACGATCCCGTAGATCGCGAACAGGTCGATGAGCGGAGCCAGCAGCGGCAGCAGGATCTGGAACAGCACGAGGTACGGGATCGCGAGCCGGCCGATCCGCCACTCGCGCGGCCTCACGACGGCGCCACGATGCTTCCAGACCGCCTGCATCGTCCCGTACGACCAGCGGTAGCGCTGGCGCCACAGCGCGGCCAGCGAGGCGGGCGCCTCAGTCCACGCGCGTGCGTTCTCGGCATACGCCACGCGCCAGCCCGCGCGGCCGATCCCGATCGTGATGTCGGTGTCCTCCGCGAGCGTGGCGTCGGAGACGCCGCCTATGTCGGTGAGCGCCTCGCGCCGGAAGGCGCCGATCGCGCCGGGCACGGTCGGCATGCAGCGCAGCAGGTCGTAGAGGCGGCGGTCGAGGTTGAAGCCCATCACGTACTCGATGTGCTGCCAGCGTCCCAGCAGGCCGCCGCGGTTGCCGACCTTGGTGTTGCCGGCGACCGCACCGACGTTCGGCTCGCGGAGCGGCTGGACGAGCTCGCGCAGCGTCCCGGTCTCGAAGACCGTGTCCCCGTCCACCGTCACGACGAGGTCGTGCCGGGCCGACTCGATCCCGCGGTTCAGCGCCGCGGGCTTGCCGGCGTTCGCCTGCCGGACGACCCGGACGTGCTCCAGCTCGAGCGCCTCCACGATGTCGCCGGTCCCATCCTCGGACCCGTCGTCCACCACGATCACCTCGAAACCGGGGTAGTCGCTTCCGTCGAGCGAGCGCACCGCGCGCGCGATGCCGGCGGCCTCGTTGAACGCGGGCACGACGATCGAGACGGGCGGCAGGAACTCGCCGTCCGGCGCGGCCGCGCGGACGGTTCGCGCGTGCCGGCGCGCGAACGCGAACAGCGCGGCCATCCGCAGGAGCGCCAGCAGCGCGATCGGGACGAGCATCGCCGTCAGCGCGCCGGTGACCGCGTGCGCCACGCCGAGCGTGCCGAGCAGCAGCTGCCCGCGGCGGCGCTCCCAGGCGGAGGCAGGCGGCTCGGCGGCGGCGCGGTCCAGCCCGGCGAGCTCTGACGCCGTGGTGAACTCCAGGCCGCGGCGGCGCAGCTCGGGCACGAGCCGTCGCAGCGCGGCGACGGTCTGCGACCGGTCGCCCCCGCCGTCGTGCATCAGCACGAAGCCGCCGCGCGCTCCGGCGGCGCTCGCGGCGCGCACGATCGCGTCCACGCCAGGCCGGGCCCAGTCGCGCGTGTCGACGTCCGACAGCACGACGACGTAGCCGCGCTCGGCCACCTCGCGGAGCCCGTTCGCCTCCGCGCGCGTGACCGCTTCGGGCGTCGCGGAGTACGGAGGCCGGAACAGCCGCGGCCGGATGCCCGCGGCGCCGGCGACGGCGTTCTCGGTCAGCCCGAGCTGGAGTGAGAGTCTCCAGCCCGGGAGGCCGGCGACGTCCGCATGGCTGAACGTGTGGTTTCCCAGCTCGAAGCCGTCGCGCTGGAGGTCGCGCGCCACGTCCGGATGGCGCACGACCTGGCTGCCCAGCAGGAAGAAGGTCGCGGGCACGCCGAGACGGCGCAGCTCGGCCGCGATGCGCGGCGTCCAGCGGGGGTCCGGGCCGTCGTCGAAGGTGAGGGCCACGCGCCGCGCGAGCGGCGGCGCGCGCGAGACCAGGCGCCCGCCCTCGAGCGCGAGCACGCTGCCCGCGGCCGCCGCCGGCTCGTCGGCCGCGGGCCGGGTCGAGCTGGACCGCGTGGTGTGCTCGGCGATGCCCTGGACGCCGAGCAGCACGAGCAGCGTGACGAGACAGAACGCGAGCAGCGTCCAGTGGCCGGGCGGGCGGCGTATCCGGCGCCGGATACGCGCGAGCTGCGTGGCGTCACGAGGCCGGCGAACCGGTCGCACGCGAGCCTACGGGGTGGTCGAGTCGGCGCGCGGACCGCCGCGGCGGTCGCTCGAGGTGGACTTGCCGGGCGCGCTGCCGGAGCTTCCCGGCGCCGTGTCCGCGGTCCGGTCCGGGCGGTTGACCGCGCCGGGGGCGGTGGCCGAGTTGCCGTTGCCCTGGGTGGTGGTGGGGGTCGATGGGGCCGCGGCGGGCGGCGTCGCGATCGTCGAGCCGCCGCCGGCGGTGCCGCTGCCCGAGCCGGACGCGCCGCTCTCGGAGCCCGCGCCGTCGCCGGTGCGGGAGCCGCCGCTGGAGCGATCGCTCTCGCGGGCCCCGCCGGAGCCAGAGCCCGAGCCCGAGCCGGAGCCGGAGCCGCCGTCGCGGGCTTCGCGGGAGCCGGAGTGCGTCGCGACGGCGCCGCCCTCGGCCACGCTGTGGGCGGGGCGCGGTGAGGCGGCGTCGCGGCCCGAGCGCTCGGCCTGGGCCGGAGCCTCGGAGCCGCCCGGCACCTGGGGGAGCCCGAGGCTCGGCAGCGGGCGCAGCCCGAACGCGCCCAGCACGAGCGCCGTCAGCCAGAGCGCGGTGACGGCCGCCAGCGTCCACCCGGCCACGCGGAGCGCCCGCGCGCGGCGCTGGGTGCCGGAGGCGAAGACGGGCCGCTCAGCCTCGGCGGGACGCGCGGCGCCTGCGCGCTGGGGCGCCTCGGCGCGCTGGGGCGTCTCGAGCTCGGTGGGTCTTTCGATCGTCGCGGACATGGGCTTGCCTACACGAGTGTAGGTTCCCCCTGGAACGCGTCAGGAACGCTCAGGTTGGCGTGACTTCGACCGCTTCGGCGAGCGCGCTCAGGAGCCGGCCGGTAGCGCCGGAGTACCAGATCGACGCGCGCACGTGATCGTCGGCGCCGAGTGGCGCGCCGGGCGAGACCAGCACGCGCTTCTCCTCGAGCCGCGCCGCGAGCTGTGCCCCGTTGAGACCCGTGGCGTTGAGCCAGACGAAGTTGGCCTGGCTCTCGGGAGCGTCCACCGGCAGGTCGTGCAGCTCGTCCATCATCCGGCGCCGCTGCTCGATGACCATGTCGCGGCGCTTCTCGATCGCGCTGTCGTCCATCGAGAGCGCGTAGCCGATGCCCGCCTGCGTCAGGACGTTCACGCCGAGCGCGGGGGCGATCGACCCGAGCAGCTCGCCCGACACCCGCGAGCCGACCACGTAGCCGGCGCGCAGCCCGGAGAGCCCCCAGATCTTCGAGAAGGTGCGGAACACCAGCATCCGCGGGAACGCGTCCACGAGCCGCAGCACGGAGTCGCGCGGCTCGACGTCCTGGAACTCCACGTAGGCCTCGTCGACCAGCAGGTGCACGTGCTCGGGCAGCGACGAGGCCAGCGTGCCGATCTCCTCGCTCGTCACGTAGGTGCCGGTCGGGTCGTTCGGATTGCAGATCACGACCGCGCGGGTCTTCTCGGTGACCGCCGCGCGCACGGCCTCGAGGTCCGCACGCCCGCCGCGCAGGTCCACGGCCACGGGGCGGCCGCCGGCCCGCTGCGCCATCAGCGGGTACAGCGGATACGACGGCCACGGCGTGACCAGCTCCTCGCCGCGGTGCACGAGCACGAGCGTGGCGGCCTGGAGCAGCTCGGCCGCGCCGTTGCCCAGCACGAACTGCTCCGGCTCCAGCCCGTGCCGCTCGGCGAGCTGGCGGCGGATGTCGGTGCCGTGGCGGTCGGGGTAGCTGTTCACCCGGCCGCGCGCCGCGTAGATCGCGGCGTTCATGATCTCCGAGTGCGGGAAGTCGGGCCACTCCGTGCTGGAGAGGTCGAGCGTCGGCACCTCCTGGAGGGCGAGCATCTTCTCGCGCCGGCGCCGCTCGCGGAGCTCCTTGTTGACCTCCTCGTGGTCGACGTCGTCGAACCGCCGGTAGTAGTCGAGGAGGCCCATCGCGGTCTCCCTCGCCGCCTAGTCCTTAGGAGCCAGCGAGGGGCCGGGGCCCTCGATGATGAAGAACCAGAAGATGAACGGGATCGCCGTGATCAGCAGGCTGATGATGAAGATCCGCTCGAGCGCGCCCCGCTCCTGGCGGATGCCCGAAGCACGCCTGACGAGCTTCCACGCGTGGTCCACGCGCTTGGCGATCATCAGGGTGATGAACAGCGTGGTCAGCATCCCGAGGAACGCCGACACGATCCCGGCGGACACCGAGTCGGTCCAGTAGTTCACGCGCGATCCGACCCACAGCCAGGCGATCGGCTGCGGCCCCCACACCGAGGCGCAGAGGATCGTCTCGATCACCAGCAGGAGCGCCGCGAACCCGCGGTCGGCACGCTGCCGTCCGGCCTTGGCCGTGGGCGGCTGCTCGCGGTACTTGACCGGCGCCGTTCCCGGCCGGCGGCCGATGAACAGTCCGCCGGTATCGGATGGGTCGTTGCTGGCCAAGAGGGAGTAGGGGTACCCGGTTCAGGTGACGCCGGGGTCAAGAAGCGTAGAGCTTCTCCACCTCGTCCGCGTACTTCTGGGCCACGACGTTGCGCTTGACCTTCAGAGTTGGCGTGAGCTCACCAGTCGCCTGCGCCAGGTCGTGCTCGAGGATCGTGAACTTCTTGATCTGCTCGACCCGGCCGACCTCGGAGTTCACCTGGTCGACGGCCTTCTGGACCTCCGCCCGCATCTGCTCGGAGCCGGGCACGTCCTCGGGCTTCAACCCGTGCTGCTCGGCGAACCCGGGGATCTCCTCGGGGTCGAGCGTGATCACGGCCACCAGGTACGGCTTGCGGTCGCCCAGGACGACGGCCTGCGAGATGTAGCGGTTCTGCTTGAGGCCGTTCTCGAGGTTGGCGGGCGTGATGTTCTTGCCGCCCGCGGTGATGATGATGTCCTTCTTGCGGCCGGTGATGAAGAGGAAGCCGTCCTCGTCGATGTGCCCGAGGTCGCCGGTGTGGAGCCAGCCGTCCTCCAGCGCCTCCGCCGTGGCCTCCTCGTTGTTGTAGTAGCCCTTGAAGATGTTCGGCCCGCGCAGGAGCAGCTCGCCGTCCTCGGCGATCCGCGCCTCCATGCCATCGAGGATCCGGCCGACCGACCCGAACTTGAAGTTGTCGAGCGTCTGCGCCGTGGCGGCCGTCGAGGTCTCGGTCATGCCGTAGCCCTCGAAGATCGGGACCCCGCACGCGTAGAAGAACTCGAGGACCTCCTTCGCGATCGGTGCGGCGCCGCTCACGCCCTGGCGCACACGGCCGCCGAAGATCGCCCGGACGTTCTTGTAGAGCGCCTCCTCGGCCTGGTCGAACACCTCCTGGAGCTCGGCCGGGACCTCCTCGCCGTGACGCTGCAGCTCGCGCACCTTCACACCCACCTCGACGGCCTTCTTGAGCCGCTCGGGGTCGGGCGCGGCGCTCGTGGCGAGCGTGTAGATCTTCTCGAAGATCCGCGGCACCGACGGGAAGTAGTGCGGCCGCACCTCCTGGATGTCGGGCACGATCTTGAGCGGGTCCTTCTGCCAGTAGGCGACGGTGCCGCCGACGTCTGTCGTGAGGAACTGGATCAGCAGGGCGAACGAGTGCGCAAGCGGCAGGTAGAGGTAGACGATGTCGTCCTCGTAGATCGCGCCGTGCACGAGGATCATGTCGCGCATCGCCGTGTAGTTGCCGTTCGTGATCACGCAGCCCTTGGGCGGGCCGGTGGTGCCGGACGTGTAGATGAACTGACACGGGTTGTCGGGGGTCACCGCCTCGATCGCGCGCGTCCACTCCGCCTCGTCGCGGCCGCGGCCGCGCTCGCGCAGCTCGTCGAGCGAGATCACCCCGCCGCCGGAGTCCTGTCCTGGCTCGAACGCGATCACGTGCCGGAGCCCCGGGAGCGAGTCGCGGACCTCGCGGATCTTCGCCAGCTGCTCCTCGTCCTCGGCGAACACGGCCACCGAGTCCGAGTGGTCGAGCACGTAGCGGACCTCCTCGGGGGAGTTGGTCTGGTAGACCGAGACCGAGGTGGCGCCGGCGGTGATCGTGCCGAAGTTGGCCCAGGTCCACTCGGGGCGCGAGTGGCTCAGGATCGCGACGCGGTCCCGCGCCTCGAGGCCCAGGTCGAGCAGGCCGAGCGCGATCTCCCTCGAGATCGTGCCGAGCTCCTCGAAGGTGGTGGTCGCCCACTCGTCGCCGGACTTGTGCATCTGGGCGACGTTGCCGGAGTGCTTCTGGACGGCCGCCAGCAGCTGCGCGGCGATCGTCTTGGTCCCGGTCCCCATCTCGAGTGCGCTGCGCGCACCCGTCGCGGCCTCCATCGCTCTAGGTCTCCTCCGGCGTCGCTTGCGCCGGGGATTCTACGTAGCCGGCTTCAGGTGCGGGCTAGGCGCCCGCGAGCTGGGCCTCGTGGCCCGCGCCCTGCTGCGCCTCGCGAAGCGCGGAGAGGAAGAGGGTCTTGTCGATGCGTCCCTGGAAGATCGGGACCTGCAACTCCATGCACTTGACGATCACCTCCCGACGATGCATTCCTGCCTCGCGCGCGAGTTCGGTGGGCGTCAGGTGGATCGCCATGGAGTTGTCTCCCTCCGTCGGTGAATGGCAGTGAGAATTGTTACCGGTTGTGTCGGACGTCGCAATCGGGGCTTCGCATTTTGCGCTGTTTATGGCGCAGATGCGACATCAGACCGGGTTCGCGACCTCGATGAACTCGTGCGCGACCCCGAAGCGCTCGGCCACGACCTCGCCGAGTCGGCGGATCCCGACGACCTCCGTCGCGTAGTGGCCGCAGGCGAGCAGGGTCACGCCGAGCTCCGCGGCATCCGCCAGCGACGGCTCCTCGGCCTCGCCGGTGACGAACGCGTCGAGCCCCAGCTCGGCGGCCTCGGCGATCAGGTGGGCGGCGCCTCCCGAGACGATCCCGACCCGGCGCACCGCCTGCGGGCCGCCACCGAGCACGAGCGGCTCGCGGCCGAACAGACGCCCGCAGCGGCCGGCCAGCTCGTCCGGCGTCAGCGGCTCGTCCGCCACTCCGACGAAGCCGGTGAGCTTGCCGGCGACCTCGCCGAAGCGCTCGCCGCGGCGCAGGCCGAGCCCGTCGCAGATCAGGGCGTTGTTGCCCAGCTCCGGATGCTCGTCGAGCGGCAGGTGGTAGGCGGCGAGCGACATGTCGGCGTCGAAGAGCGCCTTCAGCCGCCCCTTCATCTGCACGCCCACCGTCTGCGGGGTCGAGCGCCAGAAGATCCCGTGGTGGCAGAGCACCAGGTGCGCCCCCGCCCCCGCCGCGCGCTCGAACAGCTCGCGGTGGGCCGAGACGCCGGTCACGACCTTCTCGACCTCGTCGCGGCCGATCACCTGGAGCCCGTTCGGGCAGTAGTCGTCCCAGCCGCCCGCGCCGAGCAGCTCGTCGAGGTGGGCGACGATCTCGTCGCGGTGCGCCATGGCGCGCACGGTACCTGCCGCGTAACCTCCTCGCCGATGGCCCGCCGGAAGAGCGACAGGAGCAGCGAGTTCCTCGAGTCCCTGATGGACACGAGCCTCTACTCGATGGGCGCCTTCTTCTCCGACCAGCACCCCGAGCTGGTGGACGAGGTGATCGCCCAGAGCGAGGCGATCGAGGACCTCGGCCTGCGCGCCTACGCCGACGACGCCGAGCTGACGGTCGAGGAGGTCTTCGACACGCTCCTGACCGGGCTGGCGGTGCGGTACTACAAGGCCGTGGCGGGCTAGGCCGCCGCCGGCACGCGGCCGGTCTCCTCCGCGTGTGCGCGGCAGAGCGCCTCGCGGAACGGAGTCGGCTCCACGCCGAACGCCTCGGAGCCGGAGCGGTCCGTCACGACCGTGCGGGTGGACAGGCCCTCGACCAGTGGCCGGGCCACGCCGGTGTCCACCGGCGTGACGAGCCCGATCCACATGGCGGAGAGCCTGGGGGAGAGCACGGGAACGGGAAGCTTCGGGCGCGGGCGCTTGCCCAGCACGCGCGCCATCTCGTCGAGCATCTCTCCGTACGAGAGGACGTCGGGGCCGCCGATCTGCACCTCGCGGCCGGCGGACGCCTCGACCTCGGGCGCCTGGGCCAGGTACTCGACGGCGTCGTCGATCGCGATCGGCTGGGTGGTCGTGGACAGCCAGCGCGGGGCGAGCATCGCCGGCAGCCGCTCCACGAGGCTCTTGAGCGTGCGGTACGACTCGCTCTTCGCGCCGACGACCATCGCGGCGCGGAAGTAGGTGAGCGGGGGCCCGTGCTCGGCGAGGATCGTCGCGGTCAGGTGCCGGCTGCGCAGGTGCGCCGAGCCGGGCTGGTCGCCGAGGCCGCCCAGGTAGATCACGCGCTTCACGCCCTCGCGCTCGGCCACCTCCGCGAACGCCTTGGCGGCGCGCCGCTCGCGCGCCTCGAAGTCCTCGTCGTCCGAGCCGCGGCCCATCGAGTGGACGAGGTAGTAGGCCACGTCCGCGCCGCGCCCGGCGCCGGCGAGCGTCTCGGGCCGCAGCACGTCGCCCTCGTGGAGCTCGTGGCCGGCGTCGGCCAGGTGCTTGGCGCGGTCGGCGTCGCGCACCAGGCAGCGCACGTCGGCGCCGCGCTCCGAGAGCGCCTCCACCAGGCGGCCGCCGACGAATCCCGTCGCCCCCGTCACGAGTGCCTTCATACGTCGGGTACGACGGCGGCTTCACCGGGGATCAACATCCGCATGCAATCGTTCGGCCCGATGCGGCGGCTCCCCCTCCTGCTCGCGCCCCTCGGGGTCGCCGTGGCGCTCGCGGCCGCCGGCGCCGACACGGCCAGCCAGGCGCAGTCGTCCGGCGTGCGCCTGTCGCGGGTCGGCTCCTTCGAGGGCCCGACGTACGTGACCGCGCCGCGCGGCGACAAGGCGCGTGTGTTCGTGACCGAGCAGCGCGGCCTGGTCCGCCTGCTGGTGAACCGCAAGCTGCGCAGCCGCGCGTTCCTCGACGTCCGCGACGACGTGAGCTGCTGCGGCGAGCGCGGCCTCCTGTCGATGGCGTTCGCGCCCGACTACGCCGATTCCGGCCGCTTCTACGTCTACTTCACGCGCGGCGACGGCGACATCGTCGTGCGCCAGTACACCCGCTCCGCGAGCAACCCCGAGGTGGCCGACGCCGGGAGCGCGCGCGAGGTCATCCGGATCGAGCACAGCCAGTACGGCAACCACAACGGCGGCCAGCTGCAGTTCGGCCCCGACGGGATGCTCTACCTCGCCACCGGCGACGGCGGCGGTGGCGGCGACCCGCTGCGCAACGGCCAGGACCGCGGATCGCTGCTCGGCAAGGTCCTGCGGATCGACCCGCGGCCCGGCGGCGGCTACGACGTACCCGGCGACAACCCCTTCCGCGGCCGCAACGGCATGCGCGGCGAGATCTGGGCCTACGGCCTGCGCAATCCGTACCGCTTCTCGTTCGACCGCGCCGGCCGCGGGATCGCGATCGCGGACGTGGGCCAGAACGAGTTCGACGAGATCGACTACGGGGCCAAGGGCGCGCGCGGCGCGAACTTCGGCTGGAGCGTGTTCGAGGCGAACTCGCGCTTCCGCTCCGGGTCGGCGCCGGGCCACGTCAAGCCGGTGCTGGTCCGCCGGCTCGGGTCCAACGGCAACTGCGCGGTGATCGGCGGCTACGTCGTGCGCGACAAGGCGCTGACCGGTCTCACCGGCCGCTACCTGCACGGGGACAACTGCAACCCCACGATCTACTCGGCGCGGCTCTCCTCCAAGGGGGCGTCGGGCAACCGCGCCACCGGGCTGCGGCTGAGCGGCCTCTCCTCGTTCGGCGAGGACGGCCTCGGCCGCGTGTACGCGACGTCGCTGAACGGCGGCGTCTACCGCCTCGCGGCCAGATAGGCGAGAATCCCTCCCTCACCCGGGGAAGGGAGAGACTTGCCTTACTTCAACGACGCCGACGAGGTCTACCAGCACATCGGCAAGCTGTTCGAGGATCTGACGACGGACGAGGAGCTGTCGCCCAAGTTCCGCAAGGCGAACACGATCGTCCAGTACCAGTACCGCAACCCCGAGTCGCAGATCACCGTGCGGATGACCGAGGGCGACGAGCCGAAGGTCGACTGCGGCACCACCGACATGGAGCCGGAGGTCGTCATGTCGATGGAGGCCGACACCGCCCACAAGTTCTGGCTCGGCAAGGTCAACGTGACCGTCGCGCTCGCGCGCGGCCAGATGAAGGCGAAGGGGCCGGTCGCGAAGATCCTCAAGCTCGTGCCGCTCGTGAAGCCCGTGTTCCCCCGCTATCGGCAGCAGCTCGCCGACTCCGGCCGTCAGGACCTGGCGGATGTCTGAGGTGGAGGGCTCGACCGCCGGCGAGCTCGGCGGCCGCCAGCTCGGCGGCTTCAAGGACTTCGCGCAGCACACGACTCAGACGCGTGTGGTGGCCGGCCGCGGCCTGATCGAGAGCATCGGCTTCGAGTTCATGAAGGAGGGCGCCGAGCGCGTCTACGTGGTGACCGATCAGGTGATCCGCGGCACCGGCCTGATCGACAAGGTCGAGGCCGGGGCGACCGACGGCGGCCTGGAGGTGGCGGGCGTGTTCGACGACTGCCCGCAGGACTCCGCGGTCGACGTGGTCGAGCGGTGTGCCGCGGGCGCGAAGGAGGCGGGGGCGGACTCGTTCCTGGCGGTCGGCGGCGGCTCGGTGATGGACACCGCCAAGGCGGCGGCCGTCCTCTTCACGCACGGCGGCACCGTGCACGACTACGAGGGCATCTACGCGCTCCCGCGCGCGAACGACGGCATGGGCGCGCCGATCGAGATCGCGCCGATCGCCTGCGTGCCGACCACGGCCGGGACCGGCTCGGAGGTCTCGATGGCGGCGGTCGTGAAGGATCACGACGCCAAGGTCAAGCTCGAGATGGCGGACATGCCGATGTTCCCGCGGGTGGCCCTGCTCGACCCGGAGTCCACGCGCACGCTGCCGCCGCAGATCGCGGCGGCGACGGGCATGGACGCGCTGACGCACGCGATCGAGGCCTACGTGACGGTGGAGTCGAGCCCGTGGAACGACGCCGAGTCGCTGCACGCGCTGCGCCTGATCCGCGACAACCTCGAGCGGGCGGTCGAGAACGGGCCCGACGACGACGAGGCGCGCGGGAACATGCTCGTGGCCGCGTCGCTCGCGATCAGCGTGTACCTGGGATCGACCCACGCGATGTCGCACCCGTGCGGGGCGCACTTCGGCGTGGCGCACGGGGTCGCGAACGCGATCAACCTCCCGCACGTCGTCCGCTTCAACGCGGCCGGCGGGTCGGACATCGCGGACCGCTACCGCGACCTGAACGAGATCCTGGGGCTCGAGGTGGGCGGCTCGGACGAGGCGGTGGGCGACGCTCTGGCGACGCACGTGACGGAGCTCGTCGGGCGCCTGGGGCTGCCGACGCGGCTCTCCGAGGTGGGTGTGCCCGAGGAGGGCATCCCGCTGCTGGTGGAGGGCGCGATGGGCGACGGCACCACGCTGATGAACCCGCGCGAGCCGTCGGAGGAGGACTACGAGGAGCTGTTCAGGCAGGCGTTGTAGGGGCGGCGCTCGTCACTTGAGCCCGTCGATCCGCCACTCGCCGGCGACGGTCTTGGCGAAGTCGATCGTCTGCTTCTCGCCGCCGTCCGAGGTCGCGACGTCGGCGGTGCCCGTCTCGCCGTCGTCCTTCGGCCCGGCCGCGACGACCGTGTCGAAGGGACCGGTGGCGATCGGGCCGAGCTTCTTGGCGCACCCCTCGAGGCCGCCCAGCGACTCCATGTAGTCGGAGGCGACGATCGCGTAGCAGGGGTCGTCGCCGTTCGGCGCGTTCAGGAGCTCGATCGCGACGTCGGCGATCTTGCGGCCCTCGGCGCCGTCGATCAGCGCGTCCTCGGCGACCTTCGCGACGCCGCCGCTCTCCGGCGCGCCGCCCTTCTCGCCGCCGTCCTCGTCGCCGCCTCCGCAGCCGGCACCGAGCGCCATGGCGGCGAGCAGGAGCGCGAGCGATCGGCGGACGGGCACGAGGCGCACCCTAACCGCGACGCGGGGAGCGCGCTAGCGGCGCTTCTTGGGAGCTGCGCGGGTGACCGACTCGCAATCGCTCAGCCGGTCCACCTTGTCCGCGCGCACGGTGTCGGTGCCCTTGCCGCAGCGGATCACGTCGCGACGGCCGTCGACCGAGTCGATCGTGTCGTCGCCGGACGCGGAGGAGACGCGGTCCGCGCCACCGCCCGGGTTGACCTTGTCGTTGCCGCTCGAGAGCGAGATGCGGTCGTCGCCGGAGCCGCCCGCCACGTCGGTGGTCGCACCGCCCTGAGCGGTGATCGTGTCGCGGCCGGCGTCGCCGAGTAGCCGCTTGGTGCCGCTGTCGGCGAAGATCTGGTCGTTGCCGGTGCCGCCGTCGGCGAAGTCGTCGTCGCCCGTGCCCGTGTAGAGGCGGTCGCTGCCGGGGCCACCGAAGATGCGGTCGTCGCCGATCTGGCCGAGCAGCACGTCGCCGTCGTCCTCGCCGACGAGCGAGTCGTTGCCGGGGCCCGCGTAGGCGACGTCGCGGCCGCCGCCCATCGTCAGCTCGTCGTCGCCGCTGCCGCCGGTGGCGAAGTCGTCGCCGGGGCCCGCGTCGACCTTGTCGTTGCCGGAGCCGGCCTCGAGGTAGTCGTTGGCGCCCAGGCCGGTCAGGCTGTCGTCGCCCTCCTCGCTCCACAGGCCGTCGGGACCGTTCGTGCCGGTGAGCACGTTGGGGCCGGCGTCGCCGATCACGGAGTCGGCGAGGGCGGTCACGCCTCCGAACACGGCCAGCGTGGCGGCGATGACGGCTGCGATGGAGGCGAGGCGCTTCATGCGGTCACTCCCCTAACCCCGGGGACGGCCAGGGGTTGCGCGCGGTTGCGTGTCAGGCTGGATACCCGGGCTCCCCCGGCAGCAGGACGTGGGCCTCGCCCTCGCCCTGCACGACCTTCGGCAGGATCGGCTCGACCTCGCGGCCCCGGGCCGTCTCGAGCGCGTGCTCGACGGAATCGAGGCCCGTGAGCTGCTCCAGGGTCTTGATCGTGGGGAAGACGAGCATCAGCTCGCCGCGCTCGCACTCCGCCAGGGCGTCGGCCGGTCGGATCCAGCGGGCGCCGACGCACTCGGCCCCGTCCACGCGCGGCTCCGCCCCGGGCGGCGCGGCGGCCAGGAAGAAGTACGTGTCGAAGCGGATCTTGACCACCTCGGGGGTGATCCAGCGCGAGAACGGCACGAGCGCCCGGACGTCCTCGATCCTCACCGCGGCCTCCTCCTCGAGCTCGCGGATGGCGGCCGCGGCCGGGTCGCCGCCGTCGTCGTCCTCGTGCACGGCGCCGCCGGGGAAGACCCAGGCGCCGCCCATGAAGCGCTGCTCGGGATTGCGCTGCACGAGCAGCACCTCCATGCCTTCCTCGGCGTCGCGCACGAGGATCGCCGTGGCAGCGAGCCGCGCGGGCTTCACATCGCCCGTGTTCAGCTCCTCCCCGGGCGGCGGACGATCGATCCTGGCCACGCAGCCAACCCTACAGTCGTTTGCAACACTGTCGCTGTGGAGGCCGCCACCGAGCAGCTCTGGATCTGCGAGTCCTGCGGGTTCATCTACGACCCCGCCGAGGGCGATCCCGACGGCGGCATCCCGCCCGGCACGCCGTTCGAGGCGATTCCGAACGACTGGCTGTGCCCGGTTTGCGGAGCGCGCAAGCGCGACTTCGTGGAGTACGACGGCTAGGCCCCGCGGACGGCGCTCAGGCGTTCGTGGGGAACGTGCGCCAGGTGTCGTAGGCCGGTCGCGGCTCGTTGCCGCCGATCTCGAGCCGGAAGGTCTCCCAGCCGCCGATCGCCCGTCGGGTGACGTTCAGCGTCGACTGCCCCCCGTTCTCCGCGCAGACGAACCACTGGTTGTCGGGCGTGACGATCGCGACCTGCGCCCCGCTGGAGAGCGGGGTGCCGTCGGCCATGCCGAGCCCGATGATCTTGAACTGCTCCCACCCGAGCGCCTGCGTCCTGTTCGCCACGAGGATCCCGCCGCCGCCGTTCTCGGCGCACCAGTAGTGGCCGGTGTACGTCTTGAGCGTGACGACGGCCCCGCTCGCGAGGTTGCCCGGCACGGTGAAGCTCTCCCACTCGAGAGCGGGATCCACGAGCGCCTGGAGCGACCCGCCGCCTCCGTTGTAGGCGTGCACGAACAGGCCGTTGAATGCCCTGAGATAGATGATCGGCATCAGCGGCTCTCCGCGACGGTGAGGTACGTGTAGGCGTCACGCAAGCCGCAGTCGTAGACGTAGTCCGATGTGAACAGGTAATGCATGAGCATCGCAACCCCCGCGCCGTCCGATGTGTTCTGCATCCGGTTGTGGTTGTTGGCGAGCAGTACGCGCTGCTTGTCGCGAGCGCGGGTGCGGTCGTAGTTCAGGCTCGGATACCACTCGCTGTGGATCGTGTTGAGACGCCCCCCGCCCTCGGTCAGGAACATCCGTGCGCTCGCCGGGTCGTTCTCTGCGCCCCAGCCGTACCAGCGGCTGCCCGACCTGAGCTTGTCGATCGTGACCTTTGCGCGGTTCGTCGTCGTGATCGAGCCGTCGATGCCGGCGTCGAGCTCGATGTCGCGATGGTTGTGGTGTGACCATCCGAACCATCCGCCGGCCTTGAACCCAGTCGCCTTCAGGTTGTCCAGGACCCGGTCCGTGAACGTCGAGTACGGCGTCCGGTAGTCGCTGACCTCGGTCGTGTCCCCGGTTCCAGGAGCGAGGAGGACCGGCCACGAGCTCGCGATGCCCTCATCGATCTTGATGCGCGCCGCGGTTCGCATCATGTCCGCGGTGATCACGTGGACGTTCGTCTGCGGGAGGAACTGGATGTTCGGCTCGTTGCAGATCTCGATGCAGGCGGCGAAGCCCCGGTTGTTCGCGAAGGCCGGGTTGTAGCGGAGGATGAGCTCCTTGATGAAGTTCGACCACGGGGATCCCGGCGCGACGCTGTCCGGGACGTACAGGTCGCTGTTGCGGCCGACGAAGCCGTTGCGAGCAACGCTGTTCGCCCACAGCGGGAACTTCCACGCCGTGATGATCACGGCCCGGCCGTTGCGGTTCGCCTCCTGGACCTGCGCGTCGAGCCCGGCCCAGTTGCCGTGGCCGCCGACGGAGTCTCCGCTGGTGGGCTGGAGATAGGACCACGGCGCCCACAGGCGGACCCACGGCGTGTTGGTGTCGTCGAAGTAGCGCCGCTGCACGCGGTAGTCGTGCACGCCGCCGTTGGTCGTCCCGGCGGGGTGGATCGCCACTCCCTTCCTCAGATCGCTGGCCATCGTTTCCCCCTAGACAGTGATCGGGTTGACCTTCTCGAGGTCACCCTGGTCGGCGTGGAACGGCGCGGCGACGAGCCCGAGCGCCGCCACCATCAGATTGGTCCGGTCGAGCTCCTCATCGCTGCTCTTCCGCTTCTCGCGAGGAGGCGGGCCGGCTCCGGGGGCGACCTTGATCGACCCGAAGTCGGTCGGGTCGCCCTGGTTCCTCGGGTCGGCGACGAACTCGCGCATGCTCGCCTTCGCGCGTTCGTCCTTCGCGCTCTCCTCGTTGCGGTCGCCGTGGGCCGCGCGGTGGTCGGGATCCCGCTGCCAGGCCCGGATGTGCTCCGTGCGCTTTGCCTTGCTCGCCTTGCGGAACGCCTTGCCTTCGTAGGTAGCGTCGAGATCGAGAAGCACCGAGTCCGCGAACTGCTGCGTGTCCGGCGTCTGGCTCTCGTACCAGCGCTCGTAGCGCTCGACGATCGCATCGGCGCTGTCCGCGGGGATGCTGTTGCTCGGCGAGTCGGCGACCGCCTGGACCAGTGCGACGTAGGTCTGCTTGCAGCGCTCGTCTACGCCCGGGCGGATCGCCGCGATGGCACGCCCGACGGTCTTGTCCCAGCCGCTTGCGGCCAGGACCGCGGCGGCGCCGAGGACGCCGGACCGCTTGAGGAAGCTTCGGCGGGTCACCGGGGCCGGTCCGCCGATTGGATGCGAATTCATTTGAGCACGAGAACACGTCGATAAACACCTGTCAAGCGAAAAGCCCAATTCGCAGTGTTAAGAAAGAAGCGCAGAAGAACGCAAGATGCGACAAACGGCTGGGTCAGGCGAGTCGCGTCGCGACCTCGGGATTCGAGCGCCCGCGGCGCGGCGGGCGCTACGCGGCTCGAGCCAGAGGGGCGACCGAGCCGGTGGCGGCCTCGATCGCCTCGGCCGTCGTCTCGACCAGCTCGCGCAGCTCCGCCGGCCTGATCGCCAGCGGCGGCATCAGGATCACGACGTCGCCCAGCGGGCGGATGATCGCGCCGCGGCGGCGGGCCTCCAGCGTGACCTGGTGGCCCATCCGGGCCTCGAGCGGGAAGCCGCCGAGCTCGATGCCGACCATGAAGCCGCGGCGGCGTACCTCGGTCACCGCCGGCAGCGCCTCCACGGGCTCCAGCAGACGGCCGAGCAGCTCGATCTTCGACTCGAGGACCTCCAGCGTGCGCTCCTGCTCGAACAGCCGCAGGCTGGCCAGCGCCGCCGCGCACGCGAGCGGGTTGCCCGTGTAGGTGTGGCCGTGGAAGAAGGTGCGGAACTCCTCGAAGTCGCCGAGGAACCCCTCGTAGATCCGCTCGGTGGCAAGCGTGGCGGCGAGCGGCATGTAGCCGCCGGTGAGCCCCTTGGCGACGCACAGGATGTCGGGCGTGACGCCCTCGTGCTCGCAGGCGAACATCTTGCCGGTGCGGCCGAAGCCGGTGGCCACCTCGTCGCAGATCAGCAGCACGCCGTGGCGGTCGCAGAGCTCGCGGACGTCGCGCAGGTAGCCCTCCGGGTGGACCAGCATCCCGGCCGCGCCCTGCACGAGCGGCTCCATGATCACCGCGGCGATCTCGTGCCCGTGCTCGGTGAGGATCCGCTCCATGTCGGCCGCGTCGCCCGGCTCGGCGCGCAGCGCGTCGAACAGCAGCGGCCGGTACATCGAGTGGAACAGGTCGATCCCGCCCACCGAGACCGAGCCGATCGTGTCGCCGTGGTAGGACATCCGCAGGCAGACGAAGCGCTTGCGCCGCGCATGCTCGCCGCCCTGCTGCTGCCAGAACTGGAACGCCATCTTGAGCCCGATCTCGGTGGCGGTCGAGCCGCTGTCCGAGTAGAAGACGCGCGAGAGCCCGTCCGGGGCGATCTCGACGAGCCGCTTGGCGAGCTCGACCGCCGACGGGTGCGAGAGCCCGAGCATCGTGCTGTGGGCCACCTTGTCCAGCTGGTCCTTGACCGCCATGTCGAGGACCGGATGCCGGTGGCCGTGCACGTTGCACCACAGGGACGAGACGCCGTCGATGTAGTGCCGGCCCTCCGTGTCGAAGAGATGGACGCCGTCGGCGCGCTCGATGATGGGCGCGTCCTCGTGCTCCCAGCCGCGCTGCTGCGTGAACGGGTGCCACAGGTAGCGGCGGTCGTCGGCAGCGGTGCTCACAGGCGCGAAGGTACTTGCGTGGGGGGACGGAACGGGCTTAGGGTGGGAGGCGTGAGGAGAGTCGCCAGCCTGCTGGCGGTGGCCGCCGCGCTCGCGGCGCCCGGCGCCGCCTCGGCGTCGCCCGAGGCACCGTTCGGCCACGCCTGCACGCCGCAGAACGGCGTGCGCTTCTGCCCCACCGCGAACGACGACCAGCGCGTGCCGAGCTTCGACGGCGTGCCCATGGACGTGGACGTGACGCTGCCGGCCGGCGGCACCGCTCCGTACCCGACGATCCTCATGCTCCACGGCTTCCCGGGCACGAAGGAGAGCTTCGAGGCCGCCGCGCTCGACGGCAAGGACGCTCACACCTACCACTGGAACAACACGTGGTTCGCGCAGCAGGGCTACGCGGTCGTGAACGTGTCGAGCCGCGGCTTCGGCCGCTCGTGCGGCGTGCCCGACTCGCGCACCTCGCCGGCGTGCGACCGTGGCTGGTTCCACCCGGTCGCCGACCAGCGCTACGAGCTGCACGACTTCCAGCACCTGCTCGGCCTGCTGGCCGACGAGGGCGTGACGAACCCGGACGCGATCGGCGTCACCGGCACCAGCATGGGCGGCGGCGCGACGATGCAGCTCGCGTTCCTCGAGAACAGGATCCGCAACGTCAACGGCACGTACTCGCCCTGGACGAGCCCGGCGGGCAAGCCGCTGCGCGTCGCTGCCGCGTACCCGCGCTGGGGCTACTCGGATCTCACCTACTCGCTGTTCCCGAACGGGCGCGCGCTGGACTACGCCATCCCGCTGAAGCCCGAGAGCGTCGATCCCATCGGGGTGGTCAAGACGAGCGTGTTCAACGCCCTCGCCGCGGGCGGGGCGCTCGGGTTCACCGCCCCGGAGGGCGCGGATCCGACGGCCGACCTCACCGGCTGGGTCAAGCTCGCCAACGGGGGTGAGCCCTACCGGCAGGACGTGCGATCCATCGTGGAGCAGGGAGCCACCTTCAAGAGCTCGACCGGCATCTCGGGCACGACCACGACGCCGCTCCTGATGATGATCGGCTGGACCGACCCGGTCTTCCCGGCCATCGAGGCGATCCGGCCGTACAACCGGCTCCGCACGGCCACGGGGAACGCAGCCGAGGTCACGCTCCAGCTCGGCGACGTCGGGCACTTCACCGGCGGCAACCCCATCGAGCAGTACCGCGTGTTCAACGACGACGCGCTGCCCTTCTTCGAGCGCCACCTGAAGGGCCAGGGCCCGGCGCTGCCGCTCGGTGCGGTCACGGCGTTCCTCCAGGGCTGCCCGAAGGGGTCGGCCGGCAGCAAGCCGATCTTCGCGTCCAGCTACTCGAAGCTCTCGCGCGGCGTGATGCTCTTGACCAAGCGCAAGGGCCGCGTGACCTCCAAGGGCGGCAGCGCCGTCTCGGCCGCAGCCGTCGATCCGGTGAAGACGAACAACCGCTGCGCCGAGGTGCAGGGCGGCTCGACGGTCGGCACCGCGGTCCTCTCGCGCAAGTCCCCCGGTTTCACGATGCTGGGGCTGCCGCGGGTCGCGGCCACCGTGCGGACGAAGGGCGAGTTCGCGCAGCTCGACGCGGTCCTCTGGGAGGTCACGGGCGGCAGGGAGCGGCGGCGCCAGCGGGTCGTCGACTTCGGAGTGTTCCGCCTGAAGCCGAATCAGAAGGGCCGGATCGTCTTCCAGCTCCAGGGCAACGGCTACCGCTTCGTGAAGGGCTCCACGGTCAAGCTCGAGCTGCGCGGGCGCACGCCGAACCTGTACCGCCCGTCCAACGGCTCGTTCCGGGTCGAGCTGAGCGACGTCGCGCTCGAGATCCCCACGCGCGACAAGCCGAGCCGGTCCAAGGGGATCGACCGCAAGCCGCCCGCGCCGTAGGGGCGCCGGGCAAGCCGGCCGCTAGCGCAGCGCCGCGATCGCCGCGCGCAGGTCCGGCAGCTCGCCCGCGTGCCGCGGGACGTGCCGCCAGCGCACCGTTCCGCTCGCGTCGACCGCGAACGTGCCCGCGCGCTGCCAGCGCGTGCCGTCCGGGTGGCGGTTGCGGATGCCGCCGCGGGCGAGCCGCGCGACCTCCGTCATCGAGCGCCGCCCGGCGAAGTGGCGGACCCCGGTGCGGCCGAGACCCCAGGTGGCGTAGTGCACGCGGCCGTCGTCCACGAGGACGCGGATCGGCTCGGTGCCGCCGATGGCGTCGCACCACTTGGCGGTGGCGGCGGCCGGAGCGTGGCTGACCGCGACGAAGGCGACGTCCGGCTCGGCCGCGGCGGCCTCGCGCAGGGCGCGGGCGGTGGCCTCGGCGAACGGGCAGCCGGTGTGGCGGAGGAACGCGACCACGGCCGGGCGGCCCGGCTCGAGCCCGGGTTCCGGCAGCTCGCGCGCAGGCTCGCCGGGCGCCGGGGGCGCGGACACGGGGATCGGAAGCGGCGGCAGGAAGGTCCGGAGGTTCACCCGCCGCAGAGTCTTGCAAGGTGCGCGCCGGCCTCGGCGAGCGCGCCGGGCGACGTGTGCGCGAGCGTCTCGACCTCGACCGCGCCGAGGGCCGCGATCGTCTCGCGGTTCGACCGCTCCATCACGCTCGGTTCCTCCGGCCACGGCGTGAGCACCACCGCGCGCGGCTCGAGGCCGGCGGTCCGGGCCGCCTCCAGCGTGAGCAGCGAGTGGTTGATCGTGCCGAGGCCGGGCCGCGCCGCCACGACCAGCGGGAGGCCGAGGTCGAGCGCGAGGTCGCGCACCAGGTAGCCGGGGGTGATCGGGACCATCAGGCCGCCGACGCCCTCGCAGACGAGCACGTCGGCCCCCGCGCCGGCCGCCCGCGCCGCCTCGACCAGGCGGGATGGCTCGATCGGCTCGCCGCCGAGCTCGGCCGCGAGATGCGGCGAGACCGCGGGACCGAAGCGCAGGGGAGTGACCGCATCCGGCTCCGTGCCGGCCGCCGCCGCCAGCAGCTCGTGGTCGGGCGGCCAGTCGCCGGGCGGGTCGTCGAGGCCGGTCACGACCGGCTTGAAGGCCGCCACGCGCTCGCCGCGTGCGGCCAGCGCGGCGCAGAGCGCCGCGGCCACGACGCTCTTCCCGACCCCGGTGTCGGTGCCGGTGACGAAGACGCCGCGCAACGAGGCGGGCGGGCTAGGCCGCGTCGGCCAGGCCGTCGAAGAGCTTCGGCTTGCCGGCGGCCGGGGCCGGCGGGGAGCCGCCCGCGGCGCGCGGCTCCGAGGTCGCCGTGGCGCCCGGCCGCGAGGCCGCCGTGGCGGACGGCGCCGGGGCTTCCGCGGGCCCTGAGGAGGCCGCTGCCCGCGCGGCCTGGCGCGGGCCCGTCCCCCAGGCCCATTCGGAATCCTCCGGCGGGCGGGGCGCCGACGCGGCGAGGGGGGTCGCGCCGGCGCGCAGCGCGCTCGAGAGCACGCTGGCCGCCCGCCGAAGCTCGGCCTCCGTGTGCACGGCCATCACGGCCAGGCGGAGGCGGGAGGTGCCCTCCGGGACGGTCGGCGGGCGAATGGCCTGCGCGTAGACGCCGCGCTCGAGCGCGTGCTCGCAGGCCTGCATCGCGGCCGCCGCGTCGCCCACGAGGAGGGGGACGATCTGGGTCTCGGAATCGCCGGCCTCGATGCCGTGGCCCGCCAGCGCGTCGCGCAGCGCCTGCGCGTTGCGCTGGAGCTTGCGCACCCGCTCGGGTTGCTCGACCACCAGGTCGAGCGCCGCCATCGCGCCCGCGACCGCGGGCGGCGGGAGCGCCGTCGAGAAGATCAGCGTGCGTGCGCGGTTGACGAGGAACTCCGCCATGTCGCGGTCGCAGCACACGTAGGCGCCGTACGAGCCGAGCGCCTTGCCCAGCGTGCCGACCAGGACGTCCACCTCGTCCTCGAGCCCGGCGTCCGCCACCGCGCCGCGACCGCCGGGGCCGAGGCAGCCGGTGCCGTGCGCCTCGTCGACCATCACGCGCGCGTCGTAGCGCTCCGCGAGCTCGACGATCTCCTCGAGGGGCGCGATGTCGCCGTCCATCGAGAAGACGCTGTCGGTCACGATCAGCGCCCCGCGCCCGGCCGCCTCGCGCAGTCCCCACTCGAGGTGGTCGGTGTCGCAGTGGTCGTAGACGAACGTGTCCGCCTTCGCGAGGCGGCAGCCGTCGACGATGCTCGCGTGGTTGAGCGCGTCCGAGAAGACGACGTCGCCCTCGCGCGCCAGCGCCGCGATCACGCCGCTGTTGGCGAGGTACCCCGAGCCGAACAGCAGCGCGCTCTCGTAGCCCTTGAACGCGGCGAGGCGCTCCTCGAGCCGGCGGTGGCAGGTCATGTTGCCCGAGATCAGCCGCGACGCCCCGGCGCCGGCGCCCCAGCGCATGGCGGCGTCCGCCGCCGCCTCGCGCACGCGCGGGTGATCGGCGAGCCCCAGGTAGTTGTTCGAGCTGAGCAGCAGGACCGGCTTGCCGTCGAGCAGCACGCGCGCGCCCTGCGGCCCGGAGACCAGGCGCAGGCGACGGTGGAGCCCGCGCTCGCGCAGGTCGTCGAGAACCGCCTCGATGTCGGTCATCAGGCCGCCTCGGCCTCGGCTGCGCCCGCCCGGCTGGCCGGCACCTTCACCACGCTCGGGAACGCGTTCGGCGCCCCGTCCGGCCGCGGCGGCACCGACGTCTTCTTGCGGTGGCGGAGCTGCGTGGCCGGGTCCCACATCGGGGCCTCGTCCTGACGGTCGATCAGCCGGTCGATCGGCGTCTCGGGCGTGTCGCCGGCCAGCCAGCCGGTGCGGTTGTCCGGCCGCGGGTTCGCGCCGTTGTCCGGCTGGCGGGCGGTGTTGAGCCCGAGCGACTCGAACATCGCGCGGTCGTCCTCGGGCTCGGAGCCGAGCGTGGTGAGGAAGTTGCCCATCATCACGCCGTTGAGCCCGGCCTTGACGGCCAGCGGCTCGAGCTCGCCGAGGTTCTCCACGCGCCCGCCGCAGAGGCGGAACAGCGCCGCCGGCAGGATCAGCCGGAAGATCGCGATCCACTTGACCGCCTCCCACGGGTCCATGTAGTCGCGGTCGCCGAACTTGGTGCCCGGGCGCGGGTTGAGCAGGTTGATCGGCACGCTCGTGGGGTTCACCTTGGCGAGCTGGAAGGCCATCTCGACGCGCTGCGCGCGGCTCTCGCCCAGGTTGAGGATGCCGCCCACGCAGGTCTCGAGCCCGGCCTCGGCCACCGCGTCGATCGTGCGCAGCCGGCCCTCGTAGCGGACCGTCGACGAGACCTCCGGGTAGTAGCTCTCGGCGGTCTCCACATTGTGGTGCACGCGCTGGATGCCGACCTCCTTGAGCGCCTTCGCGCGCTCGCGCGAGACGTGCCCGATCGACACGCAGCGCTTGAGGTTGGTGTGCTCCGCCACCAGCTTGGCTCCGTCAAGCACGTTCTTGAAGTCCTTCTTCGAGAGCCCCTGGCCCTGGGTGACCATGCAGAACCGGTGTGCGCCCGCCGCCTCGGCCGCGCGCGCGTGCTCGAGGATCTGGTCCGGGGTCATCATCGCGTGCATCGGCGTGTCCGCCTCGGCGTACTTCGACTGCGCGCAGAAGCCGCAGTCCTCGGCGCAGCCGCCGGACTTGGCGTTGACGAGCGAGCACAGGTCGGTGGAGTCGCCGAAGTGCTCGAGCCGCACCTGGAACGCGCGGTCCACGAGCGCCTCGATCTCGGCGTGGTCCTCGATCTCGCCGAGGGCGAGCGCCTCGTCGTAGCTGATGAGCGGCGGCAAGCGGTTTGACCTCCTCGTGGGGACGAGCAGCGGTCAAGGTAAGGGCGGGGTCGGACGCCAGATTCCGCTCTCCGCGTGCCGCGTCTACTCGAAGACCACGTCCACGTTCATGGCGTTCTCGGCAACGCGGATCGGCGTGTAGAGGCTGTCGCACATCGAGTAGCCGTCTATCTGAAGCCCGTAGGCGACGTTGTAGGAGTACATCGGCGCGCCGCTGTCGCCGTCGATGCCGCAGAAGTTGGCGCGGACCAGGCCGGAGGTGGTGCCGTACTCGTCCGTGATCGTGGCGTTCGTCTGGCTCACGTAGCCGCAGTCGCTCTGCCCCCACGCCGCGCCCGTGGTGCAGACGCGCATGTTCACGACGCTGTTTCCGTCGTTCAGCACCTTGTAGGTGTCGGTGAAGCTCGTGTCCGGGCTGTTCGTGATCAGGATGAAGTCGCGCGGTGCCCAGCCCGCGACGTTGTTGATGTTCAGGATGCCGGCGTCGGTCGTGCTGTCCACGCGGATGTTGCGGAAGGTGCCGATCGCGTGACTCGTCCCGTTCGGGAACTTGCTGCTCCACGTGGCGTTCGGGTCGTAGCGGCAGTGCCCGGCGGTCATCTGGTAGAGGTAGCCCGCGTCCCGGCCGCGGGCGATGAAGGCGCCGGTGCAGAAGCTCCCGTCGCCGTTGATCCGGATCCCCGCGCGCAGCGGCGGGTCGCAGTACGGGTGCACGCACGCACGGCGGGCGGGCCTGCCGCTGTGCGACTCGCGCGTGCGGACGGCCGCTCCGAAGCGGGCGCGCGCGTCGTCGACCAGCGCGCGCTGGGCCCGGCTGAGGTTGCCGTTGCGCGGCAGGCTGATCTCGACGCTGTTGACGTCCGTGCGAATGCCCGTGCCCAGAACCTCGGGAGCGCCGCCGTTCGCCTGCTCGAGCCGCGCCGCGATCCAGCCGCCGGCGGCCTCCAGCTCGCGCTGGCTGTGCTCGACCTCGACGACGTCGGCGCTTCCGTCGAGCCCCACCCGGGCGAGGGCGCGCTTCGCGTTCGCCCTGGTGGCTCCGTCCGCGGCGGTCACGCCGAGCTTCACGCGGTCGCCGTCGCCGGGATCGACCCAGACTCCGCCGAAGCGCTCGCCGAGACCCGCCTCGGCCTCGTCCACGAGCTGCCCGGCGGCGCGCTGCCAGTCGAGCCGCTGGGCGGCGTCGGCCACGGAGATTCCGCGCTCGTCGGCGAAGTGGCGGGCCTCGGAGGCGTCCGCGCCGAGCGCCGGCGCCGCCGCCACGGTGAGCATGCTGAGGGCCAGCCCGGCGAGGGCGGACAGGTGCGTACGTCGAGTCCGGCTCGTCATGGCCGTGCCTCCCATTGGTTGCGAGTCCTTGCGAGTCCGCCGAGCGGCACGAGCAGCCCCCGCCGTGCCCTCGGGCGTCGGCCTATAGCCCTAACACGGGCCGTGGCCGGCTGCGTCGAGAAGCCCCCGGTCGGGGGTGTAGCGGCCCCTTAGCGGCCCGACCAGCGCGGCGTGCGCTTCTCGCCGAAGGCGCGGATGCCCTCGATGAAGTCGCCCGACGTGAAGCAGGACTCGCGCAGGGCCACCAGGCGGCGCGCCTCGATGGCGGGGAGGTCGCCGGCGTGCGCGCGCAGCGTGCGGATGACCTCCTTGTTGCCGCGCAGCGACAGCGGCGAGTTGCGGCCGATCGCGGCGGCTACGTCGAGCGCCCGCTCCTCGAGACCATCGCGCTCCACGACTTCGTTGACGAGCCCCATCGCGCACGCGCGGTCGGCGTCGACGTTGCGGGCCGTGTAGAAGAGCTCGCTGGTGTGGCCCAGGCCGCACACGTCGATGAAGCGCCGCAGCCCGGTGTACGAGTAGATCAGCCCGATCTTGGCCGGCGGCATCCCGAGCTTGACCCCGCGCGCGGCCACGCGGATGTCGCACGTGACGGCGAGCTCGAGCCCGCCCCCGATCGCGTGCCCGTTGATCGCGGCCACCACCGGGTACTCGTAGGCCTCGATCGCCTCGATCGCCTCCGTGAACGGGTGCGCCACGAGCTTCTCGGCGGCGTCGGAGAAGCCGCGCTCGTCGCTGCCCTGGGCGAACGAGGACTCCTCGAAGTTGCCGATGTCATAGCCCGCGGAGAAGACGGGGTCCGTTCCCGTGATCACCACGCAGAGCGCGTCCAGCTCGCGGAGCGTGTCCGCGAGGGCGTCGAGGATCTCGTGGTCGAGCGCCCCCCGCTTCTGGGGGTTCGCTATGCGGATCCGGACCACGTTCGACGCCGGTTCGTCGATGACCAGCTTTCCGGATGCGAGCTCCGTCGAGTTACCGCTACTCGAGGACAACGAGCGTGTCGCCCTCCGAGACGGACTGGCCTTCCTCGCACTTGATCTCGGCCACCGTGCCTTCGTCCTCCGCCTCGACCGGCATCTCCATCTTCATCGACTCGAGGATCACCAGCGTGTCGCCCTCCTCGACTGCGTCGCCGACCTTGCACTCGACCTTCCAGACGGTGCCGGTGATGTGAGCTTGGACGTCGGGCAACTGCTCCTCCTGGTCGCTTGGACGGGTCTTGGGGCACGATAACCGGTCGTGAGGAGCGAAATCGCGGTCGTAGTGACCGCGTTCAACGAGGCGGATCGGCTTGCGCAGACGCTCCAGGCGCTGGGCGAGGCGTTTCCGGGTGCACGGGTGGTCGTGGCCGACGACGCATCCACCGATCGGACCGCCGAAGTGGCCCGATCGGGGGGTGCCGAGGTCGTGAGTGCGCCGCGGCGGCTGGGAAAGGGCGGGGTCGCGACGCTGGCCGCGGAGCGGGTGCGAGGCGGCGCCGGCGCGGCCCCCGGGCCCGGCGGCCCGGCCTCGACCCCCGCCGCCGGCTCGGCTCCCGGCGGCTCGGCCCCCGCCGCCGGCTCCGCGCCCACCCTCGTCCTCTGCGACGGCGACCTCGGCGCCTCCGCGGCCCACCTCCCGGCGCTCGTCGAGGCGGTCGAGCGCGGCGAGGGCGAGCTCGCGGTGGCGGTCTTCGAGAGGCGCGTGGGCGGAGGGTTCGGGCTGGCGGTCGGCTTCGCCCACCGCGCGATCCGGTCGCTCACCGGGCTCAGCCTGCGCGCGCCGATCAGCGGGCAGCGCGCGCTCGCCCCGGAGGCCGTCGAGGCTGTGCTCCCGTTCGCCCCGCGGTTCGGGATGGAGATCGGCATGACGGTCGACGCCCACCGCGCCGGCCTCCGCGTCGTGGAGGTGGAGCTGCCGCTCGAGCACCGCGCGACCGGCCGCACCGCCGCCGGCTTCGCCCACCGGGCCAGGCAGCTGCGGGACTTCCTCCACGTTTACGCTCTCCGGCGGATGAGAGGGAGAGGGCAGTGATCCTCGCGATCGACCAGGGCACCACGGGCACGACCTGCATCGTCTTCAGCGGCGACGGGCAGCCCGCCGGCCGCGCCTACAGCGAGTTCGAGCAGCACTTCCCGCGCCCGGGCTGGGTCGAGCACGACGCGGACGACATCTGGGAGACCACGCGCGCCGTGGCCGTGGACGCGATCGCCGACGCCGGCATCGAGGCGGGCGACCTCGCCGGCATCGGCATCACCAACCAGCGCGAGACCGTCGTGGCGTGGGACCGCAGCAGCGGCGAGCCGCTCCACCGCGCGCTCGTCTGGCAGGACCGCCGCACCGCCGCCCGCTGCGACGAGCTGCGCGAGGCCGGCCACGAGGAGACGATCCGCGAGCGCACGGGGCTCGTGCTCGACCCGTACTTCTCCGGCACGAAGATCGAGTGGATGGTGCGCGAGGGCGGCGTCGACCCCGCGCGTGCGGTGTTCGGCACCGTCGACTCGTGGCTCCTCCACAAGCTCTGCGGCCGGCACGTGACCGACTACACGAACGCGTCGCGGACCCTGCTGTTCGACATCCGCGAGCGCCGCTGGGACGAGGAACTGTGCGAGCTGCTCGGGGTCGACCCGGCGTCGCTCCCCGAGCCGCTGCCGAGCGCCCACGTGTACGGAGAGACCACCGAGCTGGGGGGCAGCGTGCCGGTCGCGGGCATCGCCGGCGACCAGCAGGCGGCGCTCTACGGGCAGGCCTGCAACGAGGTCGGCCTCGGCAAGAACACCTACGGCACCGGCAGCTTCGTGCTCCAGAACGCGGGCACGGACGCGCCGCCGGTCCGCGAGGGCGTGCTCAACACGATCGCGTGGGGGGTGGGCGACCGCGTGGACTACGCCGTCGAGGCGAGCGTGTTCGTGACCGGCGCCGCGGTGCAGTGGCTGCGCGACGGCCTGGGGATCATCGAGGCCGCCGCCGAGACGGAGGCGCTGGCGCAGTCGCTCGACTCGAACGACGGCGTCTACTTCGTGCCGGCCCTGACCGGGCTCGGCTCCCCGCACTGGGACCCGTACGCGCGCGGCACGATCGTCGGCCTCACCCGCGGTACCGGCCGCGCCCACCTCGCGCGCGCGGCGCTCGAGGCGATCGCGTACCAGACCGTCGACGCCGTGCGCGCGATCGAGGCCACCTCCAGCGAGCCGCTCGCGGAGCTGCGCGCCGACGGCGGCGCCGCCGTCAACGGCTGGCTCATGCAGTTCCAGGCGGACATGCTCGGCGTGCCGGTCGTGGTGCCCGAGATCCCGGAGACGACGGCGCTCGGCGCCGCCTATCTGGCGGGCGTGGCCACCGGTCTGTGGGACGAGGCCGGCACCCGGGCGATGTGGCGCGAGGCCGCGCGCTACGAGCCGCGCATGTCCGAGGACGAGCGCGAGACGCTGCTCTCCGACTGGCGCCGCGCGCTGGAGCGATCGCGCGCCTGGGTTTCCCCGGACGGCGACGGCGGGTAACGTCCGCCCAAGCGCTGGGTAGCTATCTCCACCTCATGCCTTCCGAACAGACGGATCTAGCCCCGATGAAGCCGCAGGTCTACAAGGACGAGCGGCCGGCCGAGTACTTCACGCGCTTCCACGAGCGCACCCGCACGCGCGACCCGGACCTCATGTACGAGGTCGTCCGCCTGGTGCTCACGCCGATCCTGCTGCTGTTCTTCCGCACGCGCTGCATCGACTCGCACAAGATCCCGGCCGAGGGCCCGGTGATCGTCGCGCCGAATCACTTCTCGTTCATGGACCACTTTCTCGTCTCGGTCTACATGCGGCGGAAGGTCCACTTCGTGGCCAAGTCGCAGCTCTTCAAGCCGCCGCTGCAGTTCATCTACACGCACGGCGGCGTGTTCCCGGTGCGCCGCGGCCACCGGGACGAGGAGATGTTCAAGACCGCCCACTCGCTGCTCTCGCGCGGCAAGGTGATCGTCATGTACGCGGAGGGCGGGCGCTCGCGCACCGGCGAGCTCCAGCAGGCCAAGCCTGGCATCGGGCGGCTCGCGCTCCAGACCGGCGCGGTCGTGGTGCCGGCGGCGATCGCCGGCTCGGAGGCCGTCCGCAACTGGAAGAAGCTGCGCTTCCCCAAGGTCACCGTGCAGTACGGCGACCCGATCTCGTTCGGCGCCATCATCGAGTCGCCCACGAAGGAGCAGTCGCAGGCCGCGGCCGACGCGATCTTCGAGCGCACGCAGAAGCTGTTCTACGGCCTGCGCGGCGGTCGCCGCAACGCGATCCAGGGCGCCCGCCGCGCCGCGCGCGAGGCGCGCCAGGCAGCCCGCGGCGTTGCCGGCCGCACGCCGGCGCGCTAGCTCCCGCCGAGCACCTTCCGCGCCTCCTCGAACGCCGCCATCTCGTGACCGGGGATCACGAGCGCGCTCGGCGTCTGCTCGACGTAGCGCTGGATCTCTCGGAGGGAGCGCGCGAAGAGGTGCTCGTCCTGCATCAGGTACGGCCGGTGGCCGGTCTCGATCGCGTGGCGGGTGTACGCGGCGTCGCCGGTGAGGAGCACCTCGCGCTCGCTCGACCGCAGGATCACCGACATGTGGCCCATCGTGTGGCCGGGGGTGAACGCCACGCGCACGCTGCCGTCGCCGAGCAGGTCGAACGAGCGGCCGAAGCCGGCGAACGAGCCGACGTCGGGGCCGTCGAAGTCGAGCAGCCGGTAGTCGAAGGCGTGGTCGAAGTGGCTCGTGACGTAGCCGCTCGTGACCGCCCGCTGCTCGTTCGCCCGCTCCCACTCCTGGCGGCTGATGACGAAGGTCGCCTCGGGGAACTGGACCATGCCGCTCGCGTGGTCGAGGTGCAGGTGGGTCATCACGATCAGCCGCACGTCGGAGGGCTCGATGCCGCGCTCGCGGAGCTGGTCGGGGAGCGCCTGCGACGGCTCCATCCGCCAGGGCTTCGCCGTGGTGGCGGCCAGCAGCCGCCCGACGTTCTGCTTCTTGTCGACCGCCACCGACGGGTGCAGGCCGGTGTCGACCAGGATCGGCCCGGCGCCCGGGTGCTCCACGAGGAAGGCGGGGATCGGGATCTCCACGCGGTCGGACTCGCGGTCGCCGAAGCCGAACGCGTGCGCGCCCGCCAGCCGTCCCTCCTCGCGGTGCTGCCAGGCCTCCGGCCACTCGCTGCGCGCGGCCAGGAGCGGCGTGACCTTCACCTTGGCGTCGGGGCTGCCGCCGCGCAGCGGCAGCTCGGCTGGCTTCGGCTCGGCGGCGCTCGGCATCAGATGCCCGCTTCGCTCCGGACGGCGGCTACGAGCTCGTGCAGCGCCGCTTCGTTCTCGGGCTCGACCCAGTAGCTCGTCTTCGCGTTGTCCAGGCCGGCGCGGTACTCCAGCGTCAGCGACAGGCGCCCGGCGCGCGGCGGCTTCGTCCCGACCGCCGTGACGTCGCGCGTCGCGACGCGGATGCCGTCGCCGGTCGTGACCTCGAGGATGCCGTCGCTCAGGCGCGCGATGCCGCTCGGCCAGATCGGAAGGTCCGCCATGCGCGGCGCAGGTTAACCTGCCCGCGCCCGTGCCTTCACGCATCTTCGCCCCCGGCCTGCTCGACGGGCAGGTCATCCTCGTCACCGGCGGCGGGACCGGTCTCGGCCGCGCGACCGCGGTGGAGCTCACTGCGCTCGGTGCGCACGTGATCGTGGCGGGCAGGCGCGCGGAGCCGCTCGAGGAGACCGTGTCGCTGTGCGAGGGCGGGCGCTGCTCGTCGGCGGTGTGCGACATCCGCGAGGAGGACCAGGTGCACGCGCTGGTCGACGACGTGCTCGCACGGCACGGCCGGATCGACACGCTGGTCAACAACGCGGGCGGCCAGTACATGACGCCCGCGGAGGACATCTCGCTGAAGGGGTTCGAGACCGTCGTGCGGCTGAACCTGATCGGGACCTGGCTGATGACGCACGCCGTCGCCACGAAGGCGTTCATCCCGCAGGAGCGCGGCGGCAAGGTGATCTCGGTGACGCTCTCGCCGCACCACGGGCTGCCCGGCATGGCGCACAGCTCCGCCGCGCGGGCCGCGGTCGAGAACCTCACGCGCGTGCTGTCGATCGAGTGGGCGCGGCACGACATCCGGCTGACCGCACTAGCCGCCGGGCACTTCGAGACCGAGGCGATCCAGAAGTACCCGAAGCCGGTCGCCGAGGGGGTGGCGCGCACGGTCCCGCTCCAGCGGCTCGGACGGCCGGAGGAGCACGCGTGGCTCGTCGCGTACCTCGCCTCGCCGGCGGGCGACTACTACTCAGGCGCGGTGATCACGCTGGACGGCGCGCGCGACAACTGGTTCGGGCCGTGGCCGCCGCCCGGCTTGGCCGACGCCGAGACCGGCAAGCCGCTCGCCGAGGAGCGGCGGCCGAAGCCGGACGGCTAGTCCCGGGGGAGCCGCTCCACGCCCCGCGCAAAGCGACCGGGGTCACTTCCGTCCCTATAGAGGACGCAAGTGACCCCGCTTGCATCCTGCCGTGAAATTAGTACGATATAGGACTAATGGTGGCCGACCGGGACACGAAGGGGGCGGTGCGGAGGCACTCGCGGGTGGGAGCGGGGAGGCAGTCGCAAGCGACGGCGGGGCGCCCGGCGGAGGCCGGCGGCTCGCTCGACCGCGGCAACCTCGGCTTCCGGCTCGCGAAGGCGTCGCAGCGCTGGAACGAGCTCCTCGCCCTGCGCTTTCGCCGCGAGGGCTACGCCGAGGTGAGGCCCAGCTACGGGTCGATCCTCGTCCCGCTCTTCGAGGAGGACGGGCTGCGGATGGGGGAGCTCGCGCGGCGCGCGGGCCTCAGCAAGCAGACGATGACCACGATGGTCCGCCTGCTCGAGCGCGACGGGCTCGTGAGCCGCGCGCCCGACCCGGCCGACGGCCGCGCCTCGCTCGTGTTCCTGACCGAGCGCTCGCGCGCGTTCCGCCCGGTGGCGGCGCGCGTGGTGCGCGAGATCGAGGAGCTCGTCGAGGAGCGGCTCACCGCCCGCGAGGTCGCCAGGTTCCATCGATTCCTGGAGGAGGTCCAGTCCCTATGAGGTCACGTACCGTCACCGCCGTCTTCCCCGCCCCGAAGGAGCGGGTCTTCGGCTACATGTCCGACATCCGCAACCTGCCGCGCTGGGCCACGGAGTTCGCACGCGAGGTGGAGGTCGTGGACGGCCGGCACGTCGTGCGCAACGGGCTCGGCGAGTTCCTGTTCGAGATCCGCGCGGACGAGCGCACCGGCGTCGTGGACATGTACGCGGGACCGTCGGAGGAGCAGATGGGCGTGTTCCCGACGCGCGTGGTCGAGCTGCCGGGCGGGCGCAGCGCGTACTCGTTCACGATGTTCCAGGCGCCGGACATGCCGGACGAGCTGTTCGAGTCGCAGTACGAGTCGCTGCGGCGCGAGTTCGAGAACCTCGAGCGCGAGTTCGCGGCCGCCTGACTCGCCATCGCCGCGTGAGCGGAGCTTTGGGCGGGGCGGCCCGGAACGGTAGGCCGCCCCGCGCGCCCCGACGCTATGTCCCCGGGACAGGGGGTGTCAATACGCCAGAACGGTGGCTTCGAACCCCGCAGAGCATGCGAAAACCCCTCGATTGGGGATCGCTAGTCCGCCTCCGGCCGGCGCCGCGCGCGCTTGATCTCACCGCGCTGGCGCTTCCCCTCGAGCCGCCGCTGCTTGGCGCCGCGCGACGGCCTCGTGGCCCGCCGCGCGCGCGGCACCACGAGGGCGGCCGACAGCCGCCCGCGCAGCCGCTCGAGCGCCAGCTCGCGGTTGCGCGCCTGCGAGCGCGAGTCCTGCGCCACCGCCGTCACGCGCGGCCCGCAGCGCGCCATCACCCGCCGCTTCTGCTCGTCGCTGAGGGCGGCGGAGGCTCCCACGTCGAACACCGCCTCGATGCGCGAGGCGGTCACGTTCGCGTGCTGGCCCCCCGGGCCGGACGAGCGGCTCGCGCGAAGCTCGATCTCCGCCAGCGGGATCGCTACGCCGCGGCCGACCCGGAGGGGTTCGTCCATGTGCTCGCGCGGGTCCTGGTGCCTCGCGCGGCTCCGCCCTAGGTGTACATCCCGGAGAACTGCCCGCCCGTCACGTTCAGCACCTGACCGTGCACGTAGTTCGACCACGGCGAGCAGAGGAAGAACACGCCGCCGGCGGCCTCCTCGGGCGTGGCCGGGCGGCCGAGCGGGATGATCATCGCCGCCATCTGGCGGAGCTGCTCGGGGATGCCGAGCTGGATCTCCTGGCCCTCCTTCTGGAACGTGCCGGCCTCCTCCTTGGCGGCGGTGAGGCGCGTCTCGACGAACCCGAACGCGACGGCGTTCACGTTGATCTTGAACTGGCCCCACTCCTTGGCGAGCGTCTTGGTCAGGCCGACGACGCCGGACTTGCCCGACGAGTAGTTCACCTGCCCGGCGTTGCCCATGGTGCCGGACACCGACGAGATGTTCACGACCTTGCGGAAGACCTCGCGGCCCTCCTCGCGCTCCTTCTTGGCCGGCTCGCGCAGGTGCGGGGCGGCGGCGCGGAGGACCTTGAACGGGACCACGTTGTGGATGTCGAGCATCGCCCGGAACTGGTCGTCCGTCATCTTGTGGATCGGGCCGTCCCTGGTGTAGCCCGCGTTGTTGACGATGATGTCGATCTTGCCGAACTCGTCGACGGCCTTCTGGACGAGCTGGTCCGGCACGCCGTCGGCGGTCAGGTCGCCCGCGAAGACGGTGGTCTCGCCGTCGATCTCACCCGCCGCCTGCTCGGCGACGTCTCCGTCGAGGTCGTTGATCAGGACCTGCGCGCCCTGCTCGGCGAGCAGTTCCGCCGTCGCGCGGCCGATGCCGCGCGCCGAGCCCGTGACGATGGCCGACTTTCCGTCGAGTACTCCCACTGGTGAATCTCCTTGTGCCGTTTTCGAGGCGGCAACTATGACGTAGCGCCGCGCGGCCCGACCGGCGGTACCCTCGCCCGATCGGGTGGAGGATCCTCATAGGGGTCGCGCTGGCGCTGGCTCTGCCGTGCTCCGCGAGCGCCGCGCCGCCCACGAACTGCGGCGGCGACGCGATCAAGCCGACCCAGTCGATCGTCGGCTCGTTCGACAGCGGTCTCGAGGGCAGCTACGTGATGGTCCCGTTCGACGTGCCCGCGGGGACGACGCAGGTGCGCGTGAAGTACTGCTTCGACCAGCCCGAGTCGCCGACCAACGCGCAGATCCGGCACACGCTCGACCTCGGCCTGTACGAGCCGCGCGAGCGGACCGACGTGCCCTGGGGACTCGGCGAGTTCCGCGGCTGGGGCGGATCGAGCCACCCGGACGTGACGCTCACCGCGGAGGGCTTCTCGAGCGAGGCCGACCGGCGCAAGCACGTGCCCGGCAAGACCACGCGCGCGTTCAAGCCGGGGCCGATCGAGCCCGGGCAGTGGGCGGCGGAGCTGGGCGTGGCGGCGGTGGCCTCGCAGGACGAGGGCGACAGCGACGGGAAGGTCGGCTGGCGCGTGGAGGTGGAGCTGCGCTCCGACCCGGCCTTCGCCGACGAGCCCTACCGTCCGGCGCCGTACGACTCCCGGCCGGCGCGCTCGGAGCCGGGCTGGTACGCGGGCGACCTGCACGTGCACGCCGAGCACTCGGCGCTGGGCGATGCGCTGATGAGCGAGGTCTTCGGCTACGCCTTCGGCGCCCCGCCCGACGGCGCCGGGCTCGACTTCATCACGCTGTCCGACTACGTCGGCGGCGCGCAGTGGGGCGAGATCGGGCGCTACCAGGGGCAGTATCCCGGCAAGCTGATCGTGCGCAGCAGCGAGACGATCACCTACCGCGGCCACACGAACGCGCACGCGACGCCCAACAACGTCGACTACCGCACCGGCCCGATCTACGCGGTCGGCCCGAACGGCGCCCTGACCCTCTTCACGGCCGCGCGCACGCCGCAGCACATCTTCGACCGCGCGCACGCGACCGGCGGGTTCACCCAGGTGAACCACCCGACGATCTTCCCGTCCGAGGTGCCGGTGTTCCAGGGGCTCTGCCGCGGCTGCCCGTGGGACTACGCGGACGCCGAGACCGACTGGCGCAAGGTCGACGCCTACGAGGTGCACACCGGCCCCGCGGGCACGCCCGGCTCGACGGGGAACGAGCCCGGCCCGAACCCGTTCACGCCGGCGGCGATCGAGGAGTTCGACCGGCTGCGGCGCGAGGGCTACCGGGTGACCGGGGTGGCCGTGAGCGACTCGCACAACGCGGGCCGCACCCCCGGCGGGGTGACGCAGTCGCCGATCGGCATCGGCACGACGGTCGTGTACGCGCCGGAGCTCTCGGAGGAGGGGATCCAGCAGGGCGTGGAGGCCGGGCACGCGTACGTGAAGCTCTTCGGCCACCAGAGCCCAGACCTGCGCCTGACCGCCCGCTCGGGTGAGCGGACCGCCATGATGGGCGACCGGCTCGACGGCGACTCGGCGACCTTCGAGGCACAGGTGATCGGCGGCGTGACGACCGTCCAGCCGCGGACGCTCGTCGTGCTCCGCGACGGGGTGCCGTTCCTCACGGTGCCGGTCGTGATGGCCGGAGGAGCGTTCACCTTCTCGTTCTCGTCGATCGGCGAGGGCGACTACCGGATCCAGGTGATGCGCGGGACCGCGGTCGACGCGCTGTCGAACCCGATCACGCTCGGCGCCCGCCCCGAGCCGGCGCCGCCGCCCGGCGCCCCGCCCGGCCAGGGCCCCGGCCCGGGCCCGCCGTCGGACGGCAGCGGCCCGGCTCGGCCGCCCGGGCCCTCCACGCTGCGCCTGTCGGGGAGCCCGAAGCGGGTGCGCGCGGGCAAGCGCGTGCGGTTCCGCTTCAAGGTGCTCACGGGCAGCGGCCCGAAGGCGCGCGTGGCCGGCGCCGTGATCCGCTTCGGCGGCCGCAAGGCACGCACCGGCGCAGACGGGATCGTCCGCTTCACCGTGCTCCACAGGCATGGCGGCCTCAAGCGCGCGAGCGCGTCGAAGCCCGGGCTCGGCAAGTCGGTCGTGAAGCTGCGCGTGCTGCCGGCGAAGAAAAAGCGCCGCTAGCGCGTCGCCGTTAGCGCGTCGCGGCGGCGCGGACGTTCCTCATGGCCTCCTCGAAGCAGACGTAGGTCCGGTGGCGGCGGATCTGGCCGCCCTCGAACTCGAAGACGTGGGCGAGCCCCAGTGCGACCTCGACGCCGCTGCCGGCGGCGACCGCGTCGAAGGCGATCCAGGTGGTCACCGTGTTCTCCGCCTCTAGGTGGCGCTCGAGGCCGATGCCGAACGACTCCCACGGCTCCTTGACGGCGCTCCACCACCTGCGCATGCCCTCCACGCCGTGCTCGACCGGCTCGAGCTGCGGGAGCAGGCCGCCGGTGTGCCACTCCACGTGCGGGTGGACGTAGGGGACGATCGAGTCGAGGTCGTCGCGGTTCAGCGCCTCGTAGACCTGCAGCACGCGGTCGAGGAGGACGCTCGGCATCGCTCTAGCGCGGGCGCGGGAAGCGGGACGCCATCACGGCGTCCCAGCCGCGGTCGGGCAGCAGGGCGTGCATCCCCAGCATCACGCGCGCGCCGGCCGTGATCACGTAGCGCGGCTTGGGGCGCTTCTTCGCGATCGCCCTGTGGATCGCGCGCGCCACGGCCTCGGGCGGGGCCGCCATGCGCGCCGCGGGCCCCTCGTACGCGCTCGCCGTGGTGGCGGCCACGGCGTTGTTGAACTCCGAGTACGGCCCGTCGCTCTCGGTCGCGCGGCCGAGCGCGCCCACCGCGGCGTTGCCGAACTCCGTCTTGATCAGGCCGGGCTCGATGATCACGACGTCGACGCCGAAGCCGCTGGCCTCGAAGCGCAGCACGTCCGAGAGCCCCTCGACCGCGTGCTTGGTCGCGTGGTAGATGCCGCCCCCCGGGAAGGTGAGCCTCCCGCCCATCGAGCTGACGTTCACGATCCGGCCGCGTCGCTGCTCGCGCATGCCGGGCAGCACGAGCTGGCACATGCGTATCAGGCCGAGGACGTTCGTCTCGAACTGCCGGCGCACCTCGTCCATCGACACGGACTCGATCGCGCCCGAGAGGCTGTAGCCGGCGTTGTTCACGAGCGCCCCCACGGCACCCTCGCGCTCCACGACCTCCGCCACCGCGCTCTGCATCGAGCTCTCGTCGGTCACGTCGAGCTGGAGCAGCCGGCAGCCGCGCGCCTCGAGGTCCTCGATCGACTCGAGCCGGCGGGCGGTCGCGTAGACCGTCAGGCCGCGCTCGGCGAGGTACTGCGCGGTCGCTCGCCCGATCCCCGTGGAGCACCCCGTGATCAGGACGGCATTCGACGCCATGTGGCGCAAAACTACCGGAAGCCGGGCTGGCCACCGCCCGTCAGGCCGGCCGCGGCGAGGGCGTCCTCCTCCGTGCGGAAGAAGCCGATCCACACGGCCCGGTCGCCGCGGAACCTCAGCACGCCCACAACCGGCTGCTCGAGCGCCACGCCGGACGAGTGCGCGGAGCCGCGGAGCACGCCGGTCCCGACCACCGCGTCCCCCTCCTCGCGCATCTCGATCTCCTGCGCGTGCAGGCCGGACCAGACGTCCTCTCGCTCGTGCAGCCAGGCCCGCAGCCCTTCGTGCCCGCGGAAGGGAGAGCCCAGGAACTCGCCCAGCATCGGCACGAGCGTCACGTCCTCGTGCGTCATGGCCACGAGCCGCTCGCCGTCGCCCCGGTTGAGCGCGGCGATCCACGCGCGCGTCAGCTCGATGCGGTCGTTCCCGCTCACGGCTTGGCCCCGGCCTGCATCGGCTGTATTTTCGCCACATGGGGGGCATCACGTGCGCGAACTGCGGGACTGAGAATCCCCTCGGCGCCAAGTTCTGCATGAACTGCGGCAACTCGCTGCCGCGCGCGTGCCCGGTGTGCGGGACGGTCAACCCCGCCGAGGCGAAGTTCTGCATGAACTGCGGCAGCCAGCTCGCGGCCCCCGCCGCCGGAGCGCCCGCGCCGCCGGGCCCGCCCGCACCGGCCCCCGCGTCCGGCCTAGGCCTGCCGCCGGGCGCCGCCGCCCGTCCCGAGCCGCCGCCCGAGGAGCGCCGCCAGGTGACGGTCCTGTTCGCGGACCTGTCCGGCTACACGGCGGTCTCGGAGCGGATGGACCCCGAGGCCGTGAAGGCGCTCGTGGACCGCGCGCTCAAGCGGCTCGCGGACGAGGTCCGCCGCTACGGCGGCACGGTCGACAAGTACATCGGCGACAACGTGATGGCGCTGTTCGGCGCGCCGGTGGCGCACGAGGACGACGCCGAGCGTGCGGTGCGCGCCGCGCTCGGGATGCAGGACGCGATGGGTGAGGTCAACGCCGGCCTGCCGGACGGGGTCACGTTCGCGCTGCGCGTGGGGCTCAACACCGGCGAGGTGCTGGCGGGCGCGGTGGGCGACGACTACACCGTGGTGGGCGACACCGTGAACGTCGCCTCGCGGCTCCAGTCGGCCGCGGTGCCGGGGACCGTCGTGGTGGGCGAGCGCACGTTCCGCGCCACCTCGGCGGCGATCCGCTACGAGCGCCTCGAGCCGCTCGAGCTCAAGGGCAAGTCGGAGCCGGTCCCCGCTTGGCGTGCGCTCGGGACCGCCGCCGAGCAGGCGGTCGGCCGCGCCGAGTCCGGCACCGAGGCGCCGCTCGTGGGGCGCGACTACGAGATCGGCATGCTCGTCTCGCTCTACGACCGGGTGGTGGCAGAGCGCCGGCCCGCGCTCGTCACGCTGATCGGCGAGGCCGGCGTCGGCAAGTCGCGCCTGCTGCGCGAGTTCGAGCGGCGCGTGTGCGACCGCGACGACGCTCCGGCGCTGCGGACCGGCCGCAGCCTGCCGTACGGCTCGGGCGTCGTCTACTGGGCGCTGAGCGAGGTGGTCCGGGCCGAGTGCGGGATCCTCGAGACCGACAGCGCGGAGACCGCCTGGCGCAAGCTGGTCGACGCCGTGACCGAGGACGAGCCGGCCGAGGCCGCCGAGCGCCGCGCGGCGGTGATCGCGCGCTCGCTCGGCCTCGACGTGCCGGGCGAGGTGGCCGCGACGCTCGACTCCGACGACCCGGAGCGGATGCGCGACGAGCTGTTCTCCGCGCTGCGCTCCAAGATCGAGCGCTCGGCGCAGCAGCGGCCGCTGGTGCTCGCGTTCGAGGACATCCACTGGGCCGACGAGGGCATGCTCGACGCGATCGAGCACCTCGCGCAGTGGGTGCGCGCACCGCTGATGCTGGTGTGCCTCACGCGCGGCGAGCTGCTCGAGCGCCGGCCGACCTGGGGTGGAGGGCGCCGCAACGCCACCCAGCTCTTCCTGGAGCCGCTGACCGTGGAGGACACGCGCGAGCTCGTGACGGCGCTGCTCGGGAGCGCGAACGGGTCCGGCGCCGAGGTGATCCCCGCGGTGGCCGAGCGCTCCGGCGGCAACCCGCTGTTCGCCGAGGAGATGGTCCGGCGGATCGCGGAGGAGGGCGCCGGCGCGGCCGACCTGCCCGACAGCGTGCAGTCGGTGCTGGCGGCGCGGCTCGACGCGCTCGAGCCGTTCGAGCGGCGGCTCGTGCAGCAGGCCGCGGTCGTGGGCCGCACGTTCTGGGCGTCGTCGCTCGCCACGCTCGCCGCCGAGGAGGGGCAGGACCTCGAGCGCGCGCTGCTCGCGCTGCAGGAGAAGGACATCCTCGCGCCCGGCAGCGAGCGCAGCCTGGAGGGCGAGCGCGAGTTCGCGTTCAAGCACGTGCTGATCCGCGACGTCGCGTACGGGATGCTCCCGCGCGGGGTGCGCTCGCGCAAGCACTTCGAGGTCGGGCGCTTCCTCGAGGAGCGGGCGGGCGACCGGACCGACGAGGTCGTGTCCCTGCTCGCCGAGCACTACGGCCGCGCCGCCGAGCTGGGCCGCGAGGCCGGCCTCGACGGGGACGCGCTCGGCCCGATCCGCGAGCGCGCGCTGCGCTTCCTCGAGGAGGCCGGCGACGCCGCGGCGCTGCTCTACTCGAACCAGGAGTCGGCGGCGCACTACCGCCGGGCGCGCGTGCTCGCCGACGGCGGCGACCCGGGCCTCGGAGCGCGGATCGGCGAGAAGCTCGGCGACGTCTCCCTGCGCGTGGGCCGCGTGGACGAGGCGATCGAGGTGTGGGACCTCTGCCTCGAGTACCACCGCGGTGAGGAGGACCTCGAGCGGGTCGCCGACCTCCACCGCAAGATCGGCGCCGCGCAGTCGCACAAGGGCGAGCGCCGCAGCGCGATCGAGCACTACCAGAAGGGGATCAACCTCCTGAAGGACGGCCCGCCGCGGCTGGAGCTCGTCAGGCTCTACGAGGAGGCGGCCTGGCTCTACCTCCACACCGGCGACAACATGCTCGCGATCTACGCGTCCGAGAAGGCGCTGCGGCTGGCCGAGCGGCTGGGGGAGACGCGCGCCGCCAGCCGCGCGCACGGGATCTTCGGACGCGTGTTCGGGCGGATCGGCGACAACGAGAAGGCGCGTACGAACCTGGAGCGGTCGGTCGAGCTGGCGCGCGGGTCCGACCACGGCGAGACGATCCTGGCTCTGCTCGCGCTAGGGCGACACCTGGAGGTCTCGGAGGCCGACGCCGCCGGGGCGCAGGAGGCCTACGGCGAGGCGCTGGCGCTCGCCGAGCAGGTGGGCGACCTGCCGAACCAGGTGGAGCTGCACGCGTCGCTCGCCCAGCTCGCCGCCTACCGCGGCGACTGGGACCAGCTCGCGTCGTCCACGGACGCGAGCGCGCGGCTGGCCGAGCGCGAGGGCCTGGTCGGCAAGCTGTGCCTGCCGTACGCGCTGCGCGGGCTGCAGCGCTGGCGCGAGGGCGACCTGGCCGCCGCCGCCGAGCAGTACCGGCGCGCCCACGAGCTGGCGGAGCAGGTCGGCTGGTCGGAGCTCGCGTTCCAGTCGCTGTACGGCCTGGCGATCGCGCTGCGCGACGGCGAGGACGTGAACGGCTCGATCGCCGCGCTCGACCGGGCCGTGGACGTGTGCGAGCGGGCCGGGCTGATCGCGCAGTCGATCCAGGCGACGGCCACGCGCGCGGTGGTTCTCGCCCAGGCCGGGCGCGCCGATGCCGCGCGCGAGGCGGCGGCCGAGGCGACGGAGCTGTCGGAGCGGCTGCACTACCCGATCGGGCGCGCGGCGGCCCTCGAGGCGCGGGGCGTCACCGATGCGGATGCGGAGGAGGGCGCGCGCCTCCTGGCCGACTCCGAGGCCGCCTGGTCGGAGCTCGACCGCCCGCTCGAGGCCGCGCGCTCGCGGCTGCTCGCTGGGCAGCGGCTGGCCGAGTCCGACACCGCGCGCTCGCGCGAGCTGCTGGAGGAGGCGGCCGACCGGCTCGACCGGCTCGGCGTGGCGCACCTCGCCGAGCGCGCGCGTGGGCTGGCGGCTACGGGCTGATCAGACCCAGCAGTCTCCCGGCGGGGTGCCGCGGTTCTTGCTCGCCGCGGTCAGGCGGAAGCCCCGGCTCGTCACGCGCGGCGCGCCGTTGCGGTCCGAGGTCGTGACCGTCACCCGGCCGAGCAGCGACCCGCGCCGGCGGAGCAACGCGCGCGCGCTCGACGTGATCGACACGCGGTGGATCTTCTCGAGGCAGAGGTCCTCCGGCGCGATGGTCATCGTCAGGCCCCCGATGCGCTTCGTCTTCCCGCCGATCTTCGCGGTCACGTCGATGCGGCCCTTGCAGCCGCGCGGGCAGCTCACGTTCACGAACGCCCGCTTGTCCTTCGGGCCGAGCGAGTCCTTCTTCGGGAGCTTGCCGACGGGGCAGGCGACCGGCTCGTCGCGCAGCACGGGCGACGCGGCCGGTGCGGTGAACAGGTCCGCGCCGCCGAGGCAGTTGCCGAGCGCGTATGCCACGCGCTCGCCGTCGAAGTCCAGCCCGCCGCGCCGCAGCCCGGTGCCGAGGCGCGCCACGTCGCTGCGCGCGCCGTCGAGCCCGACGAGCGCGGCCATGCGCTCCGTGTCGTCCGACCCGGCCGCGACCACGGCGATCCGGCCGCCGGCGATCCGCACCTCGTTCGTGCATGGCTTGACCGGCAGGACGTGCTCGGTCGGCTGGGCGACGGAGTACCAGGCGAGCTTGCCGTCGCTGCAGTCGAGGTCGTCGATCTGCCCGGTCGAGACGGCGAGCGTCCCGTCGTCCTGGACGTCGAAGCTCGCCGCGCGCGGCACCTCGTAGACCTTGGTGTTCGAGACCCAGTCGTGCACGACCGTGACCGTCTGCGACTGGCCGAACGGGGTGATCGGGTAGGCGTTGTAGGCGAGGTAGCGGCCGGCGAGATCGAGGTCGGCGATCGCGAGCGTGCCTCCGGCGCTGACGGTCGTGTCGGCGGACGCGCCGCTGCGGTCGCGGATCACGACGCTGCCGTCGCAGTTGCTCGAGGCCTCACGCGCGCCGTCCACGTCGAGCGCCGCCGCGGCGGGCCCGTAGTAGTTGCTGTTGGTGCAGGCCTCGGTCTGGCCGAAGGCGCCGGTCAGGGTGCCGCCGAGCAGGGTCAGCCGCGACATGCCCTGCTGGTAGCGGGCGTTGCCGGAGCTGACGACGTCCTTGTACGCCAGCCAGTCGGCCGAGGCCTCGATGTTCGAGGAGTACTCCACGTAGTCGCCCGGCGACTCCTCCTCCTCGTCCGGCGGCGACGGCGGGGGCGAGAGGTCGGTCAGCTTGCGCCTGGCGATCGAGGACGACAGCCGCAGCGCGATCCGGTGCCTGCCGACCTCGCCGTAGAACACGCTGTCGCCGGCTAGGCGCGGGCCCTCGATCACGTCACCGGGGATCCGGTCGACCCGCGTCGGCTCGGCGCTCGCGGGCGCGGCCATCACGGCCGCGACGATCACTGCGACGAATACGACCAGCCCCCTGCCCCGCATAACGCCTCCCCGTTTCGAGTGTCCTCCGCTAGACCCCTGCCGGGGGACGAAGTTGCGGCGGGAGAGTACCGGCGCGCGGCTTGCAGTCAAGCCGCACCCCTCTTTGACCGAGGTGAGATGTATATCATCTCGTAATGCGATGAACATCATCTCAGACAAAGCGACCGCGGATCGCGTGCTCGCGGCGTTGGCGGAGCAGCTGACGGCGCGCGGTGAGCGATACGAGCTGGTGGTGATCGGCGGATCCGCACTCCAGGCGCTGGGCTTGATCGATCGGCCTACGGCGGACGTGGACGTGCTCGCGCTCGCCGGCGCCTCGGGACTGACGGGTGCCGACCCTCTGCCGCCGGGTCTGGCCGCGGCTCGTGAGCTGGTCGGCCGGGATTTCTCGATGCCCACCGACTGGCTGAATCCCGGTCCCACGAGCCTGCTCGACCTCGGACTACCCGACGGCTTCATGCGACGCGTGGTGAGTCGCCCCTACGGCTCCTCCCTGACGGTTCACTTCGCGTCACGGTTCGACCAGATCCACTTCAAGCTCTACGCAACCGTGGACCAGGGACCCGGCCGGCACGAGGCCGACCTGCGGGCACTCGATCCGACCCCGGTCGAGCTTCAGGAGGCCGCGCGCTGGGCGCGCAGTCACGACCCGTCCCCGGGGTTCGATCGCGTGCTGCGGCAGGTTCTCAGAGCGCTGGGAGTCGAGGATGCGAATCACCGCGCTTAGGGAGCTGGTCAACGAGGCCGCTCTCGACTTCGCGTGGGATCAGTGGGCCCAGCTCGGCGTGCTCGCCAGTCCCCGCCGGCCGGCTCCCTGGTCCATGGACCCCGAGGCCCTGCTCGTCTTTTCGCTCGAGGTGGCGCGCCGCGATCCGCGGCTGTTCGAAGAGGTCCTCGATTGGCTCTTGGTGAACGAGCGCATGGTCAGCGTCCAGCGGCTGCGGAACATCGCGCGCGCGCCCGGGGAAGACGCCCTCGCCCGGGCGGCGCTGGCGTGGGTGGCGGAGCGCAAGCCGCGCGCGCGTCGCGATCCCGACGCGAGCGTCCCGTCCACCGACGCGGAGCCGGCGCTGCTCTTTCACGGGCTGTCGTCACGCGATGCTCCGCTCGACCCCGCGTTCCTGCGGCACGGATTCGCGAAGCCCGTCACGCCTCCGAGCAGAAGGTCGCAGACGCCCGACCCGCGTGCCCCGATCGCGCTCGCCTTTCGCCTGCGGCACCTCCTGGGCGTGAGCGCGCGCGCGGAGGTCCTGCGCACTCTCCTCACGATCGGGGTTCCGCGGGTTTCGATCCAAGCGATCGCACGCGGTGCCGGTTTCTCGAAGCGCAACGTCCAGGAGGCGCTCAACTCGCTGGTGGCCGCGGGTGTCGTGCAGGGGATCTCGGTGGCGGGCGCGCAGAGCTACTCGATCGACCGTGAGCCGTGGGCGCCGCTCTTCGGCGTCACCGACGATCGCTGGCCGGTCCACGTCGACTGGCCCCAGCTGCTCCATGCCTTCGTCGAGGTGATTCGCTGGCTGAACGATCCTGCGACCGACGGGCTGTCCGACTACATGCGCTTCAGCGAGGCGCGAACCCTGCTCGACAGGGTGGCCGACGATCTTCGCTACGCGGGCGTGGTCGTGGAGATGCCACAGCGGGGCGCGCTGGAGGAGGGCTGGTCGGCCTTCGAGGCGACCGTCCATAACACGCTGGCGATGCTCGGGGTGAGCCGGGCGGCTTAGGGCTCACAACCCCAGGGTCTTCCCCAAGATCTCCTTCATGATCTCGTCGGTCCCGCCGCCAATGGGACCCAGGCGCGTGTCCCTCACCGCCCGCTCGATCTCGTACTCCTTCATGTAGCCCGCGCCGCCGTGGATCTGCAGCGCCTCGTCGGCCACCTCGAAGGCCGCTCGCTGCGTCGCGAGCTTGGCCATCGTCACCTCCTGCACCGCGTCGTGGCCCTCGTGGAACAGGCGTAGCGCGTTGTAGGTCATCGCGCGGCCGGTCTCGTACTTCAGCGCCATCTCCGCGATCTTGTGGCGGATCACCTGGTGCTTTCCGATCGGGCGGCCGAACGCGCTGCGCTCGGTCGCGTAGGCGATCGTCCGCTCCAGCATCGCCTGCATCGACCCGACCGAGCCCAGCGCCATCAGCAGCCGCTCCCACTGGAAGTTGGCCATGATCAGGTAGAAGCCGCGGTTCTCCTCGCCGAGCAGGTTCTCCTCGGGCACGAACACGTCGCTGAACGCGAGCTCTCCGGTGTCGGAGGCGTGCCAGCCCATCTTCTCCAGCTTGCGCGAGACGGAGTAGCCCTCCATGTCCTTCTCGAGGATCAGGAACGAGATCCCGTGGTGACCCCCCTCCTGGGTGGTCTTCACCGCGGTGACGACGAAGTCCGCGCGCACGCCGTTCGTGATGAACGTCTTCGAGCCGTTCACGACGTAGCCGCCGTCCACGCGCCTGGCCATCGTGCGGATGCCGGCGACGTCGGAGCCGGCGTCGGGCTCGGTGATCCCCAGCGCGGCGATCTTCTCGCCGCGGATCGCGGGCGCGAGGAAGCGCTGCTTCTGGTCCTCGGTTCCGAACTTCCATATCGGCGGCGTCGCGATGCCGATGTGCGCGCCGATGCCGGCGCTCAGGCCACCCGAGCCCGCCCGCGGCAGCTCCTCGCTCAGCACGGCGTCGTGCAGGTAGTCGCCGCCCTCGCCGCCGTACTCCTCCGGGTACTTGAGCCCGAGGAAGCCGAGCTCGGCCATCCGGTGGAAGACCTCGTTGGGGAACCAGCGCTCGTCCTCCCACTTCTGCGAGTGCGGCCGCAGCTCGGCGGCGATGAAGCGGCGGATCGACTCGCGCAGCTGCTCGTGCTCCTCCCCGAACGGCGGAAGCGGCCTGCGCTCGGCGGCGGCCGCCGGCACGCCCTTGTCGTAGCTCGTGCTCACGCCCGCAGCCCCGCGTCCTCGAGCGCGGCGCGCACCAGCGCGTCGTAGCGCTCGGCCTTCAGATCGCCGAGCGGGTCGTCCGTGTGGCGCAGGAGCTGCCCGTACGGCAGGGCGAACGCCGCGCGCATGGCGAGCAGCCGCCGGCGCTCGGGCTCGTCGGCGCCGGTCAGCACGCGCGAGGCGGCGGTCAGGGTCCGCACCTCCCGCACGCGCCCGGGCAGGAACCGCTGCAGCACGAGCGCGGTCGGGATGAGGAACGTGAGCCAGCCGAGCAGGTCCGCGAGGTCGTGAGCGCTCTCCTCGCCCTGGCGGCCGGCCTCGATGGTCTTGCCGCCCGTGGTGCCGCCGGCGTCGCGCAGCCCGCCCGCCACGTCACCGCCGATCACCGGCGTGTCCTCCACGGCGTCGGCGGCCGTGCCGAATCCCGACCGGACCGACTCGCCCGCGTCCTGGACCCCCTGACCCAGCCCGGCCAGCTCGTCCACCGAGTCGTGGACCCAGTTTCCCAGCAGCGCGAAGACGATCGCGGCGAGCACGATCGCCGCGTCGGTGGCGATCGACCGGGTGCGGCGGCGCGGGACGTCTGGATAGAGGCGCACTTAGACTTGCAGCATGACGCAGGACGAATCTCGGGTCCTCACCGACCAGGAGCACCGCAAGGACGTCGACGCCGAATCGGGCAAGAGCATCAACGCCCAGGTCTCGAACGCAATGGTCGGACTCAAGAAGGAGTTCTACGGCCGCGGCCCGACCAAGGCCAAGACGTTCATCAACGACAACTACATCTTCTGCGTGCTGGAGGGCGGCCTCACGCGCAACGAGGAGACGCTCATCGCGAACGGCGAGCACGAGCTCGTGCGCACCTACCGGCTGCGCTTCCAGGAGGTCATGCGCGACTCGACGATCGACGCCGTCGAGCGCATCACCCGCCGCAAGGTCGTCGGCTACCACAGCCAGATCGTCTTCGAACCGGAGTTCGGGTTCGAGATCTTCGTCCTGGACGAGCCGCCGGCGGCGTAGGACGGGCGGGGGGTTGTAACCCCCACGCAGCGGAATCGTCACGAACGCGACGCAGAAGACACCCTCGTGTAACGCGCGCCGTGGAACAATGAGCCCGTGGCCGAAGCCGACGACCTCCGCCAGTTCATGCGTGACATGAACACCCGCGCCGACAGGCGCACCGATGCCATCGTCCGGCGGCTGGATGATCAGGCGGCAGCGATGCGCGAGCAGGCAGCGGAGACACGCGACATGCGCGCGCAGATCCGCGCGAACACCGAGGGCCTCCTCCGCGTGCTCGACGAGCTGCGCGGCCCGGCCTAGCTCCATCCTTCCCCCATGGGCGAACCCGACGACCTCCGCCAGTTCATGCGCGAGTTGCTCACGCGGTTCGACCGCTCGCTTAGCGTGATCGACCGGCGACTCGACGATCAGGCGGCCGAGATGCGCGAGCAGGCCGCTGTGATGCGCGCACAGGCCACGGCGATGCGGAACATGGCTGACGAGATCCGCGCGAACACGCAGGGCCTCCTCCGAGTCCTCGACGAGCTGCGCGGGCCGGCCTAGAGCCCGTACGAGCGGCCGATCACGTCCAGCATGATCTCGTCGGTGCCGGCGCCGATGCGGTTCAGCCGCATGTCGCGCCAGACCCGCTCGATGCCGTACTCCTTCATGTAGCCGGCGCCGCCGTGGATCTGGATGCACTCGTCGGCCACCTCCACGGCCACGCGTGAGGCGTGCAGCTTGGCCATCGAGATCTCGCGCACGGGGTACTCGCCGTTGTTGAAGCGCCACGCGGTCGTGTAGACCATCTGCCGCGCCGACTCGATCTTGGTCGCCATCTCGGCGAACTTGTGGCGGATCACCTGGAAATGGCCGATCTCGCGGCCGAACGCCTTGCGCTCGAGCGCGTACTCGCGCGTCTTGTCGAACGCCCGCTGCGCCCCCGCGACGCACCCCGCCGCGCCGATCAGCCGCTCCCCCTGGAGCTCCCACATGATGTGGTAGAAGCCCTTGCCGACCTCGCCGAGGATCGCGTCGTCGGGCACGCGCACGTCGTTGAACGCGAGCAGCGCCGTGTCGGACGCGTGCATGCCGAGCTTCTCGAGCCGCTTCTCACGGACGACGCCGGGCAGGTCCATGTCGACCAGGAAGAGCGTGAAGCCGTCGTAGCCGGCATCGGGATCGGTCTTCGTGACGAGCACGATGTAGTCGGCCCGGTGACCGTTGGTGATGTAGGTCTTCGAGCCGTTGATGACCCACTCGCCGGCGGCGTCGTCGCGCACCGCGCGGGTGCGGATGCCGGCGACGTCGGAGCCGGCGTCCGGCTCGGTGATCCCCAGGCACGAGATCCGCTCGCCCTTGATCGAGGGCACGAGGTAGCGCTGCTTCTGCTCCTCGGTGCCGAACAGGTGGACCGGCGGCGTGGCCATGTCCGTGTGCACCGCGATGCCCATCGCGAGCCCGCCCGAGCGCGCGGCGCCGATCTCCTCGGCCAGCACGATGTTCGAGAAGTAGTCGCCGCCCTGGCCGCCGTACTCCTCCGGGTAGGAGAGCCCGAGGAAGCCGAGCTCGCCCATCCGCTGGAAGACCCAGTCGGGAAAGGTGGTCTCCTCCCACTCGTCGGCGTGGGGCGCGAGCTCGGCCTCGGCGAACCGGCGGATCGAGTCGCGGAGCTGGTCGTGCTCGTCGGTGAAGATGAAGTGACGGCGCTTTGAGCCGTGGTCCGGCTTGAGGGTCTCGGCGGTGGTCATGCCGCGAGCTTACGGCAAAGTGAGAAGTGACGCTTCCTACTTCCCGCGACCCGGCGGCGCGGTGCGCCTTGGCGCGACTCCGCTAGCGCGAGCCGAACTGCACGGTCCAGATCGTGGCCTTGCCGCCGCGGAAGTTGCCGGAGGCGCGTCCGGCGCCCACGTAGCGGAAGCCGCGGTCCACGATCACCGCCCGGTGCCCGGGGGAGTTGAGCCACATCCGGAAGGTCGCGCTGACGCGGGCCGACGTGCCGGAGCTCCACGCGAGGATCTCCCCGAGCCGGCGGTACTTGCTGCTCGCCTGGATCCGGCTCGCGTGCCCGAAGTAGCCGGCGTTCATCTGCTTCCACGAGTAGCGCTCCGCGGAGCGGGTCAGGCTCTTCGACTTCCGGACCTTGGGCAGCCCGTGATTCGCCCTGTACGAGTTGATCTTGGCGAGCATCTGGTCCTCGGCCGAGCGACCGGCGAGAGCCGGTGCGGCGGGGCTGAGCAGGCACGCCACGAGCGTGCACAGGACGAGCATCCGGAAGCGAGGCATGTAGCGACCCCCTCGGTCGTGTAGCCGTCTATTCGGGTTCGGTTGTCTTCCCTGGCGCCTTCGGGGTGAGCTGTCGGGCTCGCGCAGTGCGCTACGGGCACGGTGATGTGCTCGATTCGCCCCGGCCGGTGTGCGGCAACCGGCAGTGGTTCCCCCGATCGTCCGGACTGGGCGTCCGACCGATTCGGCGGGCGCCACTATACCCGCGTTATCGGTCGGACAGATCACGTGGCGCGGAGCCGCTTCACGACGCTCCGGCGCGTGATCCGTCAGAGTGGGGAGTGGCACGTCCCACTTACCGATGACCTACGAGAAGCTCAGCTACACCGTCGAGGACTCGGTCGCGACCATCGCGCTCGACGACCCCGACACCCGCAACTCGCTCTCCGACGCGATGCTGAGCGACTTGATCGCCGCGTTCGAGGAGGCGCGCGACGACGACGCCGTCCGCTGCGTGATCCTGACCTCCACGCACGAGAAGGTCTTCAGCTCGGGCGGGAACGTCGCGCAGTTCGCCGCCGACACGCCGCTCGTGCACCGCCACTTCGGGACCGAGAAGTTCGTGCGGCTGTTCCGGCTGATCGGCGAGCTGGGCAAGCCGTCGCTCGTGGCCGCCAACGGGCACGTGCTGGCCGGCGCGCTCGGCCTCTCGCTCGCCTGCGACCTGATCATCGCCAAGGACACGGCCGGCTTCGGCACGCCCGAGATCAACCTCGGCCTGTTCCCGTTCATGATCATGGCGCTGATCTACCGCAACGTGCCGCGCAAGACGGCCAACGAGATGCTGCTCCTGGGCGAGCGGATGACGGCCCAGGAGGCGAAGGAGGCGGGGATCGTGAACCGCGTCGTGCCCGCGGACGAGTTCGACGCGACGGTCCGCGAGTGGGCGGCCAAGCTCGCGTCCAAGTCGCCGGTGGTGATGCGCCTCGGCAAGGACGCGATGTTCCGCCAGCAGGACATGGCGCTGCAGGACGCGCTCGAGTTCCTCCAGTCGCAGCTGACGATCGAGCTGTCGACCGAGGACGCAGTCGAGGGCGTGACCGCGTTCTTCGAGAAGAGGGAGCCCCAGTGGAAGGGACGGTGACGGAGGGGTCGCTCCTGCGGCCGCTGGTCGAGGACCTGCGCGAGCGGCGCGAGCGGATCAGGCTCGGCGGCGGCGAGGAGAAGATCGCCAAGCAGCACGAGCGCGACAAGCTGACCGCGCGCGAGCGGCTCGCCCTGCTGATCGACGACGGCACCTTCGTCGAGCTCGGCATCCACGGGCGGCCGCACTTCTCGCAGCGCGCGATGGAGGGGGTCGAGGCGCCGGCCGACGGCGTCGTGACGGGCTACGGGCGCGTGGACGGCCGCCTGGTGGCCGTGGCCGCCTACGACTTCACGGTGATGGCCGGCTCGATGGGCATGACCGGCGAGCTGAAGGTCGCGCGGCTGCGCGAGATGGCGCTCCAGAAGCGCATGCCGATGGTGTGGCTGCTCGACTCGGCGGGCGCGCGGATCCAGGAGGCCGTCGGGTCCCTGTTCGCCGGCTCGGGGCACCTGTTTCGCGAGGAGGTGACCGCCAGCGGCGTGATCCCGCAGGTGGCGGCGCTGATGGGCCCGTGCGCTGCGGGCACCGCCTACATCCCGGGCCTCGCCGACTTCGTCCCGATGGTCAAGGGCCGCGGCTCGATGGCGCTCGCCGGGCCGTACCTCGTGAAGGCCGTGACCGGCGAGGACATCACGCAGGAGGAGCTCGGCGGGTCGAAGGTGCACTGCCGCAAGTCGGGCGTCGCCGACCTCGAGTGCGCCGACGACGAGGAGTGCATCCAGGCGATCAAGGACTACCTCTCGTTCTTCCCGTCGCACTGCGAGGAGCCGCCGCCGGTGATGCCCACGAGCGACCCCGTGGACCGCATGGACGAGGAGCTGCTCGACGTCCTCCCGGAGTCGAACCGCAAGCCCTACGACATGTACGACCTGATCAAGCTGATCGTGGACGACGGCTACTGGTTCGACATGAAGCCGCAGTTCGCGAAGACCGTCATCACGTGCTTCGCGCGGATGAACGGGCGGCCGGTCGGGATCGTCGCGAGCCAGCCGAAGCAGCTCGGCGGGATCCTCGAGAACGACTCGGCCGACAAGGCCGCCCGCTTCGTGAACCTCTGCGACGCGTTCGGCATCCCGCTCGTCTTCCTGCAGGACGTGCCGGGCTTCATGGTCGGCTCGAAGGTCGAGCAGGCCGGGATCATCCGGCACGGGGCGAAGATGCTCTACGCGGTCTCGCGCGCGACCGTCCCGAAGATCACCGTCGTGATCCGCAAGGCCTACGGCGCCGGCTACTACGTGATGAACGGCAAGGCCTACGAGCCGGACCTGATCGTCGCGTGGCCCACGGCCGAGATCAGCGTGATGGGCGCCGAGGGCGCCGTGAACATCGTCATGCGCAAGGCGATCGAGGCGGCCGACGACCCCGACGCCAAGCGCGCGGAGCTGGTCGCCAACTTCCAGAAGCTGATCGACCCGTACGTGCCCGCCGGCAACGCGATGATCGACGACATCATCGACCCGCGCGAGACGCGCCCGGTGATCGCCCGCGCGCTGGAGATGGCCGAACGCAAGCGTGTGGAGCGGCCCTGGAAGAAGCACGGCGTGATGCCGGTATGACGGCGCGGACGCGCCCGCGCGGAGTCGGACCTCGCGTGCTGAGGCTGCTCGACGCTCAGTACCGGGTCTACGACCGCATGCGCCACCGCGACGCCTTCGCGGTCGCTCGGCGCCCCGGCACGGCGCCGAGCTTCGAGCACATGCGCGGCGCCCGCCAGGCGCTGGTCGTCACCTTCAAGCGCGACGGGGAGCCGGTGCCGACCCCCGTGAACTTCGGGCTCGACGAGGCCGGGCACCTGTTCTTCCGGACCGAGGCCCGCACCCCGAAGGTCGCGCGGATCGTGAACGACCCGCACGTGAGGGTCGGCCCCTGCAACCTCCGCGGCCGCCCCACCGGTCCGGTCGCCGAGGGGCGCGCCCAGATCCTCCCGCCCGGAGACCACGGGCGCGCCCACGCGGCCATTGCCCGCAACTGGAGCACCGCGATGAAGCCCTACGAGAAGGTCGCCAACCGCGTGCCCGTCGAGCTCGCCTACGTGGAGGTCACACCCGCATGAGCCGCTTCGAGGATCCCGCGATCATCACGTGCTCGATCTCGGGCGCCGTCGCCAACCGCGACCAGTGCCCCGCGATCCCGTACACGCCGGAGGAGTACGCCGCCGAGGCGCGCCGGATCGTGGACGAGGGCGGCGCGATGATCCACATCCACGCGCGCACGCCGGAGGGCGTCCCGTCCTACGAGGTCGAGGACTTCCGGGCGATCACCGAGGCGATCCACGACGCCGTGGACGACGTGATCATCAACTACTCGACCGGCGCCGTGGGCGTGCCGATCGAGAAGCGGATCGAGTACCTGCGCGCGCTGAAGCCGGACGTCGCCGCGCTGAACATGGGCTCGATGAACTACGCGAAGTACTCGCGGCGGCGGAACGACTTCGTGTTCCACACGGTCTTCGAGAACTCGTTCGAGACGATCATGACCTTCGTGCGGGAGATGAACGAGCTGGGCATCCGGCCCGAGCACGAGTGCTTCGACTCCGGGCACATCGCCAACCTCGACCCGCTGATCGACATGGGGCTCCTGTCCGAGCCGCTGCAGATCTCGTGCGTGATGGGCGTGACCGGCGGGATCCGCCCGACCGCCAAGAACCTCGCGCACATGGCCGACCAGATCCCGGGCGGCGCGCGCGGGCCGAACAACTGGGGCGTGATCGGGATCAGCCGCGACCAGTGGATGCTCGTGGCCGCGGCGCTCACGCTGGGCGGCAACATCCGCGTCGGCCTCGAGGACAACTTCTACCTGCCGGACGGCGAGATGGCCCGCTCGAACGGGGACCTGATCGCGAAGGCGCGGCAGATGACCGAGGACGTGGGCCGGCGGCCGGCGACGGTGGCCGAGGCGCGCGAGCTGCTGGGCACGCCGAAGCGCGAGGGCGCGGAGGTGTCCCGCCGCGACATGCTGCGCCACCCGATCGAGTCGGCCGAGGGATGAGCCGGGCCGGCCTCCGATGAGCCTCCCCCTCGAAGGGGTCCGCGTCCTCGACCTCTCGCGCCTGCTGCCCGGCGGCTTCTGCTCGCTGCTCCTGGCCGACTTCGGCGCGGAGGTGCTGAAGGTCGAGGACACCGGCATGGGCGACTACATCCGCTGGTCGCCGCCGTTCTACGAGGGCGCCGACGACTCCGCCAAGTCCGCCCTCTACCTCGCGCTCAACCGCGGCAAGCGCTCGGTCCGCGTGAACCTCAAGGAGCCGGGCGGCCGCGAGGTGCTGCTGCGCCTGGCGCGCGAGCACGACGTGCTGCTCGAGTCGTTCCGCCCGGGCGTGCTCGACCGGCTCGGCGTGGGCTACGAGCGGCTGCGCGAGGAGAACCCCGGCCTCGTCTACTGCGCGATCTCCGGCTACGGCCAGGACGGCCCGCTCCGCGACCGCCCCGGCCACGACATGAACTACCTGGGCCTGATCGGGCTGCTCGGGCTGACCGGCGACGCCGACGGCCCGCCCGTCCAGTCGGCCGGCCAGATCGCCGACCTCGGCGGCGGCGCGCTGATGGCGGCGTTCGGCATCCTCGCGGCGCTGCGCGAGCGCGACCGCTCCGGCGAGGGGCAGCTCGTGGACGTGTCGATGTCCGACGGCGCGCTGTCGTGGCTCGCGATGGTCGCCGGGCAGTACCTCTGCGACGGGACCGTGCCCCACCGCGGGCAGCTTCCGCTGGCGGGCTCGATCGCCTGCTACCGCCCGTACCGCTGCGCCGACGGCTGGGTCACGCTCGGAGCGCTCGAGCCGAAGTTCTGGCAGGCCTGGTGCCATGGGGTCGAACGCGAGGACCTGATCGAGCAGCAGTTCGCGCCGCCGGGGTCGGAGGGGCACGCCGAGGTGGAGCGCGTCTTCGCCGGGCGCACGCGCGCGGAGTGGACCGAGTTCGCCGACCGGCACGACTGCTGCCTCGAGCCGGTCCTCGAGCTCGACGAGGCGCTCGACTCCGACCTCGTCCGCGCGCGCGAGATGGTCGTGGAGCTCGACCAGCCGGGCGCCGAGAAGCCGGTGCGCCAGCTGGGCGTGCCGGTCAAGATGAGCCGCACGCCCGGCGGGCCGCAGGGGCCGGGCCCCGCGCTCGGCGAGGACACCGACGCGGTGCTCGAGTCGATCGGATACTCCGCCGGCGAGGTGGAGGCGCTGAAGGAGTCCGGCGCCGTGGCGGGGCCGGCGGAGGCGGGCGCGCGCGGCTCGTTCATGGCGTGAGCCGGGCGGCCCCCGCGAAGGCCTCCGGCGGAGCGAACGGAGCCGCCTCCCCCGACGGTCTCCTTCGCATGCGCGAGCTCGCCGCCAAGAGCGGCGTGAGCGCGGCGACCATCAAGCACTACCTGCGCGAGGGCCTCCTGCCGGAGCCGGTGCGGACCTCGCGCAACATGGCCTACTACCCGCCCGACTTCGTGGAGCGGATCCGCGTGATCAAGCAGCTCCAGGAGGAGCGCTTCATGCCGCTCAAGGCGATCAAGCGCGTGATGGACGAGGACCCCGAGCGGACGCGCGCGCTGGTCGAGCTGGAGGACCGCGTGATCGAGCGCGCGGCGGCGGGGGAGGAGAGCCGCGTGAGCGCCGCCGAGCTGCGCCGCCGCTACAGCATCCCGAAGGAGGTGCTCGACCGGATGGCGGAGCTCGACGTGCTCTCGCCCACGCGCGCGGGGTACTCCCCGACCGACGTGAAGATCGTCGAGGCGATAGCCCGCTTCCGCGCCGGCGGCTACGACGAGCGCATCGGCTTCACGGTCTACGACACGCTGCGCTACAAGCGCGCGCTGGAGGAGCTCGTGAAGGAGGAGGTCGAGGTGCTGATGGCTCGCCTGGCGGGCGAGATGGAGACCGACCGCGCGCTCAGGCTGATCGACGACGGCCGCGAGCCGCTGAACGACCTGATCGCGGCGCTTCACTCGAAGCTGCTGCTGGCGGAGCTGAAGCGACGCCGCTCTTAGCCTCGAGCCGCTCGTCCCAGGCGATCGGCCGCCGGCGCAGGTAGCCGTCGCGCTCGACCAGGTACGCGCCCATCCGCTGGAGCGGCGGCGAGTAGCAGTGGATCGTGACCGCCGGCTCCTCCGTCACGTTCAGCACGCGGTGGATCTCGGTCTCGTCGAAGTGGAAGCCCTCGCCGGGCCCGGGGTCGATCCGGCGCGGCTCGCGGCCCCAGACCGGCCGCTCCTCGCGCACGCTGCCCGACGCGACCGCCACGCCGCCCGAGGACTCGTCGTGGTCGTGGAAGCCCGTGTCGTGCCCGGGCATCCAGCAGATCAGCCAGATGCCGATGTGGTCGTCCACGTAGAGCGAGGTGTACTGGCGCTCCGCCGGGTCGTGGTTCACGAAGCGCTCCCACAGCTCCGGCGTGTCCACCACGGCCTGCGCCACCCGCGCGAGCTCGGCCGAGTCGAGCTTGCGCGCCGGCAGCGTGAGCGCCTTCGCGATCGTCACCCAGTCGGCGTTGGTCATGAGCGCCGGAGGTTACCCCCGGGCGATGGCGCGAAAACGCGCCATCGCGCCTCGCGGCGCGTCCGCGCTAGCTGCCGGTGTTGCCGCAGGCGTCCTCGACCGACAGGATGCTCGCGCTGGCGCCCGCGGGGACGCTCGTGGCGAACTCGAGCCGCTTCGCGTCGATCCCGACGGGGATCTCCTCTGACGCGCCTCCGGGACGGGTGATGCGCATGATCGCGAAGCCGTGCCGCACGCGCCGGTTGAGCACCGCGAGCGCGTCCGCGGGAAGGCCCGCGTACTCGGCGCGCGCCCGTGCCACGCCGTTCTGGACGGTCCGCGAGTACACGTTGAGGTCCGCTCGCGTGAGCGTGAAGGGCTCGCTGATCGCCTGGTAGTCGGCCTCGTCCCCCGTCTTGACCGCCCGGCCCCGGACGCGGAACCGGTAGCGGCCGAGCGCGTCGCACTCCGTGAACTGCCAGGTCTCGGTCCAGACCCCCGTCTTGTGGTCGACCTGGGTGGTGTCCATCACCGAGTCGTCCTGCGCCACCGCGGCGAAGTCCGCGGCGGGCGTGTTCGGGTTGTCGTACTCGAGCGTGACGAACGTTCGACCGCGCGGCGCGTCGATGGCGGGGTCGCCGCCGTTCCAGCGGAAGGTCGCCTTCCCGAGCCGCTTGATCGTGTTCTCCGGTTGAGCGACCGGCTCGCCCGCCTGCGGCGTCGGCTTGCCGACGGGGTTGTTGGGCGTGCCGGGGGAGACCTGCGGCGGCTCGGGCGCGGAGGCGGGTGCGGGGGCGCCGGAGTAGAGGGAGCTCGCGAGCCCCTGCGCGACGTCGCGGTAGTAGGTCGCCTGCGCGCGGCCCCAGAGCGTGAAGCCCGCCTCGTAGTGGCAGTACGGGTACTCGTCGGGCGTCGCGGTGTACGAGTTGTAGCTGTTCGTCAGCCCCGCGATGATCGCGCCGCTCGGAGCCTGCGCGCCCGCGACTCCGGCGATCGCGTTCTTGATGCGGCGGCCCGCCTGCGTGGTGATCTCGCTCGGGAACGCGGCGACCGCGACCGGCCCGACCCTGAGCAGCGACACGGGGTGCACGTTCGGGACCCCGGCCGGTGCCGCCACGGCGGGGAACTTGTTCCCCTGGCCGGGTCCCGCGGGCGGGGGGTTGTCGCTCGGCGCGCACGGGCGGCTGCCGGCCGGCCACACCTGGTCGAAGCCCTCCGGGATCGGATCGACCAGCACGCCGAGTCCCAGCACGGGGAAGGCGGCCAGGGACCCGTCGCTCGTCTGCTTGGTCGCGTCGAGCGACATGTAGGTGTGCCGCGAGTCGATCGCGGGCGATCCGCTCATCGCGCGCCCCGCGTTGCGCCAGGCCGCGAGGATCCCGGCCGAGATCTTCCGGCCGGCCGAGTTCGCGCCGCCGAAGCTCGAGTTCGAGAGCTCGAGCTGCTTGTGGGCGCCCGCGGGCTCCGTCGGGTCGCTCTCCACTCCGCCGTCGGGTGAGACGTCGCCCTCGGCTCCGTTCGTCCAGACGTTCACCGGGCGCTGGGCGGGCGGGCGGCCCGCGACGACCGCGTCGCGGAGCATCTCCTCCTCGACCAGCCGCTCGGTGGTGGCGGCGTGGTCGCCGGAGAAGAGCAGGTTCTCGTCGCCGAACGAGGTGGGGTGGGCGGCGAAGTTCGACCACGCTCCGAGCGGTGCTCCCTTGGCGTCGTCCACGCGGATGACCGTGACCTGCGGGTCCACCGCCTTGTTGTTGTCGGCCTTCTCGTCGCTGGGAGCGTCGGGGTTCAGGACGAACGCCTCCTGGCTGCGGTTGCGGGAGGCCCCGCGAAGCGTGGTGGTGCCGACGCCCACGCGCGCCGGCTGGAGCCGCTGGTTCGCGTTCCGGATCGCCTCCACGACGCCGGTCACGACGATCTCGAAGACGCGCGGGTCGTAGACGTCGCCGCCCGCGACTCCGTAGCCCATGTTGTCGGCGGACCAGATCGCGCCGCTCGACGAGTGCGTGTGGGTGGAGGAGAGGAAGAAGCGCTCTCCGCTGATCCCGAGGTCGGCGACGCGCTTGAGGACCTCCTGGGTGAACGCGTACGGGTGGCCACCCAGGTCCACCATCGCGAGCGCGTACTTCTTCCCGCCGGCCTCGATGACGATCGCCCGGGCGCGGATGCGCGTGTGGATGCCGTTGCTCGGCCTGAACGACTTCGCGTAGAGGTTGGTGTCGGGGTCGCCGATGTACTGGAGGATCGGGTCGATGCCGATCGAGGCCGGGTTCGACGGATCGAAGGGCGGATCCGTGTCAGGTCCCAGCACGCGCGAGCGCGCCGTGTAGGCGAACATCGGCGTGCCGGTGGGCGGCGTGCTGTCGGCGTCGGCCGCGCCGGCGCGAATGGTGATCGGGTCGTTCGGGACGGGCGGGGCCGGCGGCGGTGGCGTGCCCGGAGGCTCCAGCCCCGGCCCGCCCTGGCCCGGAGTCGACCCCGGCGATCCGGGAACGCCCGGCGCCCCGGGAACGCCCGGCGCCGTGCAGCCCGTCTTGCGGCCGTGCTTCAGCGTCTTCGAGTGGCGGACGAGCGTGGTGCGCTGGTCGTCGCGCTTGGTGCCGTAGCGGCGCGAGGAGGCGAACGCGCTGACGCGCACGTCGCGGCAGGCGTCGCGCGCCGCCTGGATCAGCCGCCGCGCCTCCTTCGTGAGCTTCAGGGTGTAGACGCGGCTGTGCGCCCTGCGGAAGCGCAGCTTGCGCTCGGTCACGATCCGCATCGGCCGCGGCCCGAGGTCGAGCCCGAGGCCGCGCAGCCGCACGCGCGCCGGCGGCTTGCCGATCCCGACCCGCAGCGACAGCTTGCGTGTCTTCAGCGCGGTGCGCTCGTCCTTCGTGAGGATGGTGATGCTCGGCTTGGCCCCGCGCTTCGAGCGCACCGCCGAGGCGGGCGAGGCGAGCACGAGACCGGCGCACGCGAGCAGGGCCGCGAGCAGCGCGACGCGCATCGTTCCCACCCTGGCTCTGGTCCCCCGCGACATTCCCCGCAGGGGATTGTGGCAGCGAACGGCTATCCGCCGAGCAGGTTCGCCTTCTGCTCCTGGAACTCGGCCTCCGTGAGCGCCCCGGCGTCGCGCAGCTTCGCCAGCCGCTCGATCTGCTCGATCAGCGTCGGGGGCGAGCCGCCGGACGCCGCCGCGCCCGCGCCGGCCATGCCGCCCATGCCCGGCATGCCGGCCCCGGCCATGCCCGGCATGCCGGCCCCGGCCATGCCCGGCATGCCCGCGCCGCCGAAGCCGCCCATGCCGGCGCCGGCGCCGGCGATCGAATCGGAGGTGAACGCGTGCACCGGCTGGCCCTGCCCGTCCGGCGGCCGCGTCTTGATGTACTGCGCCGGCGGCGTGACCGCGTAGCGCGGGTCGGTCTCGAGCGCGACGTTGTCCGTGTTCGCCGGGTCGTAGGCCACCTCGACCAGGTAGCCGGGCTGCACGACCGAGCCGAACGGCAACACGATCTTCCGCTGGTGGATGAACTCCTGGCCGTTGCGCGGCTTCACGCGCAGCGTCAGGTACACCTGCGGCTGGTTGTTGATCTCCATGTTGGTGCCCTCGACGCCCTCGATGACGGCGGTCGCGCGCTCGCCGGTCTGGAAGAGCTGCGCCTCCGCGGCCTGCTTGTTGGCGATGCTCGAGTACCAGCCGCCGACGCCGAGCGCCACGATCACCCAGATCACGCCGATCATCGCGAACGTGCCGCCCGTGATCGTCAGGCCCATGTTGGAGAACGCGTCGCCGGACGTCAGGCCCATCACCAGCAGGACGGCGCCCACGACCGCGAACGCGAGACCTCCGACCATGAAGAAGCTCAGGGTGCCCCTTCGCTGACGCCCCGCCGGACTCACCATCTGACCTCGTGCCATTCCATCACCCCATATCCGTCGCTCAACACGCACCCACCGGGCAGTTCGCCCCTGAAAGTCCCGAACGGCTGCCGGTACGAGCTGCGGATCACCAGCAGGTTCGTCCGCTCCTCCCGCACCGACCACTCGCTGAAGCGCAGCTCGCCGCCCTCCTCGAACCGGACCCGCGACAGGTCCTCGGCGATCTCGACCGGCCCCGGCTCGAACTCCTCGCCGTCGATCCAGATCGCCCGCTCCGACCCCTTCGGAGGGTCGTTCACGCCGGTCACGAGGTTCCAGCCCACGCGCTCGCCGTCGTCCGTGTGCCCCACGCCCGCGCACCAGCGCCAGCTCGTGCGGCGCTCGTGGTAGCCGGCGGTGTCGTCGATCACGCCGAGGCAGTCGAGCTCGGTGCGCCGGCCGCCGGTCTCCACGGTCCCGCGCACGGGGATGCCGGCCTGCTTGCGCGTCCAGACGAACCCGGCGCGGCCGCTCGGGTGCAGCGACTCCACGCCGCCGTCCTCGTCGAAGAGCAGGTCGATGCGCACGTCGCCGTCCTCGACGCGGCCGCGGGAGCCGTCGATGCGCACGCCCCCGGAGCCGAGCGTCGTGCGCGTCACGATCGGCCGGCCGGGCTCCGCGATCGCCCAGAAGGTCTGCCGCACCGGGCCGATCGCGACCTCGGCCACGCACGCCATCAGCTCGGGCGAGTAGGCGCCCAGGTAGCGCCAGCGCTTGAGGGGCCGTCCGCGGCGTGCCGCGCGCATCGACGCGGGCGGGAGCGGGATCCCGGCGTCGCGTACCGCGGGGCCGCGCGTGGATGCGAGCTGCACGGACGGAACCGTACCTCCGTAGGCCTTGGCGCCTACCCTCGGGGGGCAGGGATGCGCCCCCGCCTGACCTCGATGCTCGCCGTGCTCGCGCTGGCCGCGGCGGCCGCGCCCGCCGCTGGCGCGGCGACGTTCGCCGCCCCGGTCGACCCGCCGGCGATCGAGCCCGGCTGCGACTACGGCGACACGGAATGCCTCGACCGCGGCAGCCGCCACGCGGGAGTCGACTACCTGCCGGACGAGTCCTCTGAGCCGATCCTTGCGTCGGCCGACGGGATCGTGCGGATCGCCGCCGTGGTGGGGAGCGACGCGAGCCACGACTTCGGGAACGTCGTGGTGCTCGAGCACACGCTGGCCGAGGGCGGGCGCGTGTCGACCGTCTACGCCCACATGCGCGAGGAGCCGCCGGTGCGGGCCGGCGACTGCGTGCGCGCCGGCACGCGTCTGGGCACCATGGGCAGCACCGGCGCGGCGGCCAACACGCACCTCCACTTCGAGGTCAAGGAGCGGCCCACGCTCGGGCCGCCCTATGGCTACACGTCCGGCGACCCCGACGACTTCGGCTTCTTCGACCCGAAGCTGTTCGTGGGCCGGCGGCAGGCCTCCGACGTGTGCGGCGGCCCCGATCTGCCGGCGGCCTCCGACTGCGACCGCGGGGCGCCGCGCGCGGGGTTCTCGGGCGTGGCGCACGGCGTGCGCGAGACCCGCGCGAGCGGCTACGTCCGGCGCCTGGCGTCCGGCTGCCGCGTGCAGGTCTCGCTGCTGCGGCGCGACGGCGCCCGCTGCGCCTTCTGGCGCCAGAGCCGGCGGCGGATGGAGCGGCGCGCCTGCGATGCGCCGCTCTGGACCTCCGTGAGGGTCGCCCGGGCGGGCGAGCTGGCCCGCTGGAGTCACCGGTTCGGAGCGCGGCTGCCCCGCGGCCGTTACGAGCTGACGCAGCGTTGCGCGGACTCGAGTGGCCGCGTGCACGCGCCGGATGGCGCCGTTAGCAGGACCTTCTCGCGCCGGTAGTTACCACTTGGGGGCCGGACCGGCCGGTAGACTGATCGGTCAGTCAACGCCGGGCGACGGAGCGCGCTGAGGCGGGGGACGGGCAGGAGATGCGTGCAGCCGCGATACAGCTGAATTCGGACGAGGACGGGGCGCGGAACCTCCGCGCGGCCGACGAGCTGACCCGCGCGGCGGCCGCGGACGGCGCCACCCTGGTCGTCCTGCCGGAGAAGTTCAACGGCCTCGGCGGCGAGGAGGGTGCGATGGAGCGCGTGGCCGAGCCGCTCGACGGGCCCGCGATCCTCTGGGCCCGCTCCATCGCGCGCGAGCTGGGGATCGACCTGGTCGCGGGCTCGATCGCCGAGCGCCGGCCCGGCCGCGCGAAGCTCTCGAACACCTCCGTGCACATCGGGCCCGACGGCGAGATCGCGGCGCTCTACCGCAAGATCCACATGTTCGACGTGGTCGTGGGCGGCATCGAGTACCGCGAGTCGGCGAGCGAGGAGCCGGGCGACGAGGTCGCCCTCTCGCGCCTCGCCGACGGCACCGAGCTCGGCATGAGCGTCTGCTACGACGTGCGCTTCCCGGAGCTGTTCCGCATCCTCGCGATCCGCGGCGCGCGCGTGATCGCGCTGCCGGCGGCGTTCACCAAGGTCACCGGCCGCGCGCACTGGGAGGTGCTCGTCCGGGCACGGGCGATCGAGAACCAGGCGTTCGTGGTGGCCGCGGACCAGTGCGGCGTGCACCCGCCCGGGGACAAGGAGAGCTTCGGCGGGTCGCTCATCGTGGACCCGTGGGGCGAGGTGCTGGCGCGGGCGGGCGACGAGCCCTGCTTCGTCGCGGCCGACCTCGACCTCGCGCGCCAGGACGAGGTGCGCGAGCAGCTCCCCAGCCTCGCCAACCGGATGCCCGGCGCGTACCGCTGGCCGTCCGAGGTGCACGCCTGATGGCGCGCGGCAACGGCGGGCGCGGCGGCAACGGCGGCGTCGACAAGCGGCGGCTGATCCTCGACGCGGCCATCCGCGTCTTCGCGCGCAAGGGCTTCCACCACTGCCGGGTCTCCGACGTGGCCGACGAGGCGGGCGTGGCCTACGGGCTCGTCTACCACTACTTCGATTCCAAGGAGGAGATCCTCAACACGCTCTTCACCGAGCGCTGGGGGCTCATGCTGCAGGCGATCACCGCGGTCGACGCGCGCGACGACATCGGTGCGCGCGAGAAGCTCTACGAGGTCGCCTCGTTCATCATCGACTCCTACCGCCACGAGCCGGAGCTGATGAAGGTGATCATCGTGGAGGTCACGCGCGCGGCGAACAGCTTCGGCCGCCTGCACCTGCCGAAGATCCGCGAGGCCTACACGATGATCGGCGACATCGTCGACGGCGCCCGTCAGGAGGGCGTCTTCAAGACCGACATCACGCCCGAGTTCGCGGCAATGTGCTTCTACGGCGCGATCGAGCAGCTCCTGTCGGCCTGGATCTTCGACATCCTGCCGAGCACCGACGAGGAGTTCGAGAACGCCAAGGGCCTCGTGGTGGACGCCATCTGCGGCGGCCTGGAGGTCTCACCGCGCCCGGGCGTCTCCGCGCTCTCTGGTTAGATACGGCCCTCGCCGGGCATTCGATCTGACCGATGGGCAACGAGATGACAAAGCGACTCATGTGGAGCGGCCTGCTGGCCGGCGTCGGCGCGTTGACGACCATCATCGCCAACAAGGTCGCCACGATCATCTGGGTCAAGGTCTTCGACGAGGATCCGCCGGAGTGATCGACGAGGAGCACGAGAACCAGGAGACGCGGGAGAGCCCCGCGCTCTCCACCGACGAGGTGACCTTCACGCGCGAGGACGCCGAGTCCGCGGGCGATCCCGCCGACGCGGGTGCCGGCGCCGAGGACGATCCCGGCAGCGCGCCGGTCGAGGCGCCCGGCGCGGGCGAGACCGCGGCCACGGCCACCACCGGCGCGGTGCCGCTCGGCGACGCGTCGCCGTCGGAGGACACGCCCCCGGGCGGGAACGAGCCGCCCCCGGCCCCGGCGGCTTCCGGCTACGCGGAGCCCGCCTACGCGGAGCCCGCCTCGGAGGAGGAGGCCTACGCCCCCGCCGGCTCGCCCGCGGCCGCCCAGCAGCGTGCCGAGGCCGGCGACGGCAGCCCGCTCCAGCGGCCGGAGGTCCAGATCCTCGGGGCGTTCCTCGGCGCGTTCGTCTTCGCCCAGATCCTCAAGCGCCTGTTCGGAGGCAAGGACTGATGGCCGAGAACGGGACCCGGCCCGGCGCGGCCGACAAGCAGCTCGGTGAGATCGTCGCCGACGTCACGCAGAAGGCGCAGCTCCTCGTCCGCGAGGAGATCGAGCTCGCGAAGGCGGAGGTCTCGACGAAGGTCTCGAAGCTCGTCAGGGGCATCGTCTTTTTCGCGGCCGCCGGCTTCTTCGCGCTCCTGATGGTGATCTTCCTGCTCCACACGATCGCCTGGGGCCTCCAGGACCTCGGGTTGAGCGTGTGGGCCGGCTACGGCATCACGACGCTCTTCCTGCTGCTCTTGACCGGAATCGCCGCGTTGCTGGGTGTGCGCTTCGTCAAGAAGGGCTCGCCACCGACGCCCGAGTACGCCATCGAAGAGGCTCAGAAGACCAAGGCCGTCCTCGAGGAGGCGCGCCGCTGATGGCCGACCGCACGCCGGAGCAGATCCGCGCCTCGGTCCAGGAGACCCGCCGCGAGCTCGAGTTCTCGCTGAACGACCTCCAGGCGAAGGTCACCGAGCTGACCGACTGGCGCAGCCAGCTCGCCGAGCACCGCCAGCAGATAGTGATCGGGGCGGCGGTGGCCGGCTTCGTGATCGGCGGCGGGATCGCCGCCGCGCTGGGCGTCTTCAAGCGCGGCTAACGCAGCGGCCGGACGCCACGGGCGCGGCTGCGCGCCATTCGCCCCTAGGCGAGGAAGCGCTCCGGGATCGACCCGACGCCGAGCAGGCCCGGTCCCGTGTGCGCACCCAGCACCGGCCCGACCTCCGAGAAGAAGACCGGCTCCCGGCCGAAGATGCCGCGGCACTGCTCGGCGAGCTCGTTCGCCTGCTCGAGGGCCTGGATGTGCTGCACCACCCAGCCGTGGGCGCCGGACGCCTGGCGCTGGCGCGCGTAGTCGACCATCCGCTCGAACATCCGGGCGCTCGTCCGCACGCGCTCCACGGGCGTGATCTCGGCCTCGAGGGTGAGGATCGGCTTGATCCGCAGCGTCGATCCGATCCAGGCGCTGGCGGCGCCGATCCGGCCGCTGCGCTTGAGGAACTCGAGCGTGTTGATCGCGAACCACATCTTCAGCTCCGCACGGGCGTCGCGTGCGGCCGCGACCACCGCCTCGGCGTCGCCGCCGCCCATCGCCCGGCGGGCCGCCGCGAGCGCCACGAGGCCGAGGCCGCCGGCGGCGGTGGCCGAGTCGACCACGTGCACGCGCTCGCCGCCGCGGCCGTCGCGCTCGAGCGCCTCCTTCGCCTGGCGCGCCGCCTCCGCCGTCCCGGATATGCCGGCGGACAGGTGCACCGAGACGACGTCGCGGCCCTCGGAGAGAATCGGCTCGTAGACCCCGATGAAGTCGCCGATCGAGGGCTGCGAGGTGGTCGGCAGCTCGTCGGCCGTGCGCAGCTCCTCGTAGAAGGCCTCGTAGTCGGTGAGGTCGGCCTCGCGCTCGGTCCGCTCGCCCCCGAAGTTGACGTAGAGCGAGACGAGCTGGATCCCGTTCGCCTCCGCGACCTCCACCGGGAGGTAGCCGGTGGTGTCCGAGACGACGGTGACGGGCGGCATCGGCGGCGGAGCGTACACGCCGCGGACGCCACCTCGTAGACTGGCCCGCCGTGCCAGAGGTAGACCGACAGCAGGCAGAGGAGCGGCTCGCCCAGCGCGAGCGCGAGATCGAGGAGCGCCGGGCGTCGGTACGGCCGGAGGAACGCCCGCAGGCCGGGGAGCTGGCGGACGTGGACAACCACCCCGGCGACCAGGGCACCGAGACGTTCATGCAGGAGATGGACGAGACGACGGTGATGATCCTCGACGAGGAGGCCGCGCGCGTGAAGGAGGCGCGGCAGGCGCTCGAGGAGGGTCGCTACGGCGTCTGCGTCGATTGCGGCAAGGACATCCCGGCGGCGCGCCTCGAGGCCGTCCCGGAGAGTGTGCGCTGCGTCGAGGATCAGCGCCAGCACGAGGCTCGGCTCCGCCAGGGCGGCGGGCCGGCCGCCACTCACTAGCCCGCCGGGCGTGCCCAGGACCCTCGTAACCGGAGGGAACGGCTTCGTCGGATCGGCCGTTACGCGGCTGCTCGCCGAGCGCGGCGACGATCTGCGGCTGACGGTTCGGCGGCGGTCGCGCCTCGGCCACCTCGAAGGCGTGGAGTTCGACCGCGTGGAGTGCGACGTCCGCGACCGCCGCGCCGTGCGGCGCGCGATGAAGGGCGTCGACCGGGTCGTCCACCTCGCCGGGCTGATCTCCCTGCGCGAGGCCGACACGGACGCGCTCTTCGACGTGAACGTGGGCGGCACGCGCGTGGTGATGGAGGAGGCGCTGCGGGCGGGGGTGGAGCGGGTGGTGCACGCCTCGTCGGCCGCCTCGATCGGGCCGGCGCCATGGGGCCAGACCGCCGACGAGCGTCAGCTCTTCACCGCCGGTGAGCTCGGGATCCCCTACGTGAACTCCAAGCACGAGGGCGAGGCCGAGGTCCTGCGCCTGGCGGCGCGCGGGCTGCCGGCCGTGATCGTGAACCCGACCTACGCCTTCGGCGCGGGCGACGTCTACGGGCGCGCCACCGCCATCGTGCGGCGCTTCATGTTCGGCCGGCTGCCCGCGTACGTGCCGGGCGGGCTCAACGTGGTCGACGTGCAGGACGTCGCGCGCGGGGTCCTTCTCGCCGACGAGCGCGGGTCGGTCGGGGAGCGCTACATCCTCGGCAACCGCAACTACACGCTCGACCGGCTATTCGCGGACCTGGCGCGCCTGTCGGGGGTGGAGCCGCCGCCGCTGCGGTTCTCGCCGTCGGTGGCGCTGAGGGTCACCCAGGCGGCGGAGGCGGCCGGGGTGTGGATCGGCTTCACCTCGACCGACGCCAAGCTCGCGAGCCACTGGTGGTGCTACCGCAACGGCAAGGCCAAGCGCGATCTCGGCTGGGACACCGCCCCGCACGAGGACGCCCTCGAGGCGACGGTCGGCTGGTACCGCGAGCGCGAGGCCGACCGCCTGGCGCGCTCGCCGCGCTCCCAGCCCGTGTCGCTGAAGGCCGTCGCGGCGGCGCTCGGCGCATTCGACGGCGTCTCCGGCGCGGCGCGGCGGCTCTGGCCGCTCACGACCTCCTAAGCTCGGCTCGTGGCGATCCTCTACAGGTGCAAGACGCCGACGAACCGGCTGTGCGCGTGCGGGAAGGTTGCGCGGCGGCTCGACCGGGCAGGTATCGCGTATGAGGAGATTCGCGTACCCGTGCGCCGCCGCGACCGTGACGAGGTCGAGGAGCTCACGGACCAGACCTGGGTCCCGGTCCTCTTGATCGGCGACGAGATCATCCACGAGTCGCACCGC
>DASVVS010000057.1:0-85472 GCA_036386455.1 Thermoleophilaceae bacterium
CGCGAGACGGCGGCGCGATCCCGTTCGCGGCGCTCGCGCGCCATCGGGCTAGTTCTGCGCGGGCGAGATGGGCCGCAGGCGCTCGGAGATCTCCTCCGGGCGCTCGAAGATCGCCGAGAAGCGGACCACCGTGACGGTGTCGTCCATGCCGACCTCGCGGCCGTAGATCTGCTCGAGGAAGTGGATCGTCTCCTCGACGCGGCGAAACTCGGGGTTGTCGTGCTCGATGTCGCGCGGCGAGAGCTCGCTGACCTTCTTGACGTCGACCGCGTCGATCACCGCCTCGAAGATCTTCTCGCGCGGGGAGTGCTGGAACCCCACGGTGATCAGGACGACCTCGCCCTTCTGGTACTTGCGGCTCTTGTCGCCCAGGCGGATGGTGGCCGTCTTGCGGCCGCGCTTGAGCTGGTCCACGAAGACCGGCGAGTAGAAGTTCAGGACGAACACGGGCGGGCTGAGATTATCGCGCCGAACGCAGCGCGAGAAGGGCGGCCTCCGCCATGTCGCGCTCGCCGCGGTAGGCGAGCAGCCGCGGCGCGTCCTCGAGCGGCACCCATTCGGCCGAGTCGACCTCGTGGTCGTGGTCTGCGACGCTGCCCGAGCGGTAGTGGAACAGGAAGAAGGCGACGTTCTTCATGACCCGGTCGCCGTCGCGGCGGTACCAGTAGCGGACGTCGCCCAGCTTCTCCACGAGCTCGCCCGCCACCCCGGCCTCCTCGCGAACCTCGCGGGCGGCGGCCTGGGCCCCGCTCTCGCCCTCCTCGATGTGGCCCTTCGGGAGGGCGAGCACGGTGCCGCCCTTCACGCGCACGGCCGCGATGTAGTCGCGCCCGCGCATCCGGCGCACGCAGACGCCCCCGGCCGAGAACTCGCGGATCACCCGTCCTCGCCCGTCACCAGCGGCACGAAGCGCACGGGAACGACGACCTCGGCGCCGCCGTCGCGGTAGCGCATGAGCTGCTCGTCGCCCGCCCGGCGGACCGGACAGACCAGCGCGGCGCCCTCGGCCAGCTGGGCAAGCAGCGCGGGCGGCGGCTCCCTCTCCGCGGTGGCCGTGACCGAGATCCCGCCGAAGGGCGCCCGGTCCGCTGCGCCCTCCGCCCCGTCGCCGACGCGGACCTCGACGTTCGTGCAGCCGGTCTCGGCCAGCGCCGCCCGCGCGGAGTCCGCCAGATCCTCGTGGCGCTCGATCGTCAGCACCTCCCGGCAGCAGCGCGACAGGACGGCGGCGCCGTAGCCCGAGCCGGTCCCGACCTCGAGCACCCGCTCGTCCCCGCTCAGCTCGAGCAGCGCCGTCATGCAGGCGACGATCCACGGCTGCGACATCGTCTGCCCGGAGCCGATCGCGACCGCGCCGTCGCGGTATGCCCGCCCGCGCGCCTCCTCCGGCAGGAACAGCTCGCGCGGGACCTCCGCCATCGCGGCCAGCACGCGCTCGTCCTCGATCCCGCGCCGCCGCAACTGGCGGTCGACCATCCGCGCACGCCGCTCGTCAGTAGATGTAGTTCCTGAGCGAGGAGGGGTCATGGACGAGGATCTTCCCGCGCCCGGTCGTGATCACCCCGGCCCGCTCGAGCTTGGCGAGGAAGCGGCTGGCGCTCTCGCGCGAGGAGCCGGAGAGCTGCGCGATCTGCGCCTGGGTGGCCCGGATCAGGACCTCGCGCGCGCCGTCGCCGCCCGCGAGCGCCTCGACCTGGCCGAGCAGCGCGCTCGCCACACGCCCGTCGACGGTCTGGAAGGTCTGACGCGAGAGCCGCTCGTTCACCTGGCGGATCCGGTCGGCGAGCCCGGCGAGCATCGCGACCGCGATCGACGGGTGCGCGAGCATCGTGCGGCGCAGGTCGCCGGCGAGCAGCGCGACGCCCTCGGTGTCCTCGATCGCCTCGACCGTCGCCGAGCGCGTCTCGCCGTCCCCGAACATCGCGAGCTCGCCGAAGATGTCGGCCTCGCGCAGCTCGGCGAGCGTGATGGCGCGGCCGTCCGAGTGGCGGCGGGTGACCCGCACCGCCCCCGTCCGCACGACGTAGCAGGTGTCGCCGGAGTCGCCCTCGCGGAACACGGCCTCGCCCTCGATCCAGCGGCGCGGGACGGCCACCTGCGCAAGCTCGGCGAGCTCGCGCTCCGACAGCTCCCTGAACAGCGACACCCGGCTCAGCAGCCGGACCGTGTCCTCTCCGGTCCCCATTGCGCGGGATTATCCCGGTCCCGTTGACCGAATGGCGCGCCGGGCGTACCCTGGGGTCAGATCCGCGCACGGAGGCGCGGGGCGGAAGGAGGACGAATGGCACGGACGCTCGGGCTGCGCACGCTGGCCTGGCTCTCGCTCCTGGGGGCGATGGCGGCGGTGGCGCACACCGTTCAGAACACGCTGGCGCTGTAGGGGCGGAGGCGCCGGGGAGCGCCGGCACCGCAACTTAGACGCCGCTTAGGGGTCGCGCTAATGTCGGCTTGGCCGGCCCCTTCGCATGCTCCCGCGCCGAACCCCCATCGTCGTGGCGTGCGCCTTCGTCGCGCTCGCCCTCCTCGCCCCGGCCGCCCCCGCGGCCACCAAGAACCTGTGGGCGACGGTCAACGTCTGCGACACGCCGAGCCACCCGGACGACGTGGGGGTGGCCGCGCGGATGCCGGGCAACGGCTCGGCGCAGCGGATGTACATGCGCTTCTACGTGCAGTACTTCGACGGCGACAAGTGGACGTTCGTGAAGGATGGCGGGACCTCGCCCTGGGTGTACGCCGGCTCGGCCAAGTACACGTGGGCCGGGCTCGGCTGGACGTTCAGCTTCGGCCCGCCCCCGGCCGGCGTCTCCTACACGATGCGTGGCTTCGTGCGCTACGAGTGGCGGCGCGGCAAGACGAAGGTCGTCAAGCGGACGCACCGCATCACGACCGCGGGCCACCCGGGCACCAAGGGCGCCGACCCGAAGAGCTACAGCGAGCGCAAGTGCAAGATGCGCGGCCCCGACGCACCGCAGCCCCCGCCGGACCCGCCGTACCAGGACCCGGTTCCCTAGCCGTTCTCAGGATCGTCACGCGGTGGTCACGGCCCGTTAACCGCGCCGGGGCTCGCACCCGCTGGGCTGTGGGCGATGCCGACCGTCTCGGTCATCGCCCACCGCGGAGCCTCCGCATACGCGCCGGAGCACAGCTTCGAGGCCTACGAGCTCGCGCTCGCGATGGGTGCGAGCGCGATCGAGCTCGACGTTCGCACGATCGGCGGCGAGCTGGTGGTGCAGCACGACCGGACGCGGGCACGGGTGGCGCGCGAACCGCTGCCGCTCCACGACGTTCTGGCCCGCTACGGCCGCGCCACGCGCTACTGGATCGAGCTGAAGGACCCGTCGGCGGCGGGGGAGACGGCGCTGACTCGTGCGATCGCCCGCCACCGGCTGCGTGACCGCGTGACGATCCAGGCGTTCGACCGGTCGAGCCTGCGCCGCATCGGCCGCCTCGACCGCGAGCTGCCGCGAGTGGCCCTGCTGCGCGAGAGCGTCCCCGCTGCGCGCGTGCGGCGGCGCATAGCGCTGGCCGGCCGCGGCGTGCGCGGGGTCGGGCCGTGCGTGGAGGCGGTCGACGCGCGCGTGGTCGAGGCGGCCCGCGCGCGGGGGATGAGCGTGCAGCCCTACACCGTCAACGACCCGGCCGAGATGGAGCGGCTCGTCCGGCTCGGAGTGGACGGGATCTTCACCGACGTGCCCGACGTGCTGAGCGACGTGGTCGCCTCGGTCAGACCTGGCAGCTCGGGCACCAGTAGGTGGTGCGGTTGTCGTCCCCCTGCCCGCGCTGGCGGATCCGCGTGCCGCACCGCTCGCACGGGCGGCCGGTCTTCTCGAACACCCTGAGCTCGCGCTTGGAGCCGCGCGCTCCGCTCTCGACCGAGGCCTGCATCCGCGGGCGGGTGGCGTCGAGGATGCTCGTCACCTCGGCGTCGGTCACGTTCGCCACCCGGCGCCACGGGTCGATCCGGGCGTGCCAGCAGCCCTCCGACTTCCACATGTTCCCGATGCCCGCGACGATGCGCTGGTCGAGCAGCGCGTCGCCGATCCCGCGCGTCGGGTCCGCGGCGCGCAGGCGGCGGAGCACCTCGGGCGCGTCGAGCTCCTCGGCGAGGATGTCGGGGCCGAGCGCCGCGAGCTGCCGGTCGAACCGCGTGCGGCCCTCGGTCATCAGCTCGAGCACGGGGCCGTCGAACTGGACGACGTCGTGCTGCGGCGTCCGGATCACGAGCCAGGCGCGCCGCGGCGAGCGGCGCCAGCGCTCGCCCTTGGCGAAGACGCCCCACCAGCCGCCCATCCGCAGGTGCGAGTGCACGGTGAGATCGCCCTCGAAGCGCAGGAACAGGTGCTTGCCCTTCGCGTCGACCGAGCGCACGGCGCGGCCCGCGAGCCGCTCCGGCCAGCGGTCGAGCGCGTGCCGGCGCTGCGGCGTCTCGATCGACTCGATCGGCTTGCCCACGAGCGCGGCTCCGACGCGCCGCGCGGCCGCGTGGATCGTGTCGCCCTCGGGCATCGCTCCGAGGTTAGGGGGGACGAACCGGCCGGTCGGAGGGGGCGAAAAGCGGCGGCCGGCGCCTTATCTTCCGTGTGGAGCATGGGCACGACAACCGAGCGCATGACCGTCGCGGACTACTACGCCATCACGGTGGAGGGCGACCGCAAGCAGCTCGTGGACGGGCGGATCGTCGTGAATGAGCCGCGGGTGACGCACATGCGGCTTCAGACGCGGCTTCTCGAGGCTTTCCTGAGTTGGATCCGCGCAGGCAGCGGGCGCGGGGAGGTCCTTCCGCCCGTCGACGTCCGGCTCGACGACCACAACCTCTTCGGGCCGGACCTCAACTGGCTCAGCGAGACCAATCTGCCCGAGCCGGGCGAGGAGCTCCTCCGCCGCATCCCCGACATCTGCGCCGAGATCCGCTCGCCGAGCACGTGGCGCTACGACCGCGGCGCGAAGAAGGACGCGTACGAGCGCGGCGGGCTGCCCGAGCTGTGGCTCGTGGACGACCGCGAGCCGCGCGTCCTCGTGTACCGGCGCTCGCGGCCCGAGGAGCCGGCCTTCGACGTGTCGCTCGAGCTCCGCGAGGGCGACACCCTCACCTCCCCGCAGCTGCCCGGCTTCGAGCTCGCGCTCGGCGAGCTGTACCGCGACCTCTAGGCGGTCAGCGTCAGCTTGCGCGGCGACTGGCGGAAGCCCAGCTCGATCAGCAGCGCGCCGACCGGCGATCCGATCACCGACTCGCCGTCGAAGCGCTCGAGCGCCAGCCGCTTGATGCGGCCGCGGGTCACGTGGTCGGCGAGCGTCTCCAGCGCCTCGCGCACCCACGGCGCGGGCTCACCGTCGGCGTCGACCGGGTCGCGCAGCGCGATCAGCCCCTTGCCGCCGCGCTCGAGGTAGAGCGCGGGCTCGGCGTCGATCGTCACGACGTACGCGCCCGCCGTGCGCGCGGGGCGGCGGCCCGACTCGCCGTCCTCGCGCTGCGGCCACCCGAGCGAGGCGCCGTACGGGTTGGCCGGGTCGGTGGCGGCGAGCACGACGGCGCCGGCCGGCTCGTCGGCGCGCAGGCCGCGCAGCCGCTCGATGGCCGCCGGCAGCGCGAACTGCGCTCCGCCGAGCCCCTCCACGAAGTAGCCGCGGCGTGCGACGCCGAGCGTCTCGAGGTTGCTCAGCTCCGAGTAGAGGGACGCGAAGCCGCCGGGGATCCCCTCGGCCAGCACGGTCTCGCGCGTCACGATCCCGTAGCGCTCCAGGAGCAGCTCGGCGATCGCGCGCAGCCGCGGCCCGTGCGACGGCGCGTCGGCGAACAGGGGTCCTGTCAGCGACCAGCGGCCCTGGATCTGCGGCGCGCCCGGCCGCCGGCGGCGCCCGGCGAAGCGCCGGCCGCGCGCCTGCTGCTCGCGCTGCTTGGCGAGCGTGAGGCGCGGCGCCCGCAGCGGCGCGAACGCGTCGTTCGTGACCTCGCCCGCCCAGACCAGGTCCCACAGCGCCTCCTGCAGCTCGACCGGCTCGATGCCACGGCCGTCGACCTCCCCCACGTCGGCGAGCAGGTCGCTCCAGAACGCGGCGCCGCGTTCCAGCCGCTCGCGCAGCGCGGTGTGCAGCGGCTGCGCCGGCGGCTCGGACTTGTTCGGCGGCGGGCCCAGCCAGCGCGCGTCGTCGCGGAAGTAGAACGCGACCTTGCCGGAGTTGCGGCCCAGCGATCCGGCGCCGACCCACACCAGCTCGCCGCCCGCGCACAGCGTGTCCATCCAGGTGGGCGAGTAGGCGCCGGTGCGGCGCGGCAGCACGTCGCGCTCCCACACCTCGGGCGCGAGCGCGAGCCCCTGGAGCGGCACCAGCACCTCGCGCAGACGGTCGATCCCGGCGCCGCCCGGCGGCGAGGCGTCCACGCCCTGCCAGGTGGGCAGGAGCCGCGCCAGCGCGCGCTGCTCGGCCGGCTCGACCTCCTTGCGCAGCGACGCGAGCGAAGCCCGCCGCAGCCGCCGCAGCACCTCCGGGTCGCACCACTCGCGCTCCGATCCCCCGGGGCGCAGCTCGCCGCGCACCAGCTCGCCCGCGCGCTCCAGCTCGCGAAGGACCGGCAAGGGGTCCACGCCGTAGCGGCCGGCCAGCTCACCGGTGGTGAACGGGCCGTGGGTGCGCGCCCAGCGCCGCGCGACGCGCCGCAGCGGCTCCTCGACGCTCTCGAGGAACGCCTCCGGCAGCCCGCCCGGCGGCACCGCGCCCAGCGCGTCGCGATACAGGCCGGCGTCCTCGGAGGCGATCCAGCGCTCCTCGCCGCCGATGCGCATTTGCACCGCCCGCCGCTCGCCCTTCAGCTGCTCCAGCATGCGGTTGGCGGAGACGCCCTCGAGCGAGCGCGCCTGCGCCTCGGCGGTCGTGAGGTCGCCGACCGCGCGCAGCACGTCGTGCAGCGAGTCCGCGTTGGCCGCGCGCGTGCGCTCGCTCAGGCGCTGGAGGTCGGCCTCGACCTCCTCGAGCGCGGCGGGATCGATCAGCTCGCGCAGCTCCTCCTGGCCGAGCAGCTCCCGCAGCAGGTCGCGGTCCAGCGAGAGCGCCGCCGCGCGCCGCTCGGCGTTCGGCGTGTCGCCCTCGTACATGTAGCTCGCGACGTAGTCGAACAGCAGCGACGAGGCGAACGGCGAGGCCCGCGGCGTCTCGACCTCGACCAGGGACAGCTCGCGCCGGTGCAGCGCGCGCAGGAGCTCGGTCAGGGCGGGCAGGTCCAGGACGTCGCGCAGGCACTCGCGGTAGGTCTCGAGCACGATCGGGAAGCGGCCGAACTGCTTGGCGACCTCGAGCAGCGACTGCGCCTTGAGCCGCTGCTGCCACAGCGGCGTGCGCTTGCCCGGGTAGGCGCGCGGGATCAGCAGAGCGCGGGCGGCGTTCTCGCGGAAGCGCGCCCCGAACAGCGCCGAGCTGGACAGCTCCCGCACGACGAGGTCCTCGAGCTCCTCGGGGTCGATCAGCACGAGGTCGGACCCCGGCGGCTCGTCCGCATCGGGGAGGTGGACGATGATGCCGTCGTCGGACCAGATCGCGTCGGCCTCGAGGCCCGCCTCGTCGCGGATGCGGGCGCTGAGCGCCAGCCCCCACGCGGCGTGCACCCGGCCGCCGAACGGCGACAGCACGCACAGCCGCCAGTCGCCGATCTCATCGCGGAAGCGCTCGATCACGATCGTCTGGTCGGACGGCACCACGCGCGTGGCCTCGCGCTGCTCGCGCAGGAACTGGACGAGGTTCTTGGCCGCGCGCTCGTCGAGGTCGTGCGACTCCGCCAGCTCGGCCGGCTCGCGGTCCACCGCCCAGCGGCTGAACTCGCCGATCGCGCGCCCGAGCTCCACCGGCCGGCCCACGCCGTCGCCGCGCCAGAACGGGATCGCGCCGGGGGCGCCGGGCGCCGGCGAGACGATCACCCGGTCGCGGGTGATCTCCTCGATCCGCCAGGTGGAGGCGCCGAGCAGGAACGTCTGTCCGGGCCGCGCCTCGTAGACCATCTCCTCGTCGAGCTCGCCCACGCGGCGGCCGTCGGGCAGGTGCACGCCGTACATGCCGCGGTCGGGGATCGTGCCCGCGTTCGTGACCGCGAGCTGGCGCGAGCCGCTGCGCGCGCGGATGCTGTCGGCCACGCGGTCCCACACGATCCGCGGGCGCAGATCGCCGAACTGCTCGGACGGGTAGCGCCCGTCCAGCATGTCGAGCACGTTGTCGAGCTGCTCGCGCGAGAGCTCCGCGTACGGGTACGCGCGCCTGACCAGCTCGTGCAGCTCCGGCACGGCCAGCTCCTCCTCGGAGGCGGCGATCGCCACGATCTGCTGCGCCAGCACGTCGAGCGGGTTGCGCGGCACCACCGTGCTCTCGATCTCGCCCTCGCGCATCCGCTTGACGACGACCGCCGCCTCGAGCAGGTCCGCGCGGAACTTGGGGAAGATCCGGCCCTTGGAGGTCTCGCCCACGCCGTGGCCGGCGCGGCCGATCCGCTGCAGCCCACGCGTGACGGACTTGGGCGACTCGACCTGCAGCACCAGGTCCACCGCGCCCATGTCGATGCCGAGCTCGAGCGACGAGGTGGCGACCAGGCACGGCAGCGTGCCCGACTTGAGCTGCTCCTCCACGATCAGCCGCTCCTCGCGGGCGAGCGATCCGTGGTGGGCGCGCGCGATCTCGAGCGGCGGATGCTCCGGCGGCCCGCCCTCGCCGACCGGCTCCCCGCGGGCTTCGGCCTCGCGCTCCGCGGCCAGCTCGTTCAGCCGCATCGCCAGCCGCTCGGACGCCCGCCGGTTGTTCACGAACACGATCGTGGAGCGGTGCGACTGGACGAGGTCCAGCAGCTCCGGGTAGATCGCGGGCCAGATCGAGCGGCGCGTGGGGGTGTCGCCCGCGATCGCGTCGGCTCCGATCAGGTCGTCCGGGGCGTCCGGCTCCGCCATGTCCTCGACCGGCACGTGGATCTTCACGTCGAGCGGCTTGCGCACTCCGGCGTCGACGATCGTGCACTCGCGGCCGGTGCCGGCCAGGAAGCGGCCCACCTCCTCGAGCGGGCGCTGCGTGGCCGACAGCCCGATCCGCTGCACGCGCTCGCCGGCCTGGCGCTCGAGCCGCTCCAGGGTCAGCGCCAGGTGCGCGCCGCGCTTGGTCTGCGCGACGGCGTGGATCTCGTCCACGATCACCCACTGGACGCCGGTGAACGTCTCTCGGGCACGCGAGGTGAGCATCAGGTAGAGCGACTCCGGCGTGGTGATCAGGATGTCTGCCGGCTTGCGCAGGAACGCCTGGCGCTCCTTCTGCGGCGTGTCGCCCGTGCGCAGCGCGACGGTGGTCTCGCCGCCGATCCCCTTCAGCGGCGCGCGCAGGTTGCGCTCGATGTCGTAGGAGAGCGCCTTGAGCGGGGAGACGTAGATCAGCCGCGTGCGCTTCTCGCCCTCGGGCGTGGGGTCGGCCGCGAGGCGGTCGAGGCCCCAGAGGAACGCCGCGAGCGTCTTGCCGGAGCCGGTGGGCGCCGACAGCAGCACGTGGTCGCCGCCCGCGATCGCGGGCCAGGCCTGGCGCTGCGCGGCGGTGGGCTCCGCGAACGCGCGCCCGAACCACTCACGGACCTGCGGGGTGAACGTTGCGAGCGGATCGCGAGCCATCGAACTCATCAGCGTAACTCCCCCGGAGTACGGGCCGGGAGCCCGTCGCGGATGGCTAGCCGCGGTAGCCGACGCCGTCGATCTCGACGAGCCGGCCCTTGGACTTGCGGCTGCCCTTCTGGCCCAGGGAGATCACGGTGAGGGTGCTGCCGCGGGCCGCGCTCAGCTTCGAGCTGTAGACCACGGCCCGGTTCCGCGTCTTCGAGCTGTAGAAGCTGATCCGCTTGCGCTTGCCGTTGAGGATCACGAGCGCCCTGCCGCCGCTCGGGCCCTTGCGGCCCACGAGGTAGACCCGGTTGCCGCGGAAGTTGATGCGCATCGAGGAGCCCTTGCGGGAGGACTGCGCGAGGCTCTTCTTGAAGGCCGAGCCGCTCTTCACCCGCTTCCAGCGCCCGGCGTAGCGCGGGCGGCCCCTGCTGCGCCGGTCGTCGTGCGGCACGACGGTGACGGCCTCGCCGGAGAACGGCCCGGCCCGGCCTGCGAGGTCGATGGCCCGCGCGCGGAACGCGTACGTCTGGCTGTAGCTGCCGCGGAAGGTGAACTCGGCGTTCAGCAGCTTCCGGCTCAGGAACTTCCACTTGGACGACCCGCGGCGGCGGTACTGGAGCTGGTAGTAGTCGATGTTCGCGGCGGACGCGTTGACGCGCACCTTGAACTTGCTGCTCGTGCTCGTGTCACTGGCCAGCCGCGGCGCCGTGACGCTGACGTTCGGCAGCCCCCCGGGGGTCACGGGCGGGTCCGGCCCCCCGACCACGGGAGCGCTGCACGACGGGCCCTGCTTCTCGTTGGGTACCCGCCAGGCGTAGACCTCCTGGTAGTCCGAGCGCTTGTAGCCGGCGTCGAAGCCCGAGTCGCGCGCGCGATCCAGCGAGAGGTGCGAGTCCTGGAAGAACGGGATCGCGAAGCAGTCGTCCGCGACCATCCCCTGGTAGTCGCCGAAGAACAGGCCGGACGGCGAGATCGGGTCGTTGTGCTCGGGGTTCGACATCTCGTGCGAGAGCCGGGTGTCCTTCCAGGTGGCGCCCCCGTCGGTCGAGCGCGACAGGTACTCGTCCACGAAGAAGTTGCCCGCGTGCGTGACCTGGCCGCCGCTCACGACGCGCCTGTCGTTGCGGCGGTCGAAGTACGCGATGTTCACCTCGCCCTGCGGGCTTATGGCGATCTGGGGCTGGAACTGGTCGGCGTTCGACTTGTCCTGGTTCACGACGGCCGGCGTGCTCCACGTGATGCCTCCGTTCGTGGACTTCACGAACACGACGTCGGCCTGCAGGCCGTCCTCGTCGGCGGCGGCGTCGGGCGCCGCGTCGTACTGCGACCACGTCGCGTACAGCTCGCCGTTCGGCGCGACCGCCATCATCGGGATCGAGAGCTGGCGGAACTGCTGGCCCGGATAGGTGGCCGGGAGCGGCGTGAAGGGTGCGCTGACCGGCGCCGCCGGCGTCCACGTCTGCCCGCCGTCGGTCGTCTTCGCGAACCACATCTGGTTCGCGGGCGACGTCGTCAGGACGTAGTAGTTCCACATCAGGTAGAAGGTGTTCTCCTCCTTCGGGTCGGCGAGGACGAACACCCCGATCACGAGGTTCTGCGGCTCGGAGACGGGGATCGGCTCGCCCGGGAAGCTCTTGCCGCCGTCGGTCGAGCGCTCGCACACGATCTCCTGCTTGGCCGGGATGGCGCTGCGGCCCCAGCAGGTCAGGATCGTGCCGGGCTTGCCGTCGTTGTCGGGTCCGGCGTTGTTCACCGCCATCGTGTTCTTGTCGTCCAGGAACACGCGCTCGCGGATCTCGTCGGCGTAGAAGTTGATCGGCACGCGCGGGCCCCACGTGCGGCCGCCCGGTCGCAGGTCGGAGGACGAGACGCTCTCCCACTTGTGCAGCGTCATCCCCCAGCCGTTCTCCTCGGTGCCGAGCCCGAGCGGGTCGGCCTGGAGCGGGAACGGCGGGTGGTCGAGCACCATCACGTAGGCGCTGCCCTCGTCGTCGAACTGGACCCAGACGTCCGACGTCGTGTACTCCTCCGCGAGGTCGCCCGAGCCGCGGTCGTCGAACTCCATGTCCTCCTCGTCCTCCTTGACGTCCTCCGCGCCGGTGCCGCCCTTGTCGGGGTCGTCGTCCGGGTAGCACGTGTTGCTCGCGGGATACGACGACTGCGGCGCCTGCGACAGCGGGCACACGTCGAGCTGGCCGAGGTCGGTCCAGGTCACGCCCCGGTCGAACGACACGTAGGTGCCGATCTTGAACTCGTACTCCTTGAGCGAGTCGCGGTCGCGGTAGTACTGCTTCGAGCCGGCCACCAGGATGTTCGGGTCGGTCGGGCTCTGCGCGATGTGCGGCTCGGAGTGCGACTTGAATCCGAGGCCCGGGTCGCTGGCCAGGTACTCCTGCAGGCCCGCCGGGGAATCGACGTCCGGCGGCGTGTCGGCGATCGGGATGACGTTGGTGAGCTGGATCGAGCCCGAGTACTGGGACGCGATCGGCACGTCGAAGTAGACGACGCGCACCAGGTAGTAGCCGGACTTCCCCGCGAACGAGTAGGACTCGGGGAGCCCGTTCGGGAGCCCGGCCCCGACCAGCACGACGCCGAAGCTCCCGTCGTTCGGAATCAGCCGCAGCGGGTGGCCCGCCGCGTCGCTCTCGTAGACGTAGAGGTCGAAGTCGCTCGCGGGATTCGGCCGGTAGTCGTCGATGTCGACCTGGATCCCGCCGCGGAACCCGGCCGGGAGGTCGACGTTCACCAGCGAGTCGTCGCAGTACGTGTCCGTGTTCTCGCCGCACGGAGCGGCCGCGTTGCTGTTGTACTGGCCGTTGGCGCCGTCGTGGACGGTGCCGTCCCAGGTGACCGGGCTGGCCGACGTGTTCGCCTGGGTCACGTTCAGGGTTCGGTGCGGCGCGGCCGGCGCGGCGGCCGGCACCGCCATGACCGCGGCAACGCACAACAGTCCGATGACCACACGGCTCTTCACTGGACCCCCGAACCTGACACGTTACTCCTCTTGAGCAAAGCGCGCCAAATCGAGGGCTACCGGATCGAGGGCGTGGCCGGCCGCGGCGGGTGGAGCGTCGTGCACCGCGCCGTCGAGGTCGCGAGCGGCCGGCGCGTCGCGCTCAAGACGGTCGCGCCGGAGCTCTCCGGCGACCCGGGATTCCGCGAGCGCTTCCGCCGCGAATGCGTGATCGCGGGCGCGCTCGACCATCCGAACGTGCCCCTCGTCCTGTCCGCCGGCGACGGCTGGGCCGCCATGGAGTGGATCGACGGCGCCTCACTGCGCGAGCTGCTGCCGCTGGAGCCGGCGCGCGCCGCTCGTATCGTCGCGCAGGTGGCCGACGCGCTCGTAGCCCTCCACGAGGCCGGATTCGTGCACCGCGACGTGAAGCCCGGGAACGTGCTCGTCGGCGCCGGCGATCACGCGTACCTGACGGACTTCGGGATCGCGAAGCCGATCGACCCCGACCCGGGGCTGACCGCGGAGGGCCGCTGGCTCGGGCACGTGGACTACGCGCCGCCCGAGCAGATCCGCGGCGAGCCCGCCGACGAGCGCTCGGACGTCTATGCCCTGGGCGCGACGCTCTTCCACGCCGTCACCGGCAGCGTGCCGTTCCCGCGCGACGGCGACGCCGCGAAGATGCGGGCGCACCTCCACGAGCCGCCGCCCGCGCACGACTCCCCGCTCGACCCGGTCGTGCGGCGCGCGCTGGCGAAGGACCCGGCCGAGCGCTACCCCACGGCCGCGAAGCTCGCGAAGGCGGTGCGGAGGGCATGAAGGCGCTCGCAACGGCGATCGCGGCCGCACTGGTGCTCGCGGCCGCGCCGAGCGCCGCGCAGGAGGACGAGCCCTCCTGCACCCGGATCGTGATCGACCCCGGGCACGACTCGATGGCCAATTCCGACACCGAGCCGATCGGGCCGGGGTCGAAGAAGCGAAAGATCAAGGACGGTGGCGGCACCCGCGGCGTCGCGTCCGGGACGCCAGAGCACGTCGTGACGCTCCAGATCTCGAGGCGGCTGCGCAAGACTCTCCTCGCGCGCGGCTACTGCGTGACGATGACCCGCGACCGGGCCACCGGGCGCAGCATGGGCAACGTCGCGCGGGCGCGGATCGCCAACCGGGCGGAGGCGGCGCTGTTCGTGCGGATCCACGCCGACGGCTCCACAGACCGCGCGCAGCACGGCAGCTCGATGCTCTACCCGGCGCTGCGCCGCGGCTGGACCGACGACGTGCTGCCCGAGTCGAAGACGGCCGCCCGGCTGCTGCAGCGCGAGCTGGTGGCGCGGATCGGCAGCCGCGACAACGGGATCGTGGAGCGCTCCGACCTGACCGGCTTCAACTGGGCGGACGTGCCGGTGGTGCTCGCGGAGATCGGCTTCATGACGAACGTGGCCGAGGACCGGCGCCTGAACGACCCGAAGCACCAGCAGCGCGCGGCGCTCGGCCTGGCGCGCGGGATCGAGCGCTTCGCGCCGCTTCCCTGACGCAACAAGCGCCGGCACCCGCATGACGGCGCCGCTCGGCTAGGCCCCGGCCAGCGCCCGCGCGCGCTCGAACACCGCGTCCAGCATCGGCTCGGTGAGCTTGCCCGTGAACGTGTTCTGCTGGCTCGGGTGGAACGACGCGAGCATGATTCGGCTGGGCTCGCCCGCGCGCGGCGGCCCCGCGTCGTGCTCGGCCAGGTGGCCGAACTTCGGCTTCGGCCGGACCCCGAGCAGCCGCGCCGCCGCGTTCCACGCGAACTGTCCGAGGCACACGACCACGCGCACGTCGGGCAGCAGCGCGAGCTCCTGCTCGGCGTAGGGCAGGCAGTTGTCGCGCTCGGCCGGCAGCGGCTTGTTGGCTGGCGGCGCGCAGCGCACCGCGGCTCCCACCCAGGCGCCCTCGAGCCGCAGGCCGTCGAGCACGTGGAACGACTCGGCCTGGTTGGCGTACCCGGTCCGGTGCATCGAGGCGAACAGCCAGTCGCCGGAGCGGTCCCCGGTGAATATGCGGCCGGTGCGGTTGCCGCCGTGCGCCGCCGGCGCGAGACCCAGCACGTACACGTGGGCGCCGGGGTCGCCGAAGCCCGGGATCGGCCGGCCCCAGTAGTGCTCCTCGGCGAACGAGGCGCGCTTCTCGCGCGCGACCCGCTCGCGCCACTCCACGAGCCGCGGGCAGCGGCGGCAGTCCACGACCCGCCGTTGGAGCAGGCCGAGCTCGGAGTCGGATTCGACCCCGGTTCTGAGTTCGATCAGGCTTTCAGCTTCCGGCCGCTCGTGAAGAGCCATTGGGACCAGAGGTAGGCCGGGATTGCGAGTCCGGCGGTCACCCCAAGGCAGAGCGTAACGCTCACGTCACTCGTCCCGAGGAACCCGTAGCGAACGGCGTTCACGAGATAGAAGATCGGGTTGAAGTGGGTCAGCTCGTGCCATGGCGACGGGAGCAGGTCCACCGAGTAGAAGACGCCGCCGACGAACACCAGCGGCAGGATCACGATGTTGTTCACGAACGTGTGGTGGTCGAACGTCTCGGCGAAGATCCCGACGATCGTCCCGAGGGCCGCGAACAGCACGAGGCCGAGCAGCACGGCCGGGATCAGCACGAGTGGCTCGCGGACCGGGACGCCCGTGACCGGGACCGCCACGGCGCCCAGGCCGATGCCGATCGCGAGCGCCCGGATGATGCCCCCGACGTTGAAGCCGAGGTTCATCTGCCATGGGTGCATCGGCGAGGACAGGACGTCGTTGATGTAGCGGTCCGAGCGGGCCTGGAAGACCGAGGAGGAGTTGTTCGAGTACGCCGCCTGGACCATCGCCATCGTGATCAGGCCGGGGACGATGAACTCCTTGTAGGGCACGCCCTCGATCTCGCGGATCCGGTTGGCCAGCGAGAAGCCGAACACCAGGATGAACAGGCCCGACGAGACGATCGGGGCGAGGACCGTCTGCGTCCACAGCTTCGAGACCCGCAGCGTCTCGCGCCGGATCAGCCAGATCATGCCCGCGGTGCCGGAGTAGGGCTGCATCGAGTCCAGCGTACGAGCCAACCTCGGGCGGGCCGCTGCGTTCTAGAGGTACCCCTACGCGGAAGGAGCCGTCATCACAACCGGGCTTATCTTGCTGCTGGCCTTCGGAGTACTGCTGCTGCTGTTCGCCATCCGGCGAACCGAGCCGGCCAGGCGCCGCAGGGCCGTCGCGTTCTCGGACCGGCGCTACGTCAACCCGGAGCGCCCATCGCCTTGACGTACACGTCCGCCAGGCTCGTGGCCTCGTAGCGCTCGCGCAGGCCCGCGGCGCTGTCGCGCGCGATCAGCCGCCCGCCGCGGATGAGCGCGATCTCCTCGCAGAGCGCCTCGGCCTCCTCGAGGTAGTGGGTCGTGAGGAGGATCGTGGTGCCCTGCTGGTGCAGCTTGCGGATGTAGCTCCAGAGCTCCTGGCGCAGCTCGAAGTCCACGCCGGCCGTCGGCTCGTCGAGGATCACGAGCCGCGGGCGGTGCATCAGCGCGCGGGCCAGGAGCAGGCGGCGGCGCATGCCCCCCGACAGCTTCGGCGTGCGGACGTCGACCTTCGAGCGCAAGTCGAACACGTCGATCATCTCGTGTGCGCGCGCGCAGGCGTCGTCCTTCGACATCCCGAAGTAGCCGCCGTGGTAGATCAGCGTCTCCTCGACCGTCAGGAAGCGGTCGAGGTTGATGTCCTGCTCGGCGAGGCCGACCCAGCGGCGCGCCTGGAGGCGGTCCGCCGGCTGGCCGAACACGCACACCTCGCCCTCCGTGATCCGGATCAGGTTGCAGACGGCGCTGATCAACGTGGTCTTGCCCGCCCCGTTGGGGCCGAGCAGCCCGAAGAACGCCCCCTCCGGGATGGCCAGGTCGAAGTCGCTGAGCGCGACGGTCCCGTCGTCGTAGCGCTTGGTGAGGCCGCGGACCTCGAGAGCTGGGGCCGGTGGGGGCACGTCTTCGAGGCTAGCGCCGGGTTAGGGTCCTCGAATGACCCGCGCGCAGCGCATCCGGAGGACCGTCATCGTCTCCTGCGCGGCCATCGCGGTAGCGGCGGTCGTGATCGCGTCGGTGGACGCCTCGGAGGAGTCGCGCGCCGGGGCCACGACGGCGGTGGCGCTGGCGCTCGGCGTCTACATCAGAGGCCAGTGGCAGCGCTGGAGGCAGACGAGCTAGGCGCCGAGCCGGCGCCCGTACTGGCGCTCGTAGTACTCCGCGTAGTCGCCGCTGCGGATCGGCTCCCACCACCACTCGTTGTCGCGGTACCAGTCGACGGTGCGCTCGAGGCCCCCGTCGAGCGAGGTGCGCGGCTCCCAGCCGAGCGCACGAACCTTGTCCGAGGAGAGCGAGTAGCGGCGGTCGTGGCCGGGACGGTCGGTCACGTGCTCGATCAGCGACTCGTCGGCGCCGGTCAGCTCGATGAGGCGGCGCACGAGGTGGATGTTCTCGGCCTCGTCCGGCCCGCCGACGTTGTAGACCTCGCCGGCGCTCCCCTCGCGCAGCACGAGGTCGATCGCGCGTGCGAAGTCCTCCACGAAGAGCCAGTTGCGCACCTGGCGGCCGTCGCCGTAGACCGGGAGCGGGTCCCCGTGCAGGGCGTTCAGGATCATCAGCGGGATCAGCTTCTCCGGGTACTGGCGCGGCCCGTAGTTGTTGGAGCCGCGGCAGATCACGGCCTCGATCCCGTACGTGTGCACGTGGGCGGACACGAGCAGGTCGCCGGCGGCCTTCGTGGCGCTGTAGGGGGACGACGGGTTGAGCGGCGAGGTCTCGGTGAACGAGCCCTCCTCGATCGACCCGTAGACCTCGTCGGTGGAGACCTGCAGGTAGCGGGTCACGCCGAGCTCGCGGGCGGCGTCGAGCAGGACGCTCGTGCCGATCACGTGCGTGCGCGCGAAGACGTCCTGGTCGGCGATCGACCGGTCCACGTGCGACTCGGCGGCGAAGTTCACGACCGCGTCGCAGCCGGCCATCACCTCGAGCACGGTCTCGCGGTCCTCGATCCCGCCGTGCACGAACTCGACCCGGTCCTCCAGGCCGCGCAGGTTCTCGCGCCGGCCGGCGTAGGTGAGCTTGTCGAGCACGACCACCTCGTCGCCGCGCTCCTCCGCCACGATCCGCACGTAGGTCGAGCCGATGAAGCCGGCGGCTCCCGTCACGAGCAGCCTCACCGCGCCACCGCCCGCTCGGAGAGGTAGCCGGCCAGGCCCTCCTGCCACGGCGGCAGCACGAGGCCGTAGTCGCGCTCGGTCCGCAGCACGGAGTACGCCGGCCGTGCGGCGGGCCGCGGGAACTCCTCGCTCGTGCACGACATCGCGCGGCAGTCCACGCCGGCCTGCTCGAAGATCGCCCCCGCGAACTCGTACCAGGAGCACTCGCCTCCGCCCGCGATGTGGTGCAGGCCGTACGACTCGCCGTCGACCAGCCGCACGAGCGCCTCGGCCAGGTGGCCGGTGTAGGTGGGGCAGCCGACCTGGTCGCGCACCACGAGCACGTGCCCGCGGTCGCGCCCGAGCGCGAGCATCGTGTCCACGAAGTTCTTGCCGCCGGCGCCGAAGAGCCACGAGGTCCGCACCACGAAGTGGCGCGGGTTCGCGGCGGCCACGGCCTGCTCGCCGGCGAGCTTCGACCGGCCGTAGGCGTTGACCGGGCGCGTGGGATCGGACTCGACGTACGGGCGCGAGCCGGTGCCGTCGAAGACGTAGTCGGTCGAGGGGTGCACGATCGCCGCGCCCACCTCCGCCGCCGCGGCGGCGAGCGCGCCCGCGGCGTCGCCGTTCAGCTCTGTGGCGGCGGGCTCGTCGGCCTCGGCGCCGTCCACGTCGGTCCAAGCGGCGCAGTTGATCACCGCGTGCGGGGCCTCGCGCGCGAGCGTCTCGCGGACGAGCCGTCCGCGGCGGAGGTCGAGCTCGTCGCGGGCGAGCGCGACCACCTCGTGGTTCGCGTCGTGCGCGGCTCGCACCACGTCCCGGCCGAGCATTCCCGCCGCGCCTGTGATGACGATCTTCATTGCCTAACGGATAACAGGCACGCGCGCCCGAGTTGCGGCGGCGGGGCGGCTAGTCGCCGGTCGTGAGGGCGGCGATGCCGAGCGCCGCGCCGGTGACCGCGGTGAGGCCGAGCATGACGGCGCCCGACGTGGGCAGGTAGCCCGAGCGGTGCCCGGCGGCGGCCGCCAGGGCGTCGGCCACGTCGGCGGCGATGGCGGCCTGGAGCCAGCGCCTGCGCTCGCCGCCCGACGCGCTGAGCGCGCCCCACCCGATCACCAGGTCGCGGACGCCGAACATCCGCGTCATGAACGGGAGCTGCGGGTTTGCGCGGTCGCTGAGCCCCGCCCCGGCGAACGCCCGGCCGGGCGCGGCGAACGCGAACGCCCCGACCGCCATGCGGCCGCCGTTCACGAGCTTGTTGAAGTCGTCTCCGCTCACAGGATCGCGATTTCGGCATTGTCGCCGACGACGAAACGATACGCCTTCGGCAGCGCCGGGCTCCTCCCGATCGCCACGTTGCGGCCGATCAGGCTGGCCTCCACGCGCCCCGCGAGGTCGCGCACCGACGATCCGGCCAGCACGATCGAGTACTCGATCTCCGAGCCCTGGATGGTCACGTCCTCGCCGATCGCGGTGTACGGACCGATGTAGGCGTCGGTGATCCGGGCGCCGCGGCCGATCACGGCCGGGCCGCGCACGGTCGCGCGCTCCAGCACCGCGCCGGTCTCGATCACCACGCGCCCCTCCACGCGCGACTCGATCAGCTCGCCCTCGACCCGCTCGGCCAGGTCGTCGAGGATCAGCCGGTTGGCGTCGAGCATGTCCTGCACCTGGCCGGTGTCCTTCCACCAGCCGCGCACGATGTGCGGGTCCACGGTCATGCCGCTGTCGATCAGGCGCTGGATGGCGTCGGTGATCTCGAGCTCGTCGCGCCACGACGGCTCGATTGCGCGGGCGGCATCGAGGATCGCGGGCGTGAACATGTAGACGCCCACGAGGGCGAGGTCGCTCTGCGGGTTCTCCGGCTTCTCGACGAGGCGCGCCACCCGCTCGCCATCGAGCTCGGCCACGCCGTAGTTCTGCGGGTCCGGGACCGGTGTGAGCAGGATCAGCGCGTCCGGCTCCTGGGAGCGGAACTGCTCGACGAGGTCGACGATCCCGTCGCGCAGCAGGTTGTCGCCGAGGTACATCACGAACGGCGAGTCGCCCAGGAAGTCGGCGGCGGTCAGTACGGCGTGCGCGAGGCCCTTCGGCTCGTCCTGCTCGATGTAGGTGATGGTCACGCCGAAGCGCGACCCGTCGCCCGCAGCCGAGCGGATCTCGCCCCCGGTCTCGGGCGCGATGATGATCCCGACCTCGTCGATCCCGGCCGCGGCGAGCGACTCGATCCCGTAGAAGAGCACGGGCTTGTTGGCGACCGGCACGAGCTGCTTCGCGCGCGTGAAGGTGATGGGGCGCAGCCGCGTGCCGCGGCCGCCCGACAGGATCAGGCCCTTCAGGGGAGCGGCCATCGGCTAGTACACGCCTTCCAGCTTGCGGTGGTCCCAGCTCACGATGCGGGTTGGAACAAACCGCAGGCCCACTCGCTTCGGTGCCTGGGCGAGCACGGCCGCGCGCGCGTCGTCGCCGAGCTTGGCGCCGGCGTAGCGCTCGAACAGCCCGACGCCGAACTCGCCCACCCTCTCGGTGTCGTTCTCGAGCTCCACGTCGCACTCCATCATCACGCCGCGCAGCTCGTGGTACTGCACCCCGTCCTCGACCTGCAGGGTCGCGCGCGGGTCGCGCTCGAGGTTCCTGGCCTTCTGCGACTTGCGGTAGGTCCAGCCCGACAGCACGTCCCCATCGGGCACGTACCAGAGCGGCACGAGGTGCGGCCGCCCGTTCGGGCCGATCGTCGCGCAGCTCACGATCTTCTGCTCGGCGAGGAAGCCGCGCAGCTCCTCGTCGGTCATGCGGATCTGGTCGCGGCGGGAGGCCAAGGCGGCGCAAGCGTATGCGCTCGGGCGCACACGAGCCCGCCGAGCCGCCTAAGGTGCCGCCGGTGCCGAGGCGGAGGACATCGTGGCTGCAGCACCTGGGCGGGCGCGTGCCGTTCCTCGGGCGCGCCACGCCGCGGCTGCACGCGCGGCTCTACCGGCTGCTCGGCGGGCGCGGCCGCGTGGCCCGCTGGTTCGGCGGCCCGGTGGCGTTGCTCGAGGCGACCGGGCGCAAGAGCGGCAAGACGCGGCCGACGCCGGTGATCTACGCACGGGACGGCGACGACCTCGTGGTGGTGGCGGCGAACGCCGGGAACCCGAAGCCGCCCGCCTGGTGGCTCAACCTCCAGGAGAACCCGGACGCGACGATCGAGATCGCCGGCGAGAAGCGGCGCGTGCGGGCCCGCGAGGCGCACGGCGAGGAGCGCGACCGCCTGCTCGAGATCTACGAACGCGTGTATCCGCGACTCGACGACTACCGCGAGTTCGCCGACCACGACTTCCCGGTGGTGGTGCTGGAGCCGGCGGCGAGCTAGCGCGCGGGGGTGCCGGTGAGCGACTCGGCCGTATGCAGCACGGCCTCGCGCGCCTCGTCGGGCGCGAGCACGGCGGCGTCGCCCGCCTCCTCGAGGATCTGGCGGACGAGCCAGTCCTCGCCGGCGTACTGGACCTCCACGATCACCGCGCCGTCGCGCAGCTCCTCGACCACGCGCCGGTCCTCCTTCGCCCAGCGCGCGCGCTCGGGTGAGATCCACACGCGCGCCGCGCGCGAGGTGTCGACCTCGCCGGTGCGCGCCCAGCCCTGCACGTCGGGCTCGATCCCCTCGCGCGGCTCGAACGTGTCGCCGAGGATGTCGACCTTCTTGATCCGGTCGAGCCGGAAGCTGCGCGTGGCGTCGCGCGAGAGGTCGAAGCAGTGCACGTACCAGCCCTCCTGGCCGTTGAGCAGGAAGTACGGCTCGACGGTGCGGCTGGGCGTGAGCTGGTCCTCGTTCTCCTTGTAGTAGTCGATCTCGATCAGCCGGCGGTCGGCGATCGCCTGGCTGACGATGCGGGCGATCTCGGAGTCGTCGCCGCTGGCGGTCGTGATCTGGAGGCCGTCGGTGGCCGGGTCGCGGCCCAGCGCCTCGACGATCTTCGCGCGCGCGGACGCGAGCTGGCCCTGCGGGAGGTGGTCGCCGATCAGGTCGATCGCGGCCACGAGCGCCTTCGCCTCGAGCGGGAGCAGCCGGGCGGGCTTCGCGAAGTTGTCGCCGTACGGCTCGGGGTCGACCTCGATCGTGTCGTCGCCGAGCACCTCGGCGTACAGCACGTAGCTGCCGCCGCCGAAGTTCACGACGTTCAGCACGTCGATGTCCTCGCGCAGCTCGGTGTCGGTCAGCTGGAGGCCGTCGCGAAGCTGGCGGGCGTCGAGCTTGGAGCCGGTGCGCGCGGCGTCGATCAGGATGCCAGCGAGCGTGACGAGGCGGGCGAAGCGCTCCGGGCGGATCAGCGACTCGCCCTTCCCGTTCGCGGGTTCCGGCTCGGCGCGCTGAGCCTGCTGGCGCTTCGCGGGCGCGGCGTGCTCGAGCGGTTCGGCGTGACGTTCCACGATCGTGCGCAGGCACTCGACCGCTCGCTCGTTCAGCTCCGCCGGCCCCAGGATGCGCGCCCGCTCGCCCAGGCCGAGCGCCCACGAGACGATCTGGCGCTCGTCGCCGTACTCGGTCTCGAACACGGTCCCCTCGTCGGGCGCCTCGTCGACCTGGGCCGCGGGCGTGACCCTGCCGGCGTGGCCGTAGTGGCGCTCCACGAGCCAGTCGATCTGCGGCGCGATCCAGATGCGCGCGGTGCCGATCGTGTCGCCGAGCTGCCAGTCGGTGCGCGTGGCGTACACGCGCGGGTCGAAGTCCTCCGGCGGCGGGAAGTCGTGCTCGGCCTTGGAGGCGTAGCCGACCTTGCCGCGGATCCGCGAGAGCCGGAAGACGCGCACGGCGTCGCGCTCGTGCGAGTGGCCGACGAGGTAGAACTGCCCGCCCCGGAAGAGCAGGTGATAGGGGTCGACCCTGCGCTGCTCCTCGGCGTCGCGGCCCATCGTGTAGTAGTCGAAGACGATCGTCTTGCGGCGGAAGATCGCGGTCTCGACCTTCGCCAGCCGCTGCGAGAGCTCACGGCCGCCGGCGCCGGCCGTGACGCCCAGCGCCACCTGCCGGTTCTCGGGCGCCGAGAGCGGCGACGGCTTGCCCCACGAGAGCTGCTGGAGGGCGAGCCGCAGCGGCTCGGCGTAGGCGAACTCGCCGTCGAGCAGCGACAGCGACGTGGCCAGCGCGCCCAGCTCCTGGTCGGTGAACTCGATCGACGGCAGGTAGAAGTTCTCGGGCGGAAGCGAGTAGTTCTCCGCCTCGTAGTAGCCCTCGGCCGGCTTGTCGACCTTCAGCTCGATCCCGAGCGACTCGAGCTCGGCCCGGTCCGCGTAGAAGCGGCGGGCGAACGCGTCGTCGTTCATGCCCGAGTAGCCCTCGACCTCCTGCTTGATCTCGAGCGCGGTCACGGGCCTGCGCTCGGCCATCAGGAACGAGATCAGCGACAGCTGACGGATGAGCTTCTCGGTGTCCTTGGCCACGCCGGTCCAGCTTATTGACGGTCGGGCGGGCCGAAGACCACCCGTCGGGAGGGAATGTGCGGACTTTGCGGGCTACTCAGGCGGCTTCGCCGAGGCCTGTGACGGCGCGTGCGCCGAAATACGCCGGGCCCGAGAGCGCGCGGTCGAAGCCGCTCCACCGCTCGCCCTCGCGAAGGCCCTTCTCGATGCGGTCGAAAGAGCCCAGGCGGCCGCCGAGGTTGTCGATCATGTGGACCAGCGTGGCCTCGCGGGTGCAGGGCACGACCGGGCTGCCGTGCTCGAGCTGCCCGTGGTGGGAGAGGATGATGTGGAGCACCGCCTCGGCGCGGGCGGGCGGGAAGTCCGGGACGTCCTCGATCGCGCGGCGCACGCGGTAGTAGCCGAGCGGGATCTCGCCCTGCAGGCGCCCCAGGTCGGTCAGGTCGATCGCGCCGCCCTCCATCGCGTAGGCCTCGATCTTCCCGATGTCGTGCAGCAGCGCGCCGGTGACGGCAACGTCGCGGTCGATGCCGGGGAAGGTGCCGGACATCGCGCTGACTCCCTGGGCCACCGACAGTGAGTGCTCGAGGAGCCCGTGCCGGTAGGCCTGGTGGTAGTGCTTGGCCGCCGGCGCCTGCCGCCAGGCCTCCCACACCGGCGAGCCCTCTCCGAACAGCTCGTCGAGCAGGGCGCGGAGGTGCCGGTCCTGGACCGTGTCGATCAGCGCGCGCAGGTCCGCGACCATCTGGTCGTAGGAGACCGTCGGGCCGTCGTGCAGGTCGGCCGGCTCGTACTCGCCGTCGCGCGCGGGGCGCAGCGAGCGGATCGTGATGCACGCGCCGTACTTCGCGTCGACGCCGTAGACGCCGTCCGCGATCACGACGGCGCCCAGCACGGCCACCTCGCAGGCGGAATCGACGCCGTCCCAGACCACGCCCTCCACGCTTCCGGTGACGTCCCCGAGCTGGAGCTTGAGGAACGCGTCGCCGTTGCGCTTCTGGCGGCGGTTCACGTCGCGGACGATGAACGGCGACTCGACCCGCTGCCCGTCCGCGAGGTCGCGGACGAAGACCTTGACCGGCGCGGGGGGCGGGCTCATCTGCGCCGGCGGGGGACCGCTCGGCTCCGGCGCCTCCTCCAGGAAGGCGGGGCTGCCGTCGAGCTGCGGCTGGGCCGGGAGCGGGTCCATGGAGGGGTCAAGGTAAATCGGGTACCGGACGGCTAAGGTGGCGCGCGCGATGGCTGACGCGCCCGGGACACAGCGGTCGGTGCTGGTCGCGGGCGGCACCGGAGCGCTCGGCGGCGCCGTGCTCGCCGAGCTGCTCGACGCGGGGCATCCGGTCACCGCGACGTGGCTCGAGGAGCGCGAGCGCGAGCGCGTGGAGGCCGAGCTGGGCGAGCGCGATGGCCTCTCCCTCGTGCGCGCGGATCTGATGGACCTGGAGCAGACCGAGGCCGCGGTCGCGGCGACCGAGGATCTCGGTGCGGTCGTGAACCTCGTCGGCGGATACGCGCAGGGCCCGCTCGCGCACGAGGCCGGGCCGGACGACTTCGAGCGCATGCTGCGCCTCAACCTCCGCCCCGGCTTCTGCCTCGTGACGGCGGCGATGCCGCGGCTGCTCGAGGCCGGCGGCGGCGCCTACGTGGGGGTCTCGGCGCGGCCGGCGCTCAGGCCCTTCGCGCGCGCGGCTCCCTATGTGACCGCCAAGGCGGCGGTGCTCGCGTTCGTGCAGGCGCTCGACGCGGACTACCGCAACGAGGGCATCCGCGCGAACGCGATCCTGCCGAGCGTCATCGACACCCCCGCCAACCGGGCGGCCTCACCGGACGCCGACTACTCGAAGTGGGTGAAGCCGGTCGAGATCGCGCGCGTGGTCCGCTTCCTCGTCTCGGACGACGCGAGCGTGACGAGCGGCGGCGCCATCCCGGTGTACGGGCGCGCCTGAGACTCCGGCCGCAGCGCTACTGGAGGTCGGCCGCCTGCGCCTCGGGGTCGTGCAGCAGGCGCTTCTCGTGGCGCCCGACCTCGGACTCGTCGTGGCCGTAGAACGCCACGCGGTAGACCCCCACGGCCACGTCCCCGGTCCCGACTCCGCAGATGATGATCGGGCCGTCGGAGGCGGCGAGCCCGCCGGTGTTTCCCGCGATCCAGTCGTGGTTCTGGAGGGTCGTCTCGATGCGGCAGTCGTCGGGTATCGCGATGCCCATCTTCTCGAGCTGGCCGCGCGGGTCCCGCAGGAAGTCGGCCACCTCGCTCGGCGTCGACTCCCAGAAGTGCAGGTGCCACGGCTCGTCCCGGATGATCTCCGACCGGGCCGACAGGTCGACGATCTTGCTCGGCATGGGTTCCTCCTTCAGCTCTCTCGCAGGTCGGTCACGACGAGCGGGCAGACCGCGCACGCCTCCGCGCCCGACTGCGCGTACCAGCGGCAGCTCGACCTGATCCCGCAGTGCGGCAGCCGCTCCGGCGCGGATGGCCGGTCGGGCGTGGTCAGGACGGTGTCGATCACGCCGCAGCGCGACCCCGTCCACTGCGCGCAGCGGCCCTCCACGCACGGCCCGGCGAAGCGGAACCGCTTCTCGGGCGTGCGCCCCCGGCGCGCCCGCTCGACGAAGTCGGCGTCGATCTCGAGCGGGGGCGAGACGTAGCCGACCGTGCCGTCGGCGCCCACCACGCCGATCAGCTTCGCGCCGGGCTCGCAGGACGAGCTCGGACAGGTGCGCTCCGGATCGTCCGGGGCGCTAGAAGTCGACACCCTGCTGGATCTCCTCGTTCAGCCTCTGCACGCTCTCGTGCAGGCCCTCCTTGAGGAAACCGAGATCCTCGACCTTCCTGATCCAGATGCCGGCCAGCGGCGGCCGCAGGATCCGCGGCGAGACGAACGCGACGCGGTCACCGCCGAAGTCGAGCTCGGCGAGGAACTGGAGCGTCGCGCGCTGGAGCGCCTTGTCGAGCTGGCGGTGCTGCTTCTCATCGAGCTCGATCTGATCCAGCACGACGCGAAACTGGGCCATAACTCCCCCTTGCGTCGTTGGCGCGTAGACACTAGTACTGCGCTCGGGCCCCGGTCAATCCGCCGGGTGGGGGGTACGGTTGCGGGGCAATCGACGCGGGTAGGCGAAAACACATGACGACGACGACGCCAAGGCAGGGAATCCTCAGCCCCGACAAGCAGGCCGAGCGCGACGAGCTGATCGCGCTGCTCACCAAGGCCTACTGGATGGAGCTCGAGACGGTGATGAGCTACATCACGAACTCGATCAACCCCGACGGCGTGCGCGCCCAGGAGATCATCGAGTCGCTCCAGCAGGACGTCCAGGAGGAGCTCGCGCACGCGCAGGAGTTCGGCCGCCGGATCAAGCAGCTGTACGGGGTGGTGCCCGGCTCGCTCGACTTCAGCGCCGAGCAGACCTACCTCCAGCCGCCCGAGAAGCAGGTCGACATCGTGCACGTGATCAAGGGCGTGATCCACGCCGAGACCGGGGCCATCGACCACTACAACCGGATCATCGAGTTCTGCGAGGGGCGCGACCCCGTGACGCAGGACATGGTCATCGCGATCCTCCGCGACGAGGAGGGCCACCGGCGCCTGTTCGAGGGCTTCCTGCGCGAGTACGAGGCGGAGGGGCTCGCCTAGCCTCCACCGTTGGCCGGTCGTTAGCCCCCCGACCGGGGGCCCGACACCGCGGGGGCGCCAGCCCGGCCGTGCCAGCTTCTCCCCCCCGAATGGTGGGGGGGAGGACTGGGTTTCCCCAGCGCGAAAGAACTGCAGAGTGAGTGGTTTCAGCCCCTTGGGTAGCCGCTCGATCGATGGCCGGACCGACCGCGGGAGGTCTTGAACCCCATAAACGGGGGGTCCACCTGTCTGGCCCCTCTGCCTTGGTCGCGCATTCGAACAAGATTTAGCGGCGACCTAGCGCATTTCCGGTAGCCGGGGGCGGGAGCCCCGGCGAACGGCGGGATTGCCAAGGACGAGCTCACGGACATCGAGGGGGAGTGTTGCGCGCCGTAGACGTGAGGCGCCATGCGCCGGAAAAGTGGGGCGACGCGCCGGCAGGGGTCGGTGACGATCGGAGTTTTTTGGGGGGTCTGGCGGGGAGGTCCGCCGAGGTGAGCGCGGTCGAGGGGTCCGGCCGCGACGTGGACCTCGAGTCGGTGCGCCTGACCGACCGCCTGGCGCTCGCGCGCGAGATCCACGACGACGTGCTGCCGAGCCTCACGGCGGTGCTCGTCGCGCTGACCGCGGATCACGAGCCGAGCCGCGCGGATCGCGCCGACTACGCGGAGAGGATCCGTGACGCCCTCTCGGCGCTGCGGGCGATCCTCGCGCGCCTTCCGACCGACCCACCCGACCCGGCCCCGCCGTCGATGGCCGCGGTGCTGGCGGACCTCGCGGACGAGCGCGTGCGCGTGCACGCGGAGGGGGGCTGGGAGCGCAGGCTGCCGGAGGGGTCCGAGCGGCTGGTCGAGCACTTCCTGTCCGAGGCGCTCCAGAACGCGGCGAAGCACGGCGGCGACGCGCCCATCGACGTCCACATCAAGCAGAAGGCGGCGATCGTCTCGTTCGAGGTGTCGAACGAGCTGCCGCGGGCGGAGGCCGCCCCGCCGCGCGAGCCGGGCGGGCTGGGCCTGCGGCTCGTCGCGACACACGCGCTGCAGCGGGGCGCCGTCGTGGGGTTCGGCCCGGCCGGCCGGGATCGCTGGCACGTCCGCCTGGTCGTTCCGGTGACGCGATGAGCGACGCCAACGACGAACGCCGGCTGCGCGTGCTCGTGGTTGACGACCACGACATCGTGCACTGGGCCTGCCGGCTCCTGTTCACGCGCGAGTCGTGGGTGGAGCGCTGCGTGCCGGCGCGGTCGGGCGACGAGGCCGTGGACATGGCGCGGCGCTACGAGCCGCACGTGGCCCTGATCGACCTGTTCCTGGGCAAGGAGTCGGGCGCGGAGCTGTGCGAGCGCCTGCGGGACGAGTCGCCGCGCACCCACGTTCTGCTCATGTCCGGGGTGGGCCACATCTCGCCGCACGCGGCCAAGGCGGTCGGCGCGTCGGGCTTCGTCTCGAAGTCGTGGACGGGCGACGACATCGCCGGGGCCACCCGGATGGTGGGGATCGGCATGACCGTATTCCCGCCGGAGGCGCGGCCCCAGACGATCGTGTCCGACCGCGAGCGCGAGGTGCTCGGGCTGCTGGCCGCCGGTGCGACCAACCGCGAGATCGCGGAGGCCCTGTTCCTGTCGCCACACACGATCAAGGACCACACGACGGCGCTCTACCGCAAGATGAACGCGCGCAATCGCGCGGAGGCCGTGGTACGCGCCCAGCGGCTCGGTCTGATCGCCTGACCCCCCCGGGATCCCCCGGCTACCCCCCGCCCGGGGGAACGATCGGCACGCAGGCGCTGCGCGGCGGCGGGGCGGATGCAACGGTCGCGCGCGTCATGGTGTCCTCGCCCACCAGTGCCCCCGCGACCAGCTCCAGCGCCGGCACCCTGGCCCTGGTGTTCCCGGGGCAGGGAAGCCAGACGCCGGACATGGGCGAGATCGTGCGCCGGGCCTGCCCGCACCTCGCGGTGCTCGCCGAGCGGCTCTCGGGGCGCGACCCGTTCAGCAGCTACGCGGAGGGCACCCGCTTCCTGCAGCCCGCCATCTACACGGCGAGCATCGCCCACTGGACCGAGCGCGGCGCGCCCGAGGCCGGCTGGCTCGCGGGGCACTCCCTCGGCGAGATCTCCGCGCTCGCGGCCGCGGGCAGCCTGTCCGTGGAGGACGGCCTGCGCCTCGTGATCACGCGCGGGCGCGCGATGCAGCGCGCGGCGCGCTCGGCCCCCGAGCCCGGCGGGATGCTCGCGGTGGCGGCCGACATGGCGACCTGCGAGGAGCTCGCCGAGCGCCACGGGGCACAGGTGGCCAACGACAACGCCCCCGACCAGGTGGTGCTGTCGGGGCCGCGCAGCGCGCTCCAGGCGCTCCGCAAGGACGCGCGCGCCGCGAAGGTCAAGGCGGTCATGCTGCCGGTCGAGGGCGCCCTCCACTCCTCGGCGATGCAGCCGGCCGTCGCGGAGTTCGAGCACGCGATCCGCGAGATCGACTTCTCGCCTCCGCGCGTGCCCGTGTTCTCGTGCGTGACGGCCGAGCCGATCGAGGACATCCCGGCGCAGCTCGTGCAGAGCCTCACCAGCCGCGTGCGCTGGCGGGAGATCGTGATGCGCATGCGCGAGCGCGGCGTGGAGCGCTTCTCGGAGGTCGGGCCGGGCGCCGTGCTGAGCGGCCTGATCCGGCGGACGCTCGGGAGCGACTCCGTCGTGCCGGTGCGAGGCGCCGGTGCTTGACGTGGAGCGGGGCGCGCGGGTGAACGGCCCGCGTGCGCGCGAGATGCGGCGCGGCGCGGCGGTCGCGTCGCTGGCTGCCGTACCGGGGCGGCTCACCGTCTCGAACGACGCGGTGGCCGAGCGGCTCGGCGTGACCGAGGACTGGATCGTGAAGCGCATGGGCGTGCGCGAGCGCCGCGTGGCGCCCCCGGAGGAGTCCGTCGCCGAGATGGCCACCGAGGCCGCGCGCATGGCGCTCGCGGAGGCGGCCGTCGACGCCTCCGCGGTGGACCTGATCCTCGTGGCCACCTGCACCAACGAGTACCTGTTCCCCGCCGTGGCGGCGATCGTGAGCGCGGAGCTCGACGCGCCGCAGGCGGGCACGGCGGACGTGAACGCGGCGTGCAACGGGTTCGTCTCGGCGCTCGGCCTGGCCGCGGCGGCGATCGAGTCCGGCCGCAACGACTGCGTGCTGGTCGTGGGGGCGGACGCGCTGTCGCGCTGGATCGACCCCGACGACCGGCGCACCGCGCCGATGTTCGGCGACGGGGCTGGGGCGATGGTGCTCGTCGCCGACGACGCGCCCGGGCGCGTGGGCGAGGCGATCCTGCGCACCGACGGCTCGTTCGCGCACCTGATCTCCGTGCACCACGGCGGCTTCATGCACATGGAGGGCGGCGAGACCTACCGGCAGGCGGTCAAGCGGCTCGTGGAGGTGACGGTCGACGTGGTCGAGGCCGGCGGGCTCGAGCTCGGCGACATCGACGTGTTCGTCTACCACCAGGCGAACGTCCGGATCCTCAAGGCGGTCGGCGAGCGGCTCGGGGTGGACGAGAGCGCGATCGTGAACGCCATGGCGAGCGTGGGCAACACGTCCGCCGCCTCGATCCCGCTCGCGCTGGCCGCCGCCGCCGAGCAGGGGAAGCTCGTGCCGGGCGCGCGCGTGGTGGTCGCGGGCATCGGCGGCGGGCTGGCGTACGGCGCGGTCGTCCTCGAGTGGGGCGCGGCGTGACCCGCGACGGCTGCGCGCTCGTGACCGACGCCCCGCGCGGGGCCGGGCCCGCGATCGCGCGCGCGCTCGCACAGGCCGGCTGGCCCGTCGCGATCCACCACCGCGGGGGCGAGGCCGGCGAGCGGCTGGCCGAGGAGATCGTGCACGCGGGCGGCGAGGCCGCGGCGCTGCGCGTGGAGCTCGGCGCCGTCGAGGCCGCCGGCGACGCCTTCGACGCGCTCGAGCGGCAGCTCGGCCCGGTCCTGGTGCTGGTGAACAACGGCGACGCGGACGCGCTCGACGGCGTCGTGTCGTGCGCGCTCTGGAGCGCGACCCGCTCGCTGCCCGCGATGAGGGAGGCCGGCTTCGGGCGCGTGGTGAACGTGGCCGCGCCGCTGGACGCCGACTGGCTGCTGCGCCGCGCGGTGCTCCCGACAGACGGCAACGGCGACGGCAACGGCCACGCGCGCAACGCCGCGCGCGCCGCCGCCCGAGCCGGGCTGATCGGCCTGACGCGCACGCTCGCCGCGGAGACCGCCGCCAGCGGGGTGACCGTGAACGCCGTCACGCCCGGCCTCGTGGACGTGGAGATCCCGAAGGAGCTGCGCGCCGCGGTGCCGTTCCGGCGGGCGGCGACGAGCGAGGAGGTCGCCGGGTGCGTGGGCTTCCTCGCCTCCGAGGCGGCGAGCTACGTGACCGGCACGACCCTGCCCGTGGACGGCGGGCTGGCGGCCTAGGCATGGGCTCGAACGGGCACCGGCCGCGGGAGCGGCGCGGCGTGGTGATCACCGGCGTGGGCGCCGTGACGCCGCTGGGCATCGGCGCCCGCACGCTGTTCGACCGCTGGACCGCCGGCGTGTGCGCGATCGACGGAGGCGTGGCGCGCTGCGAGGACTTCGACCCGCGCGACACCCTGTCGAAGAAGGAGCTGAGGCGCACCGACCGCTACACGCAGTTCGCGATCGTGGCCGCCGAGGAGGCCGTCCGGCAGGCGGGCTGGGACGGCGAGCTCCCCTACCCGGCCGACCGGATCGCGACCGTGACGGGCACGGGCATCGGCGGCGTGACCACGCTCGAGAACAACGTGGAACGGCGGCTGCGCGGCGAGCGGATCTCCGCCTACGCGATCGCGAGCGTGATGCCCAACGCGGCGTCCGCGGCCGCCTCGCTGCGCTACGGCCTGAAGGGGCCGAACTTCTCGGTGGTGTCGGCCTGCGCGGCGGGCGCGCACGCGATCGGCACCGCCATGCGGCTGATCGAGGAGGGTGAGGCGGACGCCGCCATAACGGGCGGGGCCGAGGCGCCGCACGCGCCCACGACCCAGGCGGGCTTCGAGACCATGGGAGCCATCTCGCCGAGCGGCACGGCGCGGCCCTTCGACGCCCGCCGCGACGGCTTCGTGATGGGCGAGGGCAGCGCGATGCTGGTGCTCGAGGAGGCCGAAGCAGCGCGGCGGCGCGGGGCCCACGTGCTCGGCGAGCTGGTGGGCTACGGCGCCACCGACGACGCCTTCAACATCGCGATCCCGGAGCCGAACGGCCGCGGCGCGGCGCGCGCGATGCGGCTCGCGCTCGAGGACGCGGGCCTCGCGCCGGAGGCGGTCTCGTACGTGAACGCGCACGGCACCTCCACGCCGGTCGGCGACGTCTCCGAGACCGAGGCGATCAAGACCGCGCTCGGCGACCATGCGATGCGCACGCCGGTCTCGTCGCTCAAGTCGTCGATCGGGCACAGCCTGGGCGCGAGCGGCGCCATCGAGGCGGTGGCCACGCTGCTGGCCATGCGCGAGCGGGTCCTGCCGCCCACGCTCGGGTGGGAGGAGGCCGAGGAGGGGCTCGACCTCGACTACGTGCCCGAGCGCGCGCGCCCGCTCGAGGGCGCGAACGGCGACGGGGCCGTCGCGATCTCGAACTCCTTCGGCTTCGGCGGGCACAACGCCGTGCTGTGCCTGGTCGCATGACGGTCGAGGTCGGTCAGCCGCCACGCGAGCGGCGCGTCGGGCCGGCCGAGCGGCTGGAGCGGCTGTGCGACCCGGGCTCCGTGCACGTGGTCCGCTCGCAGGTCAAGTCCGGAGTGCTCGGCGAGCGGGCGCGCGAGGGCGACGGGGTGGTGGCCGCCGCGGCGCGGATCCAGGGGCGGCCGGTGTTCTGCTACGCCGAGAACTCGCGCTTCGCCGGGGGCTCCCTGGGCGAGGCGCACGCCGACACGATCCTGCGCGTGCTGGAGCTCGCGGACCGCGCGCGGGTGCCGGTCGTGGGGCTCATCGAGTCGGCCGGCGCGCGGCTCCAGGAGGGGACCGCGGCGCTGAGCGGCTACGCGCGGATCTTCCGCAAGAACGTGGAGCTGTCGGGCCGCGTGCCGCAGATCTCGGTGCTCACGGGCACGTCCGCGGGCGGCGGCTGCTACTCCCCCGCGCTGACCGACTTCGTGATCATGGCCCGCTCGGCCAGCATGTTCCTGACCGGTCCCGCGATCGTGCGCGAGGCGATCGGCGAGGACGTGACGGCAGAGGAGCTGGGCGGGTCGAAGGTCCAGTCGGCGAACGGCGTGTGCCACTTCGTCACGCCCACGCACCTCGACGCGGTGGAGCTGGTGCGCGACCTCCTGTCGTACCTGCCGCAGAACGCGTCCGAGCCGGTGGCGCTGCGCCCGCCGGAGGACCCGGAGTTCGAGGACCCCGGCGCCTGGGTGCCTGCCGAGCCGCACCGCGCATACGACGTGCGGGACGTGATCCGATCGATAGTGGACCGCGGCCAGGTGCTCGAGGTCGCGCCGCGCTGGGCGCGCAACATCGTCACGGCGCTGTGCCGCCTCGACGGGCGCGCCGTCGGCGTGATCGCCAACCAGCCGGGCTACCTGGGCGGCGTGCTCGACGCCGACGCGGCCACGAAGGGCGCGCGCTTCGTGCGCACCTGCAGCTGCTTCGGGCTGCCGCTCGTGGCACTCGTCGACACGCCGGGGTTCATGCCGGGCTCGCGGCAGGAGCGGGCCGGCGTGATCCGCCACGGCGCGAAGCTCGTGCACGCGTTCGCGGCCGCGCGGGTGCCGAAGACGTCGATCGTGCTGCGCAAGGCCTACGGCGGCGCGTACATCACGATGAACGCGAAGGACCTCGGGGCCGACTTCAGCTTCGCGTGGCCGGGCTGCGAGATCGGGATCATGGCCGCGCGGCAGGCGGTCGGGATCGCCCACCGGCGCGAGATCGCGGACGCCTCGCCGGAGGAGGTCGACCGGCTCGTGAGCGACTACGCCGAGCAGCACCTGAGCGCGCAGTCGGCGGTGCGCGGCGGCTTCATCGACGAGATCATCGAACCGACCGAGACGCGCGTGCGGCTGTGCGACGCGTTCGCCACGCTCGAGCAGCTGCTCCCGCAGCCGGACGGCCATGGATCGAACATCCCCCTCTGAGGCCGCCGGCCGCGAGGAGGCCGCGCGGCTCGCCCAGGCCGCCGGGCTCGACTTCGAGGAGCTCGAGCCCGGCCTCGAGTTCGAGACCCCCACGCACACCGTCACCGCCGCCGACGTGGACGCGTTCGCGCGGCTCACCGGCGACCACCACCCGCTCCACCTCGACGAGGAGTTCGCCGCCGCGAGCGTCTTCGGGGGACGGATCGCGCACGGGATGCTGGTGCTCTCGCTGGCGCTCGGGCTGATGCCGCTCGACCCCGAGCGCGTGGCCGCGCTGCGGCGGGTGTCCGACGCCACCTTCAAGGCGGCGGTCCGCCTCGGCGACACGATCCGCGTGCGCACCCGCATCGTCGAGGCGCGGCCGCTCGACGACCGGTTCGGCGTCGTCACCTACTCCTGGAAGGTCCTGAACCAGGACGACCGGGTGGTCATCCGCGCGCGGGTCGAGTCGCTGTGGCACCGGTCGGCCGCCTGACGGCGCTGGCGCTCCGCCGCCCGCGCCGCACGCTCGCGCTCTTCGGCCTCGTGGTCGCGGTCCTGTCGGGGCAGGCCGCGCAGCTCGAGCGCCGGCTCGACCCGCCCGACCTGGCGGTGCCGGGCACGGGCTCCGCGCGCGCGACCGAGCTGGCCGGGTCGAGCTTCGGCTCGCAGATGACGATCCCGGTGCTGCTGCGCGGCTCGCCGCGCGCGCTCGACCGCCAGGGGCCGCGGCTGGCGCGCGCGCTGCGGCGCGACCCGCGCGTGACGGTGCTCTCGCCATGGGACCGCGTGCGCAGCTCGATCGACCTGCGCCCGTCGCCGCGGGCGGGCATGGTGGTCGCGCTGGTGCGCCGCCCCGCCCGCGACTCGCTCGACGTGGCGAGCGACGTGCGGAAGACCGTGCGCAAGCGGATTCGCGCGCCCGTGCGCGCGCACGTGACCGGGCAGGCGCCGATCAACCTCGCCGTGCGCGACGCGAACTTCGAGGCCGCGCGCAAGGCCGAGATGATCGCGCTGCCCCTGCTCGCGATCGTGCTGCTGCTCGTGTTCCGCTCGCCGGTGGCCGCGGCGGTGCCGGCCCTGTGGGGAACCGCGACCGTGATCGCCGGCTTCGGCGTGCTCTCGCTGATGGCGCTCGTGACGAGCGTGCAGCCGCTGGCGGTGAGCCTCGCCTCGATGATCGGGCTCGCGCTGGGGGTGGACTACTCGCTGCTGGTGCTGTCGCGCTTCCGGCAGGAGCTGGAGGAGCGCGGGGGCGGCGGCGGCCCGGGCGCGCATGACGAGGTGCTCGCCGCCGCGCGGGCCGCGACCGCCACCGCCGGCCGCACGGTGATCTTCGCCGGCGTCGCACTCATCGCCGCGATCGGCGTGACCGTGGTGGCGATACCGGGGCAGTTCCTGCTGTCGGCCACGATCGGCGTGCTCGTGGTGGCGGCGCTGAGCCTGGCCGCCGCGGTGCTGGTGATGCCCGCCGCGCTCGTGGTGCTGGGGCACAACGTGAACCGCTGGATGATCTGGCCGCGCCGCTCGGCGGGCGGGTTCTTCGCGCGCGCGTCGGCCCGCGCGACGGGCCGGCCGGCGCTGGCCGCGGCGGCGATGCTCGCGCTCATGCTGGCCCTGGCGGCGCCGGCGCTGTCGATCGACCCGGTCCCGCCGGGCGTCTCCGAGCTGCCGCGCGACGACCGCGCCACGCGCGACTACCGGACCGTGAGCCGCGTGATGGGCGCGGGCTGGGGCGCGCCGTTCGAGCTGCTCGGCACGGCGCCGTCGGGAACCGTGGCCGAGCGCGGTCGGCTGGCGGCGTTCCGGCGCCTCCAGGCGCGGCTGAAGCGCGACCCGGACGTGGCCGACGTGGTCGGGCCGGGCGACCTGGCGCCGCGCACGGCGGCGGTGGCGCGGCTGCCGGAGCAGCTCGACGGGCTCGCGGACGCGCTGCGCCGTGGCCGCGACGACCTCGGCCGGTTCGAGCGCGGGCTCGGTCGCGCGCAGACCGGCGTGATCGCGCTGCGCTCCGGGCTGGCCGCGGCGGCGGAGGGGTCCGCGCGGCTGTCCGAGGGCGGGGCGGCCGGGAGCGAGGGCGCGCGGCAGCTCCGCGCCGGGACGCTCGCGGCCGCGCGCGGGGCCGCGGCCGTGCAGGCCGGGATCGAGGAGGCCGCGGCGGGCGCCGGCGAGCTGGCGACGGGCGCCGGCGGCGCGCGGGCGGGCTCGGCCCGGCTCGCCTCGGAGCTGCGGCGCGTGGCGGAGCGCGTGGGGGCGGCGGCGCCCGCCTCGCGCGAGCTGGCCGCCGCGCTGCGCGACGGGAGCCGCGACCTCGGCCGCCTGCAGGAACCCGCCGGGACCGCCGACGAGCAGGTGGCGATCGCCTTCGCGGAGCTGCGCGACATGACCGTGGGCAAGGCCGACCCCGGCTACGAGCGCGCGTTCCGGGCGGTGGCCACGGCGCGGGGAGCGCTGACCGGCCGCGACCCGATCACCAACCTGCCGCTCGACCCCGGCTACGACGGCATCGTCGCCGCCCTGCGCGACTCCGAGCGCGCCGCCGCCTCGGCCGCGGACGCCGTGGACCGCTCGGCCGGCGAGGCCGCCGGGCTGGCGCGCGGGCTCTCGCGGCTCGCCGGCGGGGCGGACGACCTGGCGGCGGGGATCGCCCGTCTCGAAGCGGGCAACGCGGAGCTGGCGGCGGGGATCGCCCGGCTCGGGGGCGGAGGGGCCGGCGGAGCCGGAACGGGCGGCGGGGCCGCGGCCCTGACCGGCGGGCTCCTCCGGCTCGACGCCGGCGCGGCCGAGCTGGCCGCCGGCGTGGGGCGCCTGGGCGACGGCGGCTCGCGCCTCGCCCGCGAGCTCGGCGACGGCCACTCGCGCTCCGCCGAGCTGCCGACCGGCCTGGCCCGCCTGCGCGAGGGCACCGCCCGCTTCTCGGGCGAGCTGGACGGCGCCGCCGCCCCGCCCGGCGACCTCGCGGCCTCGCCGGGCTTCCTGCGCTCCGGCTACCTCACGCTCGCCGCACTCGCCGGAGCCGAGCCCGCGCGCCGCGAGCTCGCGCGCCTCGCGGTGAACGTCGAGGGCGGCGGCGACACCGGCCGCGTGCTGATCGTGCCGCGAACGGCGCCGCAGTCAGACGCGACCGAGCGGCTGGGCGAGCGGCTGCGCGGCGAGGCGGCGCGCTTCGGCCGGGAGACCGGCCTGCGGACCGAGCTGGGCGGCGAGGCGGCGGTGCTCGGCGACTTCGGGCGCGAGGCCTCGGGCCGGCTGCCGCTGATCATGCTGCTCCTGGCGGCGATCACCGTGATCGTGCTGGTGCCGATCTTCCGCTCGGTCGCGCTGCCTGTGGTCGCGGTGGTCCTGAACCTGCTGACCGTCGGCGCCGCGTTCGGCGTGCTGGTGCTCCTGTTCCAGGGCTCCGATCCGATCGCGGGCGGCCCCGGCGACGTCTTCGTGATCCCGGTGCTGGGGATCTTCACGATCGTCTACGGGCTCTCGATCGACTACGAGGTCTTCATCATCGCGCGCATGCGCGAGGGCTGGCTGCGGACCGGCTCGGCGGACGCGGCGATCGACCACGGCGTGCGCCACACCGCGGGCGTGGTCACGGGCGCCGCGGCGATCATGACCGGCGTGTTCCTCGCGTTCGCCGCGACCGAGTTCCACGCGGTGCGCCAGCTCGGCGTGGGGCTGGCGACGGCGGTGATCCTCGACGCGACGGTGGTCCGGCTGCTCCTGCTCCCGGCGATCATGCGGGTGCTCGGCGAGCGCGCCTGGTGGGTGCCGGACTGGCTCGACCGGCGGCTTCCGGCGTTCGACCTCGAGGGCCCTTCGATGAGCGTCGGAGCGTCGAGTCGCAAGCCGAAGCCCTCTCGCACAGCGGCGTAACCGGTCCGCACCGACGCGCAATGCCGGCCTTCATGCCGCCGCCTCGGGGTGCGCGTCAAGCTATGCGCATGCCGCTCGAGCAAACAAGCGCATGGCGGATTACCCGGTAGCCATCGTGCCCGATTGGGTTTCCTACGCCTCGATCGCGGTCGCGGCGCTCTCGCTCGTGTGCAGCGTTGTACTCGGCGTCTACAACAGGGCTGTAGCGAAGGCAGCGCTCGAGATTTCACGGCGCCAGGAAGCGCGGCGGGAATCGCGGCTCGACCTTTACGTGAATGACACCGCCCAGTGGCGGTGCTCGGAGCGCGATCGACTTCTTGGCGTGAACCTTCAGGTCGCCAACCCGACCGACCGAGAGACGTCGGTGACGCGCGCCGAGCTCCACCTGACCTATGCGATCGAGGGGCGACTCGCGGCCGTGAAGGTGCTGAGCAGTGATCAGTCGCCCATCGAGCTGGGTTCTTCCGGGCTCGAAGTGCTCAGTCTGCCCCTGCGGCTCGCGGCCAACGAGGCCCGCTCGGGATGGTTCCTCTTCTTTATCCCGCAGGCATTGATCGCCGGACGAGAGGTAGACCGCTACGACGTTGTGCTCCGCGATTTGCACGAGATCGAGCAATCACTTCAGGTCACGATCTTCAGGGAGGCCCAGCATGAATCGCGTGCGTAGATTGACCGTCCCGGACGAACTGATCATTCCGATCGTCGGGGACGCCGCGATCGCCGGACCCGTGGCGGACGGCCGCCTGGTACCGGTCCTGATCCTCGACACTGCCGCGCGACCCGAGGTGACCGAAATGGTCCGTGTCCACGAGCATCTGCCCCCCGGCGACGTCTTGTCGCAATGGGGGAGCGCCCTGAACGACGACGATGCGGTGACCCTCCTACTCGAATTTCAGCGTCCGGTCGCCGTCGACGTGACGCTCGTCTTCAGCATCGAGAGGCAAGCCGTCCTCGTTGAGTCGATACTCAACGCAGGTGCGCTCTACCTGCAGCCTGGCAAACCGGGGGACCGCTTTCGCGACAAACTGGACGAGGCACGCATTCTCATCGAGGTTCCGAGTACCGGTTTCGAACCTCACTGGGAAAGGCTCCTGCACAAGCGCATGGTGAAGGTGATGGCCGGTCGGCTTGGTATCTCACGCCGCAAGGCACGTCCCGCCGCCGAACGCCACATCGCCGAGATCAGGTCTCTTACTCGGCTGCGGTTCGGGGCACCCGTCGCCTAGCGGCGCGCGACGGGCTTCTCGAAGAACCCCTCGCTGCGCATCGCGAAGGTCACGTCGCCGCGAACCCGTAGGCGGCGGCGCAGCAGCAGCTTGGCGGGCGAGCTGGCCCCGCCGATCAGCTTCACGAAGGAGACCGGATCCACGACCATCGTGGTGCGCGGATCCTCGTGCTCGCCGCGGCTGACGGTGCAGCGCCCCTCGCGGATGGCGACCTCGTAGACGTCGTCGCCGTCCGCGCCGGGGCGGCCGGTCACGCGCCAGCGCAGCACCCCCTCCACGCCCTCGACCTGGTCCGCGCGCAGGCGCCCGGGCATCTGGTCGAAGATCGTGTCGAGCACCTCGCGGCCGTCGTCGCCGGACATCACCTCGGCCAGCTCGGCGTCGCTCGCGGACTGCACGAGGCGCGCGAACCCGTCCACGTCGCCGGCGTCGTTCAGCGCGCGCAGCCGGTCCTTGAGGGGCTCGCCGCGCTGGGGGGCCGCCTGGCTCATCGCACGACCTCCAGCGGCTCGGCCTCCGCCGCGGCGGCGGCGCGCCCGGTCACCCGCTCCAGCACGCCGCGCAGCACGCGGGACGGATCCGGGGCGGGACCGGCGGAGCGCCACGCCACGTGGCCGTCGGGCCGCACGAGCACGGCGCCGCCGGACTCGATCCCGTAGAGGCCGAGGAAGTCCGCCTCCGGGTCCTCGGGCGCGAGCTCGGCGCCGGGGCCGATCGCGTGCGCGGACAGCGGCACGCCGGCGCGCGCGGCCTCCTCCTCCGCCGCCGCTCGCCAGGCGCCCGAGTCCGGTCCGCCGAGCAGCGCGAAGCGGCCGTCGGCGAGGTCGAGCGTCGAGAGGTCGTCGCCCGCGCCCTCCAGCCAGAGGTGCGGCGCGCGGGCACCGGGATGCGCGCTCGGCACGTAGTCGGTGATCGGGTTCTCCACCCGCGGCGGCTCGCTGCCGTCCGCGATCACCGCCGGGGAGCGGTAGATCGTGCCGAGCGCCTCGCCCTGGAAGTCGAAGTGATCGCGCTGCTTGGGGATCTCGGCGGCCACGGCCGCACGGGCGGCGTCGCCGCCGGCGCCCTCCTGAACGAGCAGCGCCTCGTCGGGCGCGGACTCGAACAGCATGTCCATGATCCTGCGCGCGTTCAGGACGCACTGGTCGAGGTTCACGCGCACGACCGGCCGCCGCTCCGGCTCGTAGGTCGCGAGCAGCTCCGGCCCGGCCCAGCCGTGCACGGCGCCCGCGAGCTTCCACGCGAGGTTGCCCGCGTCCTGGATGCCCGTGTTCATGCCGAAGCCGCCGGTGGGCGGGAACTGGTGCGCGCAGTCGCCGGCCAGCAGCACGCGGCCGTCGGCGAAGCGGTCCGCCACGAGGCCGACCATCGTCCACGGCTTGACCGCGAGCACCTCCGCGTCCAGCTCGGGCGCCCCGATCGCCTCGCGCACGAGCGCCGCGCAGCGCTCCGCGGGCCACTCCTCGATGCGCTCGCCGTGCGGGTCGGTGAAGACGTTCAGCAGCCAGCGATCCGCGCCGTCGAGCGCGTGCACCACGCCGTGCAGGTGCGGGCCCATCACCCAGTAGAGGACGCTCGGGCAGCGGACCACCCACGGCGAGAGGTCGGCCCGGAAGTGGATGTTCACGAGGTGCCCGAGCGCGCCCGGGCCGCTGAGCCCGATGCCGAGCCGCCGCCGCACGGCGCTCTGCGGCCCGTCGGCGGCGAGCAGGTAGCGCGCGCGGACGGTGCCGCCGCGCTCGCCTTCGAGCCGCGCCGTCACGCCCTCCTCGTCCTGCTCGAACGACGCGAGCGCCGTGCCGAAGCGCACGTCGGCGTCCCTGCGCGTGCGCAGGTGGTCGAGCAGGATCGGCTCCACCACGTCCTGCGCGCACACCGCGGGCAGCTCCGGGCTGTGGCTGACCAGCTCGTCGAGCCGCGAGCCGTCCGCGATCAGGTCCAGGTGGCCGATCTTGTGGCCGGCCATCTGGGTGACCCACGCGATCATCCCGCTCTGCTCGGGCGGCAGGCCGCGGTCGCGCACCTCGTCGGCCACGCCCCACGAGCGGAACAGCTCCATCGTGCGCGCGTTGATGATCGTCGCCTTCGGGTGCCGCGACGTGGTGGCGCGGCGCTCGGCGAGCGTGACGCGCACGCCCAGCCGCGCCAGCTCGATCGCGGCGCTCAGCCCGACCGGGCCTCCGCCGGCCACCAGCACGTCGGTCTCCTCGCGCGCGCGCGTCATGCGGTGGTCTCGAGCGACCGCAGGAAGCGCTCCGTGACCCGCTCGGCCTCGTCGTGCGCCACGAGCCGCAGGAACACCAGGCTCGAGACGACCGCGGGCACGGTCACGAGCAGCCCGGCGCCGAGCGCCGACTCCGCGAGGCGGCGCGCACCGCCGCCCTCGGGCGTCAGCCGCCGGATCGCGGCCGCCCAGATCCGGAAGACGCGGCCGAGCAGGAGGTCCGGCAGCACCATCGGCCGGTCGACCGAGCGCGGCTCGAGCTCCTCCAGCGCGGCGCCCGCCGCGGGCGTGCCGAGCAGCTCCGGCCGCGCGGCCAGCGCCTCGCCGAAGCGGCGCCCCGCGGCGATCGTCTCGTCGGAGATCCCGGCCGGGGGCATCAGACCCCAGCGGTCGCGCTTGCCGGTCAGGAGCCAGCGCGGCGTGGTGACGAACGAGGCCCACGCGGGGCCGTCGTCGGTCAGCGCGATCGTGCCGGCCGGGCGGCCGCCCGCCTCCCGGATCAGCCGCCGCATGATCCGCTCCGCGCTGAAGTACATGTTGCGGCAGGCGATCACCGTGAGCACGGGCCGGTCGCGCACGAGCTCCCGCGCGGGCGAGGCGAACAGCCCCTGGAACGGCAGCGACGGCGACAGGTACCAGACCGTGTACGCGATCACGACCAGGTCGAAGTGCTCGTCCGGGTCCACCGCGGGCGGCTCGATCTCGCAGCCGCGCAGCGCCGCCGTGTCGGGGAAGACCGACAGGAAGTCGCGCAGGCGCCAGGGGAACGGGAACTCGCGCCGCGGCGTGACGCGCTCCCAGTGCAGCTCGTGTCCGGCCTCCTCCAGCGGCGCGAGCGCGGACTCCGCCACGCGCCGGAGCTGCCCGGTCTGCGAGTACCAGAGGACGAGCACACGGCTCACCGGGCGTCGACCCCCACGCAGAGCACGCTGTTGTGCCCGCCGAAGCCGAACGAGTTCGACAGCGCGAGGCGGCGGCCGGGGCCGCCGTTCAGCGCACGCGCCTCGCCGGGCACGTAGTCGAGGTCCAGCTCGGGGTCCGCCTCCTCGAGGCCGACGGTCGGCGGCACGCTGCCGCGCCGCAGCGCCTCGAGCGCGGAGATCGTCTCGATCGCGCCGGCCGCGCCCATCGTGTGGCCGATCACCGACTTCGTGGAGGAGATCGGCGTGCGCCGGGCGACCTCCTCGCCCAGCGCGGCCTTGATCGCCTGCGTCTCGACCTTGTCGTTCAGCTTCGTGGACGTGCCGTGCGCGTTCACGTACGCGATCTGCCCGGGCTCGGCGCCGGCGTCGCTCAGCGCGAGCGCGATAGCCCGCGCCGCCTGGGCCCCGTCGGGCGCCGGCGCCGTGATGTCGTAGGCGTCGGTGGTGGCGCCGTAGCCCAGCACCTCGCCGAGCACCTCGGCCCCGCGGGCGGCGGCCGCCTCGGCCTCCTCCAGCACCATGATGCCGGCCCCCTCGCCGGGCACGAAGCCGTCGCGGCGCGCGTCGAACGGCCGCGAGATCCCGCTGGGCGAGACCGCGCCGATCCGCATCGAGGCGGCGTCGGTCAGCTCGGTGAGCGCCGCCTCGGCGCCGCCCGCCAGCGCGGCGTCCAGCTCGCCGGAGCGGATCAGGCGGACGGCCGACCCGATCGAGTCCGTGCCCGCCGCGCAGGCGGACGCGACGCAGTGGCTCAGGCCCTTGAGCCCGAAGCGGATCGCCACCGCGCCCGCCGCCGAGTCGGGCAGCATCATCGGCCCGGCCAGCGCGTCCACGCGGCCGGGCCCGCGCGCGGCGAGCACCTCGGTCTGGCGCTGCACCGGCTCCACGCCGCCGTAGCACGTGCCCACGATGCAGGCGATCCGCTCGGGATCCACGGGCAGCCCGTCGAGCCAGCCGGCCCGGGCGATCGCCTCGTGCGCGGCCACCAGCGCGAGCTGCACGTAGCGGCTCGTCCAGCGCACCTCCTTGCGCGAGAGGACGGCACTCGGCTCGAAGTCGTCGCAGGCCGCGCGGTGGCCGGCGATGCCGACCTCGCCGCGCAGCCAGCGCTCGAACAGGACGTCCGTCCCGGTGCCCAGCGGGCTGACAACGCCCGTCCCGGTTATGACGACGCGTCTATCCAACGGCCAGCAGACCCGCCCTCTCGATCCGCGCGACGAGTGCGTCCACGGCCTCGCCGACGGTCTTCATCTCCGGCGAGCCGCCCTCGGCCGGCCCCTTGCCGAGGATCTCGATGTCGAACTCGTCCTCGAGCACCTGCGCGATCTCGACGACGTCGAGCGAGCCGAGGTCGAGCTCCTCGAGCCGGGCCTCGCGGTTGAGGAGGGCCGGGTCGTCGACCAGCTCCTCCATCGTCTCGATGATCTTCGCCTCCACCCGGCTGCGGTCGAGCTCTGCCATCCGATCTCCTTCCGTAGTCGTTCGATCCGCGGCCGGGCTAGTGCCCGTCCGCCGTTGCGCTCGCCGCCGGCTCGGCGCCGAGCCCCGTCTGGGTCCGTACGAACATCCGCATGTAGGCGGCCTCGCCCTCGCGATCGGCCGACAGCACCGTCCCGAGCCAGCACCCGATGAAGCCGAGCGGCACCGAGATCAGCGTCGGGTACGCGAGCGAGAACGGCGATCCCTCGCCGTCCGGCCCCGGCCACACGGTCGGGCTCAGCACGATCAGCACGAGCGAGCTCACGAGCCCGAGGCCGATCCCGGTGAGCGCCCCCGCGGTGGAGAACCGCCGCCAGGTGAACGCCAGGAGCAGCACCGGGAAGTTCGCGCTCGCGGCCACCGACAGCGCCAGGCCGACCATCGACGCGACGTTGAAGCTCGGACCGGCGAGCATCGTCAGCGCGATCGCCACGATCCCGATGACCCCCGCCACCGCGCGCGCCGCGCGCGGCTCCGACTGCTCCGTGTCCTGACCCTGCTTGATGATGCTCGACCAGATGTCGTGCACCACCGCGCCGGACGCCGCGATCACCAGTCCGGCCACGACCGCGAGGATCGTCGCGAACGCCACCGCGCTCACGAAGGCGAGGAACAGGTCCCCGCCGACCGAGCCCTTGCCGCCGCCGAGCTCCTCCGCGAGCAGCGGAGCGGCGAGGTTGCCGCCCGGCCCGACCGTCTCGGTCGCCTCCGGCCCCAGGAACGCGCGCGCCCCGAAGCCGATGATGCTCGTCATGATGAAGAAGGCGCCGATAAGCAGGACCGACCAGCCCGCCGACTTTCGCGCCGCCCGCGCGTCGGGCACCGTGAAGAACCGCATCAGCACGTGCGGCAGCGCCGCCGTCCCGAGGCAGAACGCGATCAGCAGCGCGATCGTGTCGGCCGCGCTGCGGCCGGACCCGCCCGGGCCCAGGATGCTGTCGCCCTTCGGGTGCTGGGCCGTCGCGCGGTCGAACACCTCGATCGGGCTGCCGCCGGCCTTGCCGAGCACCAGCGCGGTCAGCGTGATGCCGGCCGCGAGCAGCAGGACCGCCTTCACGATCTGCACCCACGTGACGGCGAGCATCCCGCCGAACACCACGTAGACGACGATGAACACGCCGGTGCCGATCACCGCGAGCTTGAAGTCGAGCCCGGTCAGCGACTGCAGCACCGCGCCCGCGCCGACCAGCTGCGCGATCAGGTAGATGAGGACGATGAACAGCGTGGCCGTAGCCGCCGCCGCGCGCACCGGCCTCTGGTCGAAGCGGAACGCGAGCACGTCGGCGAGCGTGAACTTGCCGGCGTTGCGCATCCGCTCCGCGAACAGGATGAACATCAGCATCAGGCCGAGGATCGACGCCGTCGGCACTACCCAGCCGTCGAAGCCGCCGAGGAAGATCAGGCCCGCGAAGCCGAGGAAGCTCGCCGCCGACATGAGGTCGCCGGCGATCGCGAAGCCGTTCTGAGCCGAGCCGACCCCGCGGCCGGCGGCCCAGAACTGGGTCGCGGTGTGGGTGCGCTTGGCGGCCCACCAGGTGATCACGAGCGAGACCCCGATGATCGCCGCGAAGACGATCAGGGCGAGCTCGTTGACGTCCGCTGCGATGGGGAGGCTCACGACCGCCTCCCCTCGACCTCGTCGAGCAGCCGGCGCTCACGCGGCTCGAAGTCGGTGTCGGCCACCCGGAGGTAGCCCCACACGATCGCGAAGACCAGCAGGAACTGGCTGAGGCCCAGCACGTAGGCGACGGTCACCTCCTTGTAGACCGACTCCGCCATGAAGTCGTGCGAGTAGCAGGCGAGCAGCACGAAGCCGCTCCACCAGCTCATCGCGAAGACCGTCACCGGCAGCACGAAACGCCGCCGCCGCGCAACCAGCTCCTGGAACGCCGCCGACCGTCCGACGATCTCCCAGTCCTCTCCCCCCTGCACGTCCGGCGTGCTCTCCACACGCTCGACAGTCGTGCTCATCTCGCCCCTCCCTCTGTTTGAAGCGCATCCCTGAGCAGGCGGCGCTTGACCTTCCCCGACAACGTCTTGGGCACCTCGTCCACCCGGACGAAGCGCGCCGGGACCTTGAACCTGGCCAGCCGCGTGCGGCAGTGCCGGCGCAGCTCGGCCTCGAAGTCCTCACCGGCGTCGTCGGCCAGCACGACGCAGGCCACCGGGACCTCCCCCATCACCTCGTCCGGCAGCCCGATGACGGCGCACTCGAGCACCGACTCGTGCGAGAGCACGGCCTCCTCGACCTCCCCGGGGCCGATGTTCTCGCCGCCGCGGATGATGATCTCCGACTTGCGGCCGGTGACCGTCAGATAGCCGTCGGCGTCGACGGTCGCCAGGTCGCCGCTGTAGTACCAGCCGTCGCGCACCGTCTCCGCGGTCGCGTCCGGCCGGCCGTGGTAGCGGAGCATCACCTGCGGGCCCGTGATCAGCAGCTCGCCCGGCTCGCCCGGCGGGCGCTCCTCGCCCGTCTCGGGATCCACCACGCGCAGGTCGATCCCCGGCAGCGCGCGGCCCGCCGAGCCGCGCGGCGGGCGCTCGCCCGGCGCGACCTGGGTCGTCATGCTGGCCAGCTCGGTGGCTCCGTAGCCGTCCACCAGCTGGGCGCCGAAGACCCGCTCGACCTCCTCGACGAGCGACGGCGGCGGGCTGGCGCTGGACGTCACGCACAGCCGCAGCTGCGAGTCGACGGTGCCGAACTCGCGCGCGTGCCGCACGAGGTAGGCGAACGTCGTCGGGTTGCCCGCCAGCACGGTGATCGGGTGCTCCCCGAGCACGCGGAAGCAGTCGGGCGTGCTGAAGCTGCGCATCGCGTACGTCGTGCAGCCGGCCACGAGCGTCGCGACGACGGTCAGCCCCATGCCGTACGAGTGGTGCGTCGGGATCGGCGACAGGAGCTGGTCGTCGGGGCCGAGCCCGACGATCCCGTTCCAGCAGCGCGAGCTCGTCCACAGCAGGCTGTGCTGGCTGAGCACGACGCCCTTCGGGTTCCCCGTGGTGCCGGACGTGTACATGATCCAGGCCGGGTCCGCGGCGCTCGAGAGGTCCACCGGCGCGTCGCCGCCGCCCTCGAACAGCGTGCCGTCCTCCAGCACGACCGTGCGCTCGACCGCCTCCGCCACCTCGCCCAGCCGCGCGAGACGGCCGGCGTCGGTGATCAGCACGGTCGCGCCCGCGTCGCGCACCTGGTACTCCACCTCTGGCGCGGTCGACTGCGCGGCGAGCGGCAGCAGGATCGCCCCGGTGCGGACGGCGGCGATGTAGACCTCGAGGCACGCCACGCCGTTGCCCAGGAACGCGGCGACCGTGCTGCCGGGCCCCACGCCGAGCTCCCCGAGCCTGCGCGCCGCCGTGGCCGTGCGCGCCTCCAGCTCACCGAATGCGATCTCGGCGCCGGAGTCGCGGAACGCGATCCGCTCCGGGTGCCGCTCGGCGCAGCGCTTCAGCAGCGTGCCGAGCGTCGCGTCCTCCTCGACGGCACCGGCGTCGGCCGCCCGTGCTCTCTCCTCGGTGATCACAACGTCCCCCCCGTCGTAAGGGCGCCCGCCCGGACGCCGTCTGTGCTCGGCGCGACGGCGTGGCGGCCGCCGTCGACGTGCAAGATCTCCCCGCTGATCGCCCGCGCCCGGTCCGAGAGCAGGAAGCAGACCGCCTCCGCGACCGGCGCCGGGTCCTCCGAGTCCCAGCCGAGCGGCGCGCCGTGCTCCCATTCGGATGCCATCCGCTCGAGGTCGGGCATGCCGCTCGCCGCCTCGGTCCGCAGCGACCCGGCGGCGACCAGGTTGCTGCGGATGCCGCGCGGGCCGAGCTCGTGGGCGAGGTAGCGGCTGACCGCCTCGAGCCCCGCCTTCGCCACGCCCATCCAGCCGTAGCCAGGCCAGGCCTGGGAGGCGTCGAAGTCGAGGCCCACGAGGCTGCCGCCGCCGTTCGGCTCGAACAGCGGCACGAGCGCGCGCGCCAGCCCGTTGAGCGACAGGGCGCTGATCTCGAACGCCGACAGCGCGCTGGCCGCCGGCACCTCCACGAACGGTTGCTCGAACGCGTCGGCGGGCGCGTGCGCGATCGCGTGGAGGGCGCCGTCGAGGCCGCCCCAGCGCGCGTCGATCGCCTCGGTGAGCGCCCTGAAGTCCTCCGGGCGGCGCACGTCGAGCTCGAGCACCTCCACCGGCCGGTCGAGCCGCGCCGCGGTGCGCTCGGTCATTCGCCGCGAGCGCCCGAACCCGGTGAGCAGCACCTCGGCGCCCTCGCGCTGGGCCTGCTGCGCGACCGCGAACGCGATGCTGCGCCGCGTGAGCACGCCCGTCACGAGTATGCGCTTGCCGTCGAGCATCACGCGGCTATGCAGAGCACGGCGTTGTGGCCGCCGAAGCCGAACGAGTTGGACAGGGCCACGGCGCGGCCGTCGCCGCGCGCGCTCGTGCCGATCGGCTGCGGCTCGCCCGGCACGTAGTTGAGGTCGAGCTCCTCGTCGGGCTCCTCGTAGCCGACGGTCGGAGGCGCGGTCCGGCGCTGCAGCGCGAGCACCGTGACCGCCGCCTCGGCCGCCCCGGCGGCGCCGCAGAGGTGGCCGATCACGGACTTGGTCGAGGAGACCGGTACGCGGTAGGCGTCCTCGCCCAGCGCCGCCTTCAGCGCGAGCGTCTCGGCGCGGTCGTTGAGCGGCGTGGAGGTGCCGTGTGCGTTCACGTAGTCCACGTCGCCGGGCTCGAGGCCGGCGTCGCGCAGGGCGAGCCGGATCGCGCGCGCGGCGCCGTCGCCCTCGGGGTGCGGCGCGGCCAGGTGGAACGCGTCCGCGCTCGCTCCGTAGCCCAGGAGCTCGGCGAGGATCGGAGCGCCGCGGCCCTCCGCCAGCTCGTAGTCCTCGAGCACCAGCATCCCGGCGCCCTCGCCCAGCAGCAGCCCGTCGCGGCGCACGTCGAACGGCCGCATCGCGCCGAGCTTGGACATCATCCCGGCCTTCTCGGTGAAGGTGATGCCGATCGCGGTCAGGCAGGCGTCGGAGCCGCCGGCCACCATCGCCTCTGCGTCGCCCGCGCAGATCAGCCGCGCCGCGGTGCCGATCGCGTCGGCGCCGGCCGCGCAGGCCGCCACCACTCCGTGGGCCAGGCCCTTCAGCCCGTAGCGCAGCGCGATCATGCCCGGCGCGGCGTTGGGCATCGCGAGCGAGATCCCGAGCGGCGAGACACGCCTGCCGCCGCCGTTCTGCACGTGGCGCGCCTGCTCCTCGACGGTCTGCATCCCGCCGAAGCCGGTGCCGACGACGCAGCCGATCCGATCGGCCTCGACCGGGAGGCCGGCGGTCCAGCCGGCCCCGTCGAGCGCCTCGTGGGCGGCGGTCACGGCGAGCTGCGTGAAGCGGTCGCTGCGCCGCACCTCGCGCTTGGAGAGGTGCTCGGCCGGATCGAAGGACGAGCAGCGGCCGAAGCCGTCCTCGAACCCGCGCTCGCCCGCGCACCAGCGCTCGAACAGCGGCTCCACCCCGGTGCCCAGCGGGGTCACGGCGCCGATGCCGGTTATCGCGATCCGCCGTTGCATGCTCAGCGATCGTGGTCGAGTAGTGCGGTCAGGCCGCCGTCGGCGACGATCGTCGCGCCGGTCACGTACGAGGCGGCGTCGGAGGCGAGGAAGCGCACCGCGGCGGCGACCTCCTCGGGCCGGCCGGGGCGGCCTGCGGGGATGCGCTCGAACAGCTCCTCGGCCACGTCGTCGGTCATGTCGGTGGCGATCAGGCCCGGCGAGATCGCGTTCACCGTCACGTTCTTGCGGCCCATCTCGGCCGCGACGGTCTTGGTCATCCCGATCAGCCCGGCCTTCGCCGCGGCGTAGTTCGCCTGCCCCGGGGAGGCGTGGCGGCCGGCGATCGACGACACGTTGATCACCCGGCCGAAGCGCGCGCGCATCATCCGCGGCAGCGCGCGCCGGGTCAGGCGGAAGGCGGCGGTGAGGTTGGTCCCCACCACGCGGTCCCACATCTCGTCCTCGATCGTCGGGGCGAGCGCGTCGGCGCGCACGCCCGCGTTGTTCACGAGCACGAGCACGCGCCCGAAGCGCTCCTCCAGCAGCTCGAAGATCGCCTCGGCCGCGGCCGGGTCGGTCACGTCGCCGGCCACGCGCACGGCGGTCCCGCCCGCGGCCTCGATCTCCGCCACCACGCGGTCCGCGGCGGCCGCCTCCGCGCGGCAGTTCACGCCCACGGGCCAGCCGTCCTCGGCGAGACCGCGCGCCACCGCCGCGCCGATCCCGCGCGAGCCGCCGGTCACGAGCGCGCAGCCGTCAGCGGGGCCCACCCGCGCTCCTCCCCGCAACCTCGGCTCCGGCTCCGGTGGCGATCCGGCCGGCGCAGTCGCGCGCGGCCCGGAAGCACGCCTCGATCGACGCGCCGCGCAGGTAGTCGCCGGCCAGCTCGAGCCCGCCGACGCGGCCGACCGCGGAATGCACGCGCTCGAGGAAGTCGCCGTAGCGCGGCAGGTACGCGCAGTAGCCGTGCGACCAGCTCCGGTGCACGAAGTCGCGCCGTCGCGCCGCCGCCACCGGCAGGAAGCGGCCCAGCTGCGCCTCGGCCAGCTCGAGCAGGCTCTCGGGGCCGGTGCCGGCCGCCAGCGCCTCGCGCGCCGCCCGGCCGCTGAACGTGTAGCGCACCAGGTTCAGGTCGGACACGCCGTAGGCGCCGGCGTTGCTCACCGGCTCGGTCGCGTCGAACACCACGCCGCGCACCTCGGGCGTGAAGACCGGCCGGTCGTACTCGGCCAGGATCACGGCGGCCGGGAAGTAGCGCACGCGCGCGAGGTCGGCCGCGAGGGCCGGGTCGGCGTCCTCGATCAGGCTCGCGGCGGCCCCGGCCGGCACGGCCAGCGCCACGCCGTCGTAGTGGAGCTCCTCGGGCTCGCCGCCGTTCACCGAGGCGCGCACGCCGGCCACGCGCCCGTCGCGCACGAGCAGCGACCGCACCTGCACGCCGGTCCGCACCGCGTGCGCCGCCGCGAAGTCGTCGATCAGCCGGCCGACGCCGTTCGTGAGCTGGTCGTAGGTGTCGAGGACCATCCCGAGGTTGCTGCCGAAGTTGCCGAGGTACACCTCGTCGGGCTCGGCGCCGTTCATGCGCACGGTCATGGGCCGCACGATCCCCTGGGCGAAGCGGTGGCTGAAGTACTCGGCGAGCGGACGGTCGTCGCTGCGGCGGCCGATCTCCGTGAACTCGGCCGAGCCGAGGAAGCGGTTCTCGTCGGCCGCCTTCACGCGGCGCGCGAGGCCGGCGAAGCGCAGGCCGTCGCGCGGGGTCATCTGCCGGGCCACGCCCACGAGGCCGCGGATCCGCTTGGTGGAGTCGAAGGTGCGCAGCCGGCCGTCCACCGCGCGCGAGCTGTTGATCCCGAACGGCTCGAACGGGTGGTCGCCGTGCACGCGCGCGAACTCGCGGAAGAGGTCGTAGCGGCGGCCGATGTTCTTGCCGCCGAAGGTGATCTCGTGGTCGCCCAGCGTGCCCGACTGACTGCGCCCGCCGAGCCGGTCCGAGGCCTCCAGCAGCTCGGCCTCGACGCCCGCGCGGGAGAGCATCCACGCGGTCGCCATGCCCGACATGCCGCCGCCGACCACGGCCCAGCGCCCTGCGGTCGAGGTGGCCGGCGCCGTCGCCGTCATGACCCGCCCGGGAACGCGAGCTCCAGCGTCCCCTCCCCCAGCTGCTTGCCGAGCTGCGACATCGTGAGCCGCGCCGTGACCGTCGTGGCGCCGTCCGCGCTCTCCGGCTCCTCGAGGTCCACGTCGCAGCCGATCGCCGGCTCGAGCTCCGCGTAGCGCCCGTAGGCGGCGCGGCAGCGCGTGACCACCGCCGCGCCGGGGTCGAGCCCGATCGCCCCCGCGGCCGAGGCGACCGCCGCCTGGCGCATCGCCTCGACCAGCAGCATCGCCGGCACGTGGTCGAGCGGGTGGTCGAAGAAGGTGTGGTGCGTCTGGTTGACCACCACCTGCGCCCGCAGCCGGCGCGGGTCGCCATCGGGGGCGACGGGCGGCGTGATCACCACGTTCGCCGGATCACGCCGCCCGACCTCCCGGGGGAGTGCGGCATCGGCCGGGCCCGGGCCCGGCTGGAAGTCGCCGCGCGGCCGCTGCCTGCGCCGCAGCAGGCGGTACATGCGGTCGTTCATGAAGCCGCCCATGCCGGCGATCGCCATGACCGGGCGCCCGTCGAGGTACACGTCGCCGCCCAGGCGCAGGCTCACCAGCTCGCCCTTGATGTAGCGCCAGTCGGAGGTGAGCGAGTGCCCGACGAGCCGCGTGGGCTCGGGCCCGACCCGCAGCCCCTCGCGGTCGTGCACGGTCAGGCTCAGCTCGCCGAGCACGAACTGGCTCTCGCGCGGGACCCGCGCCAGCTCGTGGACGCCGAGCGTCACGCCCTGGCGCCCCGCCTCGAGGATCGCCATCGCGTCGTGCAGGCCGTGCTCGGTGTCGTTGAAGAGCCGGTGCGCGCGCGGTAGCTGCGCCGCGAACGCGAACTCGTCGTCGCCGAGCGGCTTCAGGTCCGTGAGCAGCACCTGCTCGATGGCCGCCTTGTGCACGAGGTCGCGCGGCATGGCGCGCTCAAAGGTCAGCCCGTAGCCGGCCTCGACTGCCCCCTCGGCGGGGGCGCCCGGCGCCGGGCGGATGGGCGAGACCGAGCCCGTCATGCCGCCACCGGCCGCGCGGCCCCGGCCAGCCACGCCTCCATCGCCCGCGTGCCGCTCTCCTCCAGCTCGCGCACGCGGTCCATCCGCGCGAGCCCGGCCCGGTGCGCCTCGAGTGGGTCCTCGCCGGCCCGCACGCGCACGGTCTCCGCCAGCGCGTGGTACGCGTCGGCCAGCTCGCGGTAGATCGCGCCCGTCGCGCGCAGCCGCTCGTCGCCCAGCAGCTCCGCCGCCTCCTCCAGGAACGTCGCGTGGAACGCGCGGTAGTACGCGCCGCCCGTGCCGGCGCGCTCGATCAGCACGTAGAGCAGCTTCATCGTGCGCTTGAGCCGCTCGCCGTACTTCTCCGGCCAGCGCGCGTAGCTCTCGGCGAGCGCCTCCACCCCGCGCAGCCCCTGGTGGTAGGGGTGCTCGATCGCGCCGTCGAGGATCGACCAGATCCGCTGCTCCGGCTCGCGCATCGTGGCCACCGCGCGGCGCAGCCCGGCCTCCACCGCCTCGCGCAGCGGCGGCAGCTCCTCCGGGAAGCGCATCACCCAGGTCGTGTGCCGCGGCGGCACCGGGAACGCGAACTCGCTGCGCGCGGCGGCGAGCGAGTCGAGCGACGTCGTCTGGAGCTCGTCGAAGTCGTGGTCGGCCACCGACGCCGTGCCCGCGGCCTCGTCGTAGCCCGTGACGACCACGTCGTGGCGCGTGTTGTCCATGCGCACGCGCTGGTAGTCGAGCCGCTTCATGTTGGCCCAGACCATCGTCGGGCGCCCCGCGTCGACCTCGTCGCGGACCCACGCCCAGCCCAGCTCGGGGTCGTCGGTCTCGCGGCGGTCGAGGGCGATGCCGAGGTGCGTGCACACGTCGGACTCGAGCCCCTCCGAGCGCCCGTTCATGTAGAAGGGGACGTCGATGTCGGGGTTGTCCGGCGGCACCACGTCGTCGGCGAAGGCGAACGCCAGCGCCCCGGCCAGCCCGAAGACCGTCCCCTCCGTCAGGGGGCGGTCCGAGTACGACAGCCGGTGGTACTCGAGCAGGTCGCGCACGGCGGACGACCCGCAGTGGCCGCCCTTGCGATGTGGAAGGTCGAGCTCAGGCACTCGGACCGGGAGGCTCCGGCCGCGACTGGCGCGTCACAACCGGCCGCGGATCGAAGACCCCCCGCTCTGTGGCCATCCCCCCCCGTAGAGGGGTGAGTCGGCCGAAAAAGCGGGCGGAAGCGGGCCCGTCCTGCTGCAGTGACCCGAGTGCCGGACTCGCCGAAGCAGCAGAGAGGGGTCACGCGCCGCACGGTGGTGGCGGGCGCGGGCGCCCTGGGCGCCGCCGCCGTCGCCGAGAGCGCCGCCGCGCGGGTGCCGCTGCGCGCCGCGAGGAAGCGGCCGCGCCGGGTGGACGTGGCGATCGTCGGCGCCGGGCTCTCCGGCATCGCGGCGGCGCGCGAGCTCGTGAAGGCCGGCCGCTCCACGATCGTCCTCGAGGCCCAGAACAAGGTGGGCGGGCGGGCCTACAGCACGCCGGTGACCCCCGGCTCCCCCTTCTCCATCGAACGCGGCGGCGAGGGCCTGCAGCAGTTCCACACCCAGCAGCAGATGGTCGCCTTCGCGCGTGACGTGGGCATCGAGCCCTTCAAGTACAAGCCGACCGGCAGCAACGTCTTCTACCGCAACGGCAGCCGCGGGCTCTACGACCGCAACGGCCCGTTCGGCCGCATCCCGCCGGACGCCAACGGCGTCGCGGAGGGCCTGAAGGCCTCCGTGCAGATGGAGCAGATGGCGGCCGAGCTGCCCCCCGACCGGCCGTGGACCCACCCGCGCGCCGAGGAATGGGACAGCCAGACGTTCGAGACCTGGCAGCAGAACAACAACGTGAGCGAGGGCGGCGACTTCCTGCTCGACCTCGGCTCCGACCTGTTCATCGGCTGCGAGTCGAGTGACCTGTCGCTGCTCTGCACCCTGGCGCTCGTCGCGCGCTTCGGGACCGAGCCGGAGGTGCCCCAGCAGACCAAGCTCGGCACGATGATCGACACGACCGGCACCGTGCGCTTCCCCGGGGGCGTGCAGCAGGTCGCCGTGCGCCACGCGGAGCGCCTCGGCATGGGCAAGCGCGTGTTCCTCAACACGCCGGTCCGCCGGATCGAGCACGACCGCAAGGGCGTGACGGTCACCTCCGACCGCCTCACGGTCAGCGCCAAGCGCGTGATCGTGGCCCTGCCGCACTGGGTCAGCCGCAAGATCGACTACCGGCCGATCCTGCCGCCATGGCGCGCGCTGCTGCTGCAGCGCTTCCCGATGGGGTCGGTCATCAAGACCCACGCGGTCTACGACAAGCCCTTCTGGCGCGAGGACGGCCTGACGGGCGAGGCGTTCTCCGACGCGTCGCCGCTGCGCTTCTGCTCCGACGAGACGGCGAACCACCCGAACGCGCCCGGCGTGATCTACGGGATCATCGCGGGGGCCGACGCGCGGGTGTGGATCCAGCGCTCCCTCGCCGAGCGCAGGGCGGCCGTGATCGACAACCTCGTCACGTTCTTCGGCGAGCGCGCGCGCAACCCGATCAACTACGTGGACATGCCGTGGGCGGCCGACCCGTGGTCGGGCGGCGCCTACTCGGCCTACACGCCGCCCGGCGTGCTGTTCGACTACGGCGACGCGATCGCCGAGCCGGTCGGGCGGATCCACTGGGCCGGCGCGGAGTCGGCGCTGCGCTGGACGGGATCGCTGGAGGGCGCCGTGCTGGCCGGCGTCGCCGCGGCGAAGGAGGCCCTCGGTGCCCTCTGAGCGAGTGACGCGGCGGGAGATCCTGGCCGCGAAGACCAAGAAGAAGCCGAAGAAGAAGAAGAGCAGCGTCAAGCGCGTGGACGTGGCGGTCGTCGGCGCCGGCCTCTCCGGGCTCGCGGCCGCGCGCGACGTGCTGAAGTCCGGCCGCTCCGTCCTGGTGCTCGAGGCGCAGAACCGCGTCGGCGGGCGGACCGAGAGCCAGCCGTTCCGCGACGCCTACGTGGAGCACGGGGGCGTCTTCCTGATCGACGAGGAGCGCGAGCGCGAGCTGATCAAGATCGCGCGCGAGCTGAAGATCGGCGTGATCGACCTCGAGCCGAAGGGCGACCACCTCTACCACCGCGACGGCAACCTCGTCCGCTACAACCGCAACGGGCCGACCGGCCGCCTGCCGATCACACCGGCCGCGGCGCCCGAGGTGCTCGCGTTCTCGCAGCTCCTGGAGCAGCGCATCCGCGAGGTGCCGCCGGACCGGCCCTGGGCCGGGCCCACCGCGGTCGAGCTCGACAGCCAGACCTTCGCCAGCTTCCGCGACGCGAACATGGTGAGCCGCGACGCGAAGTGGGTGATCGACACGATCACCGAGACGCTAACCGGCAACGAGCCGCGCGACCTGTCGCTGCTCGACCTGTGCAAGCTGGTGGCGGGCGCCGAGGGCCTGACCGCCCAGCAGGTGGTCGAGGAGTCCGGGCTGCACCGCTTCGACGGCGGCTCCCAGGCGATCTCGGTCGGCATGGCCAAGAAGCTAGGCAAGCGCGTGATCCTCAACTCGCCGGTGCGGCGGATCGAGCAGCGCGGCCGCAAGGTCACGCTCACGAGCGACCGCGCCACGGTGATCGCCCGCAGCGTGATCGTCGCGATCCCGCCGTTCCTCACCACGCGCATCGACTGGGACCCGCTGCTGCCGCCCCAGCGCGTGCAGCTCTCCCAGCGCGTGCCGAACGCGACCGTCTTCCGCATCAGCGTCGGCTACGAGACGCCGTTCTGGTACGACGACGGCCTGACCGGCGAGGTCTGGTACGACAACGAGCCGCTGCGCTTCGCCTGGGACGTGACCCCGCCCGACAAGCGGCTCGGCCAGCTCACCGCGTTCATCAACGGCGCGGCGGCGCGGCGCTGGTGCCGCCGCTCGGCCGCCGAGCGCCGCGCGGGGATCATCGACAACCTCGTGACCGCGTTCGGCGAGCGAGCGCGGAAGCCGCTCTACCTGTTCGAGAAGGGCTGGTCGTTCACCGAGTGGACCGCGAGCTGCCAGTACGGGGTCTTCCCGCCCGGCGTGCTGACCGGCTACGGCGAGTCGCTGCGGCCCTCGCACGGGCGCGTGCACTGGGCGGGCACCGAGGTGGCCACCGAGTGGGCGGCGTCGATGGAGGGTGCGGTGCGCGCCGGCCAGTCGGCGGCGAAGGCTGCGCTCGCGCAGCTCTAGTACGGTCCACTGCTCAGCATGGCTGGAGTGCGATTGACCGGGAGCGTCGCGCTGGTGACCGGAGCCTCGAGCGGCATCGGCCGCTCGCTCGCGCGGGAGCTGGCGGCGCGCGGTGCGACCGTGGCGATCACCGCCCGGCGCGAGCATCTGCTGGAGGAGCTGGCCGGCGAGATCGAGGCCTCGGGCGCCCGGCGCCCGGGCGTGTTCGTGGCGGACCTGTCGGAGCGCGGCGCGGCGGCGTCGCTCGCCGAGCGCGTGGCCGCCGAGCTCGGGCCGGTCGACGTGCTCGTGAACAACGCCGGCGTGAGCGTGCACGGGCTGCAGTGCGCGCTAGGCGACCGCGACGAGGCGCGCGAGATGTTCGAGACCGACTTCTGGAGCCCGCTCGCGCTCGTGAGCGCGCTGGCGCCGTCGATGCGCGCGCGCGGCGGCGGCGCGGTGCTCAACGTCACGTCGATGATCCAGGTCTCGCCGTTCCCGCAGCTCGGGCACACGTGCGCGGTGAAGGCGGCGCTCGGGATCACGACGCAGGTCCTGCGGATCGAGCTCGACGGCAGCGGTGTGAACGTGATCGAGGCGATCCTCGGAGCGATCGACACGCCCGGCTCGGCCGAGACGCGACTGCTGCGCGGCGGCGACAAGTGGCTCGACGGCTCCGGCCTCGGCGACGCCGACGAGGCCGCCCGCGCGATGGTCCGCGCGATCGAGCGCGGCCAGGAGACCGTGATCTACCCGCGCAAGCTCGCGGCGGTCTACTCGCTGCCCGGGCTCGGAAGGCGCTTCTCGCGCCGTTTCTCGCGAGTAGTGGACGCTGACGACGACACGGTGCGCCTAGGCGGCTCGTCGGGCGATCCGGAGAACCGGGCCAAGCGGGAGAGCTGGGAGGCGAGCCGGCGCTAGGGGCGTTCGCTGCGACCGCAGCGCCGACCGCTGGCCGGCCGACACGTACGGAGCCGCACTAGCACGCGGTCGCGTGCGCCAGCGCCTGACAGATCGCACTCATCCGCGTTGCATCGAGCTTGGTGATCGGCCTCGTGAGAAGCGCCTGAGGCACCGTCCGGAGGTTGTCGAGACTCACGGCACACTCGACCGGCATCCCGTCTGCCGGTCCGATCTCGACTTCGGTGCCGATGCCGCGAACGCTCCGGGTCACAAGTGCAACGACAACGTTGCGCAGGCGCGGAAGCGCATCGTCCCGAGTAAGAACGACAACCGGCCGGCGACCTTCATCTTCGAGCTTCAGCCAGCGGACCTCGCCGCGAGCTACCACTGCTCTTCGCGGATCGCCTCACGCGCGTTGGACAGGGCCCAGGCGTCTTCGACCGCACCTGCGTCCTCCGCCCGCGCCCACTGCCGGACGGCTTCTCGCTCGCGCTCCAGCAATACGAGTGCGGCTTCGATCTCGGCCTCGTCGAGCTGGTCGACCAGGCGATGAAGCTTCTCGCGCGGCGTCATCCGCCCAAGACTCTAATGCGCTGCGGGCAGCGGTGGCGTAGTTGCTTGACGACGCCGTGCGACCTACGGGGTCAGACCCCTTCAGGCGGCGGTCAGGTCGCGCGCGGGGTCGATGCCCCAGCGTCCGGCCAGCTCGCGCAGCTCGTCGTCGAGCGGCCAGCGGTCGGGGCGGGGCTCGCCCTCGTGGTCGGGCGAGGCGCCCTTCAGCGCCATGCAGTTCGCGTTGTCGCCGATCGCGCGGATCGCCGCCACGTCGTCCTCGCTCAGCCGGACCGAGGCGGGCACCCTGGCGAGCTCGGCGCGCTTGTCCTCGATCGGCCGCGCACCCGGGCCCGGCTCCTGGATCAGCGTGGGCGCCACGCAGCGCACCGGCTCGTGGGCGAGGTTCCACTGGCAGGCGAGCTGGAGCGCCGTCAGGTCGTGGCGCGCGGCGATCGGGCGCATCCGCTCGAGCCGCTCGCGGCCGGACTCGATCCAGCCCGCCGGGCGGAACATGCGGTGGTCGTGCTCCGCGAACCCGTGGCCGGGCAGCACGTCGTCGTGGAAGAGGCCGCCGTAGTCGACCACACGGGTGATCAGGCTCACCCCGGCATCCCGGGCGGCGGGCAGCACCAGCTCGCCGGGCCACGGCTCGAGCGGGTTGAGGATGATCATCCCCCAGTCGATCCAGTCGCCGAAGCGCTCGAGGCACTCGATCAGGTCGAGCGTGAAGCCGTTGGCCGGGCCGGGCGCGACGCCGAGGAGACGGGTGAGGCCGTCCTCCCGCACGAGCTCGAGGGACTCCCAGACCGCCGGGCTCGTGTAGCCGGTGCGGTCGGGGTTGTGGAGCAGCAGCAGGTCGAACGCGGTCGCGCCGATGCGCTCGAGGCTCGCCTCTGTCGCCATCCGCACGTAGTCGCGGTACCCGTCCGGGCCGCGCAGCGCCGGGTCGGTGAAGCGCGGGAACCCCTTCGCCCCCGCGCGCTCCCCCGTGTAGAAGTCGTGTCCGATCGCCCCGACCAGGCAGTACGACTCGCGCGGCACGCCCTCGAGTGCGCGCCCGAGCAGCGCGTCCGCCTCGCCGGCACCGTAGGCGTCGGCGGTGATGACCGTCCGGATGCCCTCGTCGGGTCGCAGCAGCGCGATCATCCGCTCGTCGTCGATCGGCTCGCCGAAGCGCATGAAGCGCCCGCCGCTCCAGGTTCCGACCGCGGTGTGGCTGGGGTCCGGCATCGGCCAGATCCTAGGGCGCACGCGTCAGGTCGCAACGGACCTTGACCGCGCGAGAGCGGCGGACTTAGGGTGAGCGCGTGCCCACGCTGACGCTCACGTTCGACGACGACACCTACGAGCCCGACACCGAGTACCCCTACGGGCCCGCGACGCCGCCCAACCCGCCCGCCGGCCCCGCGATCCCCGACAACTGGACGAGCTGGGTCGAGTGGTACGACACCGCCGCGGGGATCCTGGCCCTCGGCGACGACACCGGGCTCTACATCATCGAGCGGCCCGCGCCCCCCGCCGGGAACCAGACGCCGGTGTACGCCGGCAAGGCTCTGAGCTTCGCCAACCGCTTCAACGGGCGCTCCAGAGCCCTGCACGAGTTCGGCCTGACCTCGGCGGTGCTGCCCCACTTCACGCTCAGCATCGCAACCGTGACGGCGGTGCCGGCCATCCTCAACAAGGTGTCGCTAGCCGAGTCGTGGCTGATCCGCTTTCTGTACGCCCGTGAGTTTCAGGCCGGTGCGGGTCCTCACATGCTCCAGAACATCGCGCAGACCGGCTCGTTCGTAGCTCCCGCCGGCGGCCTCTTCATCCGCTACGACCCGAACGTCGCGCCCTGGTACCTCCACGACGCGATCGCGACGGGCTCCGCGAACTGGACCGTGGTCGGTCCGAACAGCGTCGGGTTCAACTACCCGGCCGGCACGACAGTCATCCCGTGACGCGTCCGCTCCGGTGAGCGTCGCCCTCGAGCTCCCACCCGAGGTCTCCGCGCTTGGGCTGCTGATCGGGCTGCTGACCGAGACGGACGGGACCACGACGCTCCAGCCGGGCTGGTTCGAGAATCCCCAGCCGTATCTCGCGAGCGCGGACCAGCGGCTCGGCAGCCTGGCCGACCTGATCGCCGCCGCCCTCCCGCCCGCCACGGGCACGGCCAGCCCGCCGCCGGTGTTCTCGGGCGCTCAGTGGTATGCCATCCCCGACCTCACCGGCAACGGGGCCACGCCGTTCTGCCTCGTGGCGCCCGGCCCCGGCACGACCAGCGGCGAGATCGGGCTGGGCGTGCTCTACACGACGACCGCGGGCAAGCTCACGGTCGAGGCATACGGGTACCTGCCGCTGGTCGAGTACACGGCCGGCGGCGCGGAGATCGTGACCGCGAGCACCGCCCACCCGACCCAGCTCGGCGTGCGGGCGGTGATGACCGACGGCTCGCCGTTCGTGGTCGACCCGGGCCAGCCGGACCAGGTCACGTTCACCGCGATGAGCGCGGCCACCAGCCTCTACCTGAACTCGTCCGCCTACGGCCAGAGCCCGCTGCCCACCTTCTTCACGCTGACGTTCGAGGACCTCGACGGCACGGGGCGGGACGACGTGCATCACTCGATGGCGGACCTCCTCGAGCCGGCGATCGACGCCCGCATCGCGGACGTCCTGCTCCAGGCGAGCACCTGGCTCAGGACGTACATCGGCGACGCCCCGATCACGGTCGGCGACATCCTCGTGGCTGGGCACTTCGTCGCGGTCGACGACAAGGGCAACTACCAGGTCTCGCTCGCGGAGATCGAGGGCCACTCCGCCGAGGACGTCGTGCTGTCGTTCGTCTTCGGCGCGATCGAGGCGCTGGCCGACTCCGACATGCCCTACGCGGCGATCGAGCTGCCCGGCGGCGGGCTCTACTTCGTCGCGCGCGAGAACGGCGACGGCACGACCGACTACGGGATCCGCCTGGCGCTGACGATCACCGCCACCGGCGGCGACGCCGCCACCGGCAAGCCGGGCGTGGACGTCATGCTCGGCAGCTGGCTCACCGGCGAGACCGACGCCACGAGCTGGGTCGCGCGCAGCACCGGCAAGAACCCGAACACGCTCGCCGAGCCGGGCCTGAACGTGTACCTGCTCCACCAGGGCAGGGATCTGACCGACGTCACGTTCGCCCCGAGCTTCGCGATCTCGAGCGTCGGAGTGAACGTGCACGGCGCCGCCCCCGGCAAGCCACTGGTGGACGTCGAGGGCGTGACGATCGGCGGCGTCGAGCTGCGCGCCTACCTCGACGAGCACTCCGGCTGGACCCTCGGCGCCGCTGCGCGCGTGGACGACGTGGGCATCCCGCTCGGCCCGAACTTCAACCAGGCGACCGGGAGCACGGCCACGAACCCGGTGGCGCAGAACCTGCTCGCGTCGGGGTCGTCGCAATCCGGCTCCGGACCGGCCGCCGGGGGCGACATGCAGCCCGTCAACCCGGCGCTGTCGCTGTCGGGCGCCTGGGTCGAGGGCAGCCCGTTCGCGTTCCAGCTCTACGACGCGACCGGCGCGGCCGCCGAGCAGGTGATGCTGCCGGTCCAGCGCTCGCTCGGTCCGCTGACCGTCCAGCGCCTCGGCGCCGGCTGGGTGCAGTCCACGCACGAGCTGTCGCTGCTGCTCGACGCCGGGGTGGAGGTCGGGGCGCTGAGCGTCGGCCTGACCGGGCTCTCGGTCGGGATCCCGGTCAAGACGCCGGGCGACTTCTCGAAGTACGACCTCGACCTGCAGGGCCTGGGGATCGAGTTCGAGGCCGGCGAGGTGGAGCTGAGCGCCGCACTCGTGAAGGTGCCGCCCAGCACCGGCTCCACGCCGCCGCGCGACTACACCGAGTACGACGGCGAGGCGCTCATCAAGGCCGGCACGTTCGAGATCGCGGCGATCGGGTCGTACGCGCACGCGGTGACGAACGGCGACGGCTACACGTCGCTGTTCGTCTTCGCAGTTCTCGACGCCGACCTGGGCGGACCGCCGTTCTTCTACGTGACCGGGGTCGCGGCGGGCTTCGGCTACAACCGCCAGCTCCTGCTGCCGGACATGAGCTCCGTGACCACCTTCCCGCTCGTGGAGGCGGCCAGCGACCCGACGAAGCTCGGCGCCACGAAGAACCCGGACGGGAGCTGGCAGATGCCGAACCCGGCCCAAGCGCTCGAGCACATCGACCGATACGTCCCGCCCCAGCGCGGCGCCTACTGGCTGACCGCCGGCGTCCGGTTCACCTCGTTCGACCTGATCGACTCGACCGCGCTGCTGGCGGTGGAGTTCGGCAACGAGCTCGAGATCGCGCTGCTGGGGGTCTCGTCGATCAGCCTGCCGCCGCCGCCCGCCCCCGGCGCCGGGGCTCCCGCCACGCGCTTCGCCTACGCCGAGCTCGGGATCGAGGTCAAGCTGCTCCCGTCGCAGGGCCAGTTCAGCGCCACCGCGATCCTGACCTCGAACTCGTTCGTCCTCGACCCGGCCTGCAAGCTCACCGGCGGCTTCGCCTTCTACGTCTGGTTCGGCAGCAACGAGCACGCCGGTCAGTTCGTGCTCACGCTCGGCGGCTACCACCCGGACTTCCACCCCCCGGCCTACTACCCGCAGGTCCCGCGGCTCGGCTTCGACTGGCCCATGACCGGCGACGTGACCGTCAGCGGGCAGGCGTACTTCGCGCTCACCCCTTCGGCGGTCATGGCCGGCGGCGCGCTCCAGATCCTGTTCGCCAGCGGCGACCTGAAGGCCTGGCTGACCGCGCACATGGACGCCCTCATCGAGTGGGCCCCGTTCCACTACGAGCTCGGGATCGGGATCAGCATCGGGGTCTCGTACCGGCTGCACCTGCTGTTCGTCACGGTCACGCTCAGCTTCGAGCTCGGTGCGGACCTCGAGATCTGGGGACCGCCCACCGGCGGCAGCGTGCACGTCGAGCTGTTCGTCGTCTCGTTCACGGTGGGCTTCGGGGCTCCCCGCCAGGACGCGCCCGGCCCGCTCCCCTGGACCAACGACGACGGCACGGGCTTCGCCCAGACGCTGCTGCCGCACTCAACGCCGGCGCCGAGCCAGCCGCAGGAGCACCGTGCGATGCTGGCCGCCGGCGCTCCGGCCGCCACCGTGGCCGCCGCCACTTCGCAGCCGAGCGGCGTCCTCACGATCAGGCCGACCGGCGGCGTGATCACCTCGTTAATGGACGGGCCGGCGACGGTCTACGTGGTGAGGCCGTCCGCCTTCACGTTCGCCGTGACCACGACGATCCCGGCCACCGAGGTCGACCTCGAGGCGCCGGCCGGCACCTCGCCGACGGTGGTCACCCCCTCGGCCTCGGACTACTTCGTGGCCCTCCGGCCGATGAAGGCCACGCTGTCGGAGTCGATCCTGAGCGTGACCGTCCACGACGACGACCACCAGAGGGTCGTCGCGTTCGCCGACGAGTTCACCTACCAGCCCGCGGTAACGGGCGTGCCCGCCGCGAAGTTCGGCAAGCCGCTCGCCGACGGCGAGGACCCGAAGATGAACGAGCTGCTCGACGGGCGCCTGCTCGGCGTGCGGAAGGTGACGCCGAAGGGACCGGCGCTCACGCCCGCCGGAGCGGACGCCCTCTCGATGGACGTCGACGCCACGTTCAGCTACGGCAGGGTCGACCCGACCGGCGCGGACCACCTCCCGCTCGCACCCGGAGCGCCGGCGCCGCGGAAGCCGCCCGCGGTCGACACCGCCGCGGAGTTCAGCACCGTGAAGAGCACGCTGATGAACTCGAACGTGGTCACCAACCGGGGCGAGGTGTTCGCCGCGCTCCAGACGCTGGGCGTCGACGCCGGCACGAACGGCGACCTGACCGGCTTCGCGACCGATCCCGGCGCGTACCTGACCGACGACCCGCTGCTGTACGTCGCCTCGTGAGCACGGTCGCGTTCTACGACAACTGGGCGCCGCCCGTGAAGGACGGCCAGTACACGGTCACGGTGGCGCAGTCGCTGACCGCCGACACGACCAGCGTGCCCTCGGCGCCGCAGGCCCCCGTGAGCCAGACCTTCATCCTGCGCGGCCCGCGCTTCGTGATCGACCCGGGCGACGTGCAGCGCGCATTCCCGGCCGACAGCTCCACCGGGGTCTTCGACGAGTTCCTCCCGATGGTCGTGCTGAAGGGCGCCTCGCTGCCGTGGGAGCGGGAGATGGACGTGACCGGCGAGGTGGCGCCGGCCCTCTACCCGTGGGTGGCGCTGCTCGTGTTCGACGCGAGTGAGCTGCTCGTGCCGGGCGGCGGCGACCCGCCGCCCGCGGGCAGCCAGCAGTCGCCCACGCGCGCCGCCGCCATGTCGCTGCACGAGGTGATGAACCCGCCCGCCGGCACGCTCGGCCCGTCGCTGACGCTCGAGGACGACGAGGACCCGGCCCAGATCCGGTGCAACGCGATCGAGATGGCGAGCGCGACGTTCGAGGGGCTCCTCGGCGGTGTCGACGACCTGCGCATGCTCGCGCACGTGCGCGAGGTGACTACCGAGAGCAAGGAGTCGTCGGCCGCCGCCCAGACCTGGTTCTCGACGGTGATCGCCAATCGCTTCGCGCTGCCGCCCGAGGGCGGCGCGGCCTCGCGCGCGAACGTCGCGCACCTCGTCTCGCTCGAGGGGTTCGACACGCACCTCGGCGCGAGCGGTCCCTCGGTGCCGGCCGGCACCGACCGGGTGCGGATGATCTCGCTCCACGCCTGGGCGTTCACCACGCTGCCCGACCCGGCCGAGAACTTCGAGCAGCTCAGCCTGAACCTGATCTCGCCGGCCAGCGACGGGGGCTCGGGCCTCTTGATGCGGATCCCGCCGCCGCCCTGGGCGCAGAGCGTGGGGGCCCCCGACGCGGCGACCGCGATGGCCGTGCAGCGGATCCAGGACGGCTACACCGCGCTGAGCTACCGGACCCAATCCGGCGGCGAGACCTTCGGCTGGTACCGCGGGCCGTTCTCCCCCGTCCCGGTGACCGAGTTCATGGGCAACGCCCCGCCGGGCACGCCCGCGAACCCCGAGGCTCCGGCGAGCGCCTCGGACGCGCTGATCTACGACCAGGTGAACGGGCTCTTCGACACGTCCTACGCGGTGGCGTTCCAGACCGGGCGCTCGCTGGCGCTGGCGAGCCTTCCGTTCGCCACCGCCCTGCTCCAGTGCCGCCGCGACTCGCATGCCCTGCTGGACCAGCTCCTGGAGCTGATGCGCGACCCCGTGCTGTCGCGGAAGCTCGTGGCCGACGGGATCCTCGACTCCACGACCGGGTCGCTCACGCCGGCCGGCGTGAGCGATCTGGCCGCGCTGCTCGCGACCGGCGTGACTCCGCACGCGATGGTGGACGCGCTGGCCACCGCGCTGATCGACGGGATCGCCGCGCAGGTCGGCGTGAGCGGCGGCTTCAGCGCGGCCGACGCGCAGCAGCAGCCGGCCGACCCGCCCACGCCGGCGCCGCCGAACATCCCGGCCGAGCTGACCGCGCTGATGCAGGACCCATCGGTGACGGACCTCCTGCTCCAGCTCAGCGGCCTCCAGACGGGCACGCCCGGGTCGGGCACGTTCGAGGCCGCGATCCTGCCCGACCTGATCGTCGAGTGGCTGGCGCAGACCGCGCTGCTGGGCGGGGTGCCCTTCTCGAACCTGGTTCCCGACGAGCGGATGCTCCCGGTCGAGTCGATCCGCTTCTTCTACGTCGACCCGAACTGGATCGACGCCCTGATCGACGGCGCGCTGAGCGCCGGCATCCAGTCGAGCCGCGACAGCCTGCTCACGCAGATCCTGCGCGACCCGCTGCACGACGCCGTGGACGAGGCGATCGTCGAGGTGCGCGACAAGCTGCGCGCCGTCCCGTCCGGCGGCTCCGCCCCGGCGCTCGGGACGATGGCCGGGTTCGTGCTGCGCTCGGCGCTCGTGGAGGGCTGGCCGGGCCTCGAGATCCGCGCCTGGTCGAACGCCGACGGCGTGGACCCGATGAAGCCGCTGCGGCTCGACCGGGTCGCGCCGGGCGTGATGATCGCGATCTACCCCGACACGCCGGTGAAGGTCGAGCTGAACGAGCCGTCGGAGGGGCTGGTGTTCGGGATGGAGGACAAGGGGGTCGGGCTGCGCTACCTGCCCGGCACGACCGGCGAGACCCCCGGCAAGGAGGGGCAGCTGCTGCCCGGGCCGGACAAGAAGGGCGTCTGGCTGGCGCCCGCCGCGATCGCGGCCCTGCGGCGCCCCGGGCTCGACCTGGGCCCGATCCGGATCGCCCGCAGCGGCGGACTGGCCGCGGCGCTCCAGGCGCTGCTGCCGGGCGAGACGGGGACGCTCGGGCCGGCGGCGCTCGCGGTGCAGATGGTGAAGGTCCCCGAGCAGATGCTCTTCTGCCCGAAGCTGAGCGGATCGTGACCGTGCCGGCCGACAGCTCGAGCCTGCTCGTCCCCATCCACGTGGACGGCTGGGCCGTGGATTCGCAGAACCAGCAGCTCACGACCCTGTACGAGGCGAACTACGCGAACCTCGAGCAGTTCACGAGCCCGATAAGCACGACCGCCGGGCCCAAGCCGGAGATCGGCATCCACGTGCACTGGGCGCTGCCCGACGCCCTCACCCGCGGCCGCAAGGAGGACGCGGCCGCCGCGCTCGAGTTCCCGTACGTGCCCAACCGCTGGCTGGTCGCGCGCTTCGGGACCGACGACACCGGCGCGGCTCAGCCGTTCAAGGCCTGGGTCGTGCAGAGCGACGCCGTCACGCCGGGGACGGGCGAGACCGCCGGCGCGACCTCCGGCGGCAGCGCCTTCCTCGACCCGAACGACCCGAGCTACATGACCAACGGCGCGGACGACGACACGGTCATAAAGGTGAATCAGGTCAAGCTCGGCTCCACGGTGGACGTCGCGACCTGGGAGGGGAGCCCCGCGCCGGCCGGCGATCCGTTCCTCACCGCCGTCGGCCCGGGCAACCCCTCGTTCGCGGCGTTCATGCCGTTCTCGCAGGACGTGTTCGCGTTCGTGGACACCGACCTGCCGGCCGAGGGGAGCGGCCGCACCTACGCGTTCACCTACATGGTGGTCGGCTGGTTCAGCGACGCGGCCACGATGGACCCGCTCCGCGGGGTGACCACCTACATCCCGGGCATCTGGGCCAGCGAGGCGGACTGGCAGGCGCAGACGCAGGCCCAGCGCTTCGAGACCCTGCTCGCGGACGCGAGGTGGTCGGTGAGCGGGACCGTGCCCGACACGCCCCCGGTGACGAGCCTCCTCCACGGGACGACCATCGACGTGGCCTGGCCGGTCGGCGCCGCCGGACCCAACCCGATCGACCCCGGCCAGGTGACGATCGCGGTCGGCAACACCGCCGCCGACGCACTCGCCGCCCTGATCCGGAACTACGCCGACAGGCAGGGCACGCCCGACTGGCAGGCCGCGGGGCAGAACCTGGCCGGGCTGGTGCAGGCGACGATGCTCGACGCGCTCGACGTCTACGGCACGCCCGGGGCGCCGGTGCTGATGAACCAGAGGATCGAGGACTCCTGGTTCGGGACCGCCCCCGGCGGCACGATCTGGTCCGCGGTGGCCGCCACGCCGCAGGCGGCGGGCCAGCAGGCCGAGACGCCGCAGCTCACCCCGGCGCAGTCCACCAAGCTCCACGAGCTGCTCGCGGCGCTCAACGTGGCCCAGCGCGACTACGACGACGCCGGGCGCGAACTCGTCTCGCTCCGGCAGACGCTCTACCAGATGTGGCTCCGCGTGGGAGTGGGAAGCACGTTCGGCTTCGGCCAGGGGCCGCCGAACTGGGACGACCTGGAGCCGCTGCTCGACCAGAGCATCTACCCGGCGCTGATCGCGCGGGTCTGGCAGGGGATCTGCGACCACCAGAGTGCGGCGAAGGAACTGCCCGACCCGACCGACCCCGGCGCGGCCACCGCCTGGGCGGACGCGAGCTGGAGCTTCCCGGCCGGCGACGGCGGCGGCACGACGACGCTGTCGGCGCTCGGACTCGGGCTCAAGGCCGGTAACGACACGGCCTTCTCCCACCCGAACGACCCGGTGATCCTGATCTCCGGGGCCGACCGCTCGCAGCGCCACGGCGAGGACGGGCGCTGCAACGCCGACGGGACCATGACCTGCCGGCTGCCGGGCCAGTCGATCACCGGCCTCGCGGTCAGCGGTCAGCCGCCCGTCACCGCCGCGGCGCTCCAGGCGAAGGGCCTCGACCAGAACCCGCTCGCCCCGTACTCCAAGGTGCCGTCGGTCCCGAGCCTCGTGCAGGAGGCCTACCTCGCCGATCCGCAGAACGCGACGGCCATGGCCGGGGCGACCGGCGCGGACGCCACGGCCGTGAAGAACGGCATCGAGTCGCTGATCGACGAGGCCGCCCAGCCCAGCGCGGCCTGGCAGGGCACCCCGCCGGCGCCGTTCTCGCTCGCGGACGGGTCGTCGCCGGCCTGGGCGCCGCTGTTCCTCCAGTGGCATGTCACGTACTACCCGACCGGGTCGGGGACGAGCAAGGAGGCGCGTCCGTTCTCGATCGGCGACTGGAGCTTCGACGGCCAGAGCATGAGCTGGGCCGGGACGGGCTTCGAGCTGACGGATGCGATCGGCCTGACGGGGCGGACGGTGCTCACGCCACTGGCACCGCTGCTCTTCAAGCAGAAGATCCAGGCCTACCTCGAGAAGCACACCTCGATCGACACGCAGCAGATGGAGCAGCTCGTCGCGACCGTCTCGGGCTGGGACCTGCTGTCGCAGTCGCTCAGCGGCTTCACGGACCAGCTCCTGACGCTGTCCGACGTCGAGACCTTCCCGCCGTCGGCGACCGGCAGGCCGGCCGGTCCGGTGCAGTGCCCGCCGTCCGGCACGGCGGACGTGGCCGCGCTGATCGGCCAGGAGTACCGCCACATGCCGGTGCAGTACGGATCGCGCGGGGTGTACGCGAGCGACTTCTATCCGGTGCGCGGCGGGTTCCTCCAGCTGACGAGCATGAAGATCGTCGACGTCTTCAGCCAGACCGTCGAGCTGGTGGCGCCGAACACGCCGCAGGGGTACCAGCCGGTCATCGCCCAGGGGCTCGTCCCGGACAGACCGAGGGCCGGCTCGCCGGCGCTCCCCTACGGAGTCGCACAGCTCCCGCCGCGGGTCGCCCAGGACACCCGGCTCGACTTCCGCTTCCTGGCGAACGACGGCAGCGGGCTCGACGTCGCCACCTCCCCGAACCCGAACCCGGTCTGCGGCTGGCTGCTGCCGAACCACCTCGACGGCGGGATCGCCGTGTACAACGGCGGCGGGACGATGCTCGGCGAGCTTCTGCCGCTGCCGGCGCCGGACAACTGGCGCCCGCGCCCCGGCGATCCCGGCCCGGTCCCCCCGCCGAGGCAGCCGTCCGACATCCCGAACGCCGCCCTGCAGGCGGTGGTCGTGAGCATGGCGGCCCAGTCGCCGGCGGTGTTCGGCGACGTGCTCTCGACCATCGACGAGACGCTCTGGACGGTGGACCCGCTGGGGGGACGCAAGGACCAGTTCCTCTCGGTGCTGTTCGGCCGCCCGCTGGCCGTGGTGCAGGCCCAGCTCGGCCTGAGCCTGATGGGCGAGCCCGCGTTCGAGCAGACCTGGGAGGCGATGACCCAGCCACGCAACGCGAGCGCGCCGCTGCCGCTCGCATGGAGCAAGCACGCCGGCGACGTGGAGCAGGTGCCGTTCCCGGTCCGCCTGGGAGACCAGGACATCCGGCCCGACGGCCTGATCGGCTACTACCTGCCGAGCGAGTACGTGCAGGGCAGGGGCTACAGCACATTCCACACGGTCCACGTCCCGGACGGCGTGACGAGCGGCGACACGTACCTGAAGCAGATCGTCGCGCCCGCGGTGGCGGCCGGGCCGGCGACCTACCAGGGCGGCATCGCGCTGAACGTGAACGCGGCGCCCACGACCGTCACGCTGGTGCTCGACCCGCGCGGGCCGGTGCACGCGTTCACCGGCATCCTCCCGGTCACGACCGCGACGCTGCCGCCGAACCTCGTGGAGGACTTCGTGAAGCAGCTCGCCGTCACGTTCCGGACGGGCCCGATCATCTCCGACCCGGGGACGCTGCGCCTGCCGCTGCCGGGCGGCCGGCACGGGGCATGGGACTGGGTCCAGGCGACACCCGACGGAGGGTGGGAGCAGGACCCGATCGTCGCCGCCGACGACGTCGCACGCCTGCCCGGCTCCCCGCTCCAGCTCCGCGAGGGCTGGCTGCGGCTGACCGATCCGGACGAGTCGTGAGCGCGGCCACCAAGCTCCTCTATGCGCTCTCGACCGATCCGGTCCCGCTCCAGGCCAGCCCGGCGCAGGGGAACCCCGTCGAATGCGTGCTCACGGTGGTGGCGTCGAACCCGGCGCCGGACCCGGACGCGAACCCGGTCGTGCTGAAGGGCGTCAAGATCACGCTGCCGCTCGGCGCCGCCGCCGCGGACCTGGCGCCGGACGCGACGGGCATCGGCCCCGTCCCGCCCACCGGCTGGACGCTCCAGCCGAACACCGCCGCGGGCGTGTACGCGTTCGTGCCGGAGGGTCCGCCCGGGACGAAGGCGTCAGTCGGGGCGCAGTCGCTCGTGTTCGTCTTCAACGCGGTCACGGTCAACAGCGCGCCGGGCCCGGTGGCGGGGCTCCAGGTCCTCGAGGGGTCCACGGGATCGCCGACGCTGGACCTGCCGCTGACCAAGTTCCCCCACGGCTGGGGCTCGGTCCAGTTCTGGGTCCTTCCGGCGGACATCGCGTTCGGGGACTCGACCACGCTTCACTGGTCCGGGCCGGCCGGGGCGACGTACGCGATCGAGTACGTCGCCGGTCGCCGCGTGGTGAACGTGCCGGCGAGCGGCCGGCCTGCGCTCTCGAACGCGGGCGTCTACCCGGGCGCCGGCGACCCGGCCCTGGCGCCGGCGCAGACGACCGTCTTCACGCTCGAGGTCAGGGACGTCATCGACGGCGTGGAGTACTCGACCCAGGAGCAGAAGACCGTCACCGTCGTGCCCCCGGGGCCCGCTATCACGAAGTTCACGGGCGCCGTCGAAGAGACCGGCGCCGGCGCGTATCAGGTCGTGCTCGAGTGGGAGGCGGCCAACACCGACTACTGCACGCTGAACGCCGTTCCGGCACAGGAGCTCCAGCCGCAGTCGCCGACGGACGGATACCCGCTCCCCGTGACGGCCCCGTTCGCCGGCAGCTACGTCCTCCGGGCGGTGAGCCAGGCGGGCTCGGCGAGCAAGACGCTGACGCTCGCGTGGGGGCCCAGGTCGGTCGCGCCGGTGCCAGCGGCGTGCCAGCCGCCGACGGACATCGCGCTGTCGCCGGACGGCTCGCTCCTCTACCTGGCCGGCGGAGACTCGTGCGCCGTCTACCAGACGCCGGCCACTCCGGCCCTGCCGCTCCCCGCGCCCGCCGTGAGCAAGATGCCGTGGAGCGACGGCACGGCCGTCCGGCTCGCGGGCGCCACCTCCTCGCCGCAGCAGCTCGCCTGGTCGATGACGCCGTCCGCCGGAGCCAACCCCGGCGCCGAGCTGGGCCTGATCGCCGCCGCGCAGGGCGCGCCGTCGTACCAGCCGGTGCTCCCGGACCTCCCGATGCCCGCCGCGCCCGGGGGCATCGCGGCCTCCCAGGTGCCCCCGTTTCTCTACGGCGCCGGCGTGCTGCTGTGGCGGTGCATGTCCGACCCGATCGGGCAGCCCCGCTATTGGGGTTCGGGACCGATCGAGGCCGTCGCGATCGCGGCCTCCGCCGATCAGCGGTTCTACCTCGCGACCGCCGGCGCCATCACCGGCTACGTCGTGCTGCACGCGGAGGTGCCGGAGCTTCTCGTGGCGCCGTATGGATCGCCGCTGCCGCTCGCGGGGGTGACCGACCTCGCCGTCTCCGACCGGTTCCTGTTCGTCGCGACCGGGCAGCAGGTGGTCGTGGTCGACCGCAACAGCATGCAGCGGGCCGGCGCGCCGATCGCGGTCGCCGCCGACCGCATCGCCGTCTCCCCGGACGGGCTGCGGCTGTACGCGCTGCACATCGCGTCGAACGCGATCACCGTCGTGTCCCCGACCCCGCTGATCCCCTGAGCTCCGCCATCAAGCTCCTCTACGCGCTCACCACCCAGCCGTTCCCGCTCCAGGCGAGCCCGGCTCAGGGGGATCTCGTCCAGTGCGTGCTCACGGTCGTGGCGTCGAACCCGGCACCGAACCCCGATGCGAACCCGGTCACGCTGGCGGGCGTGGAGATCGTGCTGCCGATCGGCGAGGCGGCCGGTGACCTGACGCCGGACGTGACGAACGTAGGCCCATTGCCGCCGCAGGGCTGGCAGCTCCAGCCGAACACCGCCCCCGGGGTCTTCGTGTTCGTGCCGGCGGGACCGCCCCGGACCACGGTGCCGGTGGGTGCCCAGCCGCTCGCGTTCGGCCTCGAGGCGGTGTCCGTGAACCGCGCGCCGGGCCCGGTCGCGGGGCTCCAGGTGATCGAGGGGACGGCCGGGATGCCGTCGGTCCAGCTCCCGCTGACCAAGTTCCCGAGCGGCTGGGGGTCGGTGGAGTTCTGGGCCGACCCGCCCGACGTCGCCTTCGGGCAGTCCACCACGCTGCACTGGTCCGGCCCGCCCGGCGCCACCTATGCGATCGAGTACGCGACCGGGGACGGGGTGGTGAACCTCCCGTCCGCCGGGCAGCCGCCGTTCGCGCACGCCGGCGTCTGGCCCGGCGCGGACGACCCGCCGCTGGAGCCGGCGAAGACGACCGTCTTCACGATGACCGTGGAGGAGACGATCGGGTCCGAGCACTACGCGACGCGCGTGCAGGAGACGGTCACGGTCGTGCCGCCGGGTCCGCAGATCCAGCGGTTCGCCGGCACGATCGTCGCGGCCGCCGGCGGCTACGAGGCCGTCCTCGAGTGGGAGACCGCGAACGCGGACTACTGCACGCTGAGCGCCGTGCCCGAGGAGGAGCTCCAGCCGCAGTCGGAGCCGGGCGGTTACGCGCTCCCGATCAGCCGGCCGCTGACCGGGACCTACGCGCTGGAGGCCGTCAGCCACGCCGGGACCGCGACCGCGACCGTCCAGGCGTTCTGGCAGGTCAGGAGCGTGACCCCGCTTCCTGCCGCGTGCGACCCGCCCATGGACCTGGCGCTCGCCCCGGACGGCGCGCTGCTCTACGTGGCGGGCGGCCAGTCGATGGCCGCCTACGTGACGCCCGCGAGCGCCGGCGACGCGCTCCCCGCGCCGGTCGTGGAGCAGATGGGCGGCGTGGTGGGCCCCGAGACCCGGCTCGCCACCGCTCGCATGAACGGTGCCGAGCTCGTCGTGGCCCTCCGGGCGGCCGGCGCCGACATCCAGCTCTCGGGGATGGCCGCGCTGGAGTTCCTGGGCGGCGAGTTCACGAACGTCTACATGTGGACCATTCCGGCGGCATCCGCCGCCGATGCGCTCGCCGCGACCCCGGACGGCTCGCAGCTCTACCCGGTCACGGGCGGGGTGATCTGGGGTGAGAGCTTCAGCGTGGACGCCGGCCCCACGCTCGAGTGGATGGTGGGCGAGAGCGGGGTGACCGCCGTGGCGGCGTCGGGCGACGGCTGGCTCTACACGGGCGCGGCCGGGGCCGTCACCGCCCAGCAGGTGGGCGGCAGCGGGCTGACCCCGGGCGCCGCCCTCTCCCTACCCGGGCAGACGGTGGTCGACCTCGCGCTGGCCGGTGAGACGCTCTTCGTCGCGCTCGGCCAGGAGATCGTGGCGGTGGACCGGGGCAGCATGCAGCAGCTCGGCGATCCGCTCCCGATCGCCGCGGACGCGATCGCCATGTCCCCCGACGGGCTGCGCCTGTACGCGCTTGCGATCCCCGCGCGGACCGTCTACGTCATCTCCCCGACCCCGCTCACCGGAGGGCTCTAGGGTCTCCCCACCAGATGCGCGCAGCCATCTTCAACGAACCCGGTTCCATCACCGTCGGCGACCGGCCCGACGCGGCGATCGCCGAGCCGACCGACGCGGTCGTGCGCGTGGTCATGGCCTGCGTCTGCGGGTCGGACCTCTGGTACTACCGCGGCGAGACGCCGTTCGTGCCGGGCCCCATCGGCCACGAGTTCATCGGAGTGGTCGAGGAGGTCGGCTCCGAGGTGCGCGACGTCCAGCGCGGCCAGCTCGTCATCGCGCCGTTCGCCTACAGCGACGGCACCTGCCCCCACTGCCGGAACGGCATCCACACGGCCTGCGCCAGCGGCGGCTTCTTCCCGATGAACGGCGACGGCGGCCAGGGTGAGGCGGTTCGCGTGCCGCTCGCCGACGGCACCCTCGTGGCCGTGCCCGGCTCGGGCCACAGCGACGAGACGCTCGCCGCGCTGCTCACCCTCTCCGACGTGATGGGCACCGGCCACCACGCCGCCGTCTGCGCGCGCGTGAAGGAGGGCGACACCGTGGCCGTGGTCGGCGACGGGGCGGTCGGCCTGTCCGCCGTCATCGCCGCCAAGCGCCTGGGCGCCGAGCGCATCATCGCGCTGAGCCGCCACGAGCCCCGGCAGCGACTGGCCCGCGAGTTCGGCGCCACCGACGTGGTCGAGGCCCGCGGCAAGGAGGCCACCCAGGCGGTCATGGAGCTCACGGACGGCGTGGGCGTGGACGCCTCGCTCGAGTGCGTCGGCACCGGCCAGGCGATGAGGACGGCGCTGTCGATCGCGCGCCCCGGCTCGGTCGTCGGCTACGTGGGCGTGCCGCACGGGATCGAGTTCCCGGTCGAGGCGATGTTCTACCGCAACCGCGGCGTGCTGGGCGGGCCCGCGCCGGCCCGGGCCTACATCCCGGAGCTGCTCGACGACGTACTCGAGGGCCGCATCGCCCCGGGCCGCGTCTTCGACCACGCGGTCGGCCTGGAGGACGTCGCCGAGGCCTACTCGGCGATGGACGAGCGGCGGTCGATCAAGTCGCTGCTGCGCGTGAGCACCATCTGATCCGCGGGTGAGCGGCCGCTAGTCCGGCTTGCGGAACGCGACCACCACGTCGTGGCCGCCGAAGCCCATCGCGTTGCACAGCGCCACGTCCACGTTCGCCGTGCGCGACTCGTTCGGCACGTAGTCGAGGTCGCACTCGGGGTCGGGCGTCGCGTAGTTGATCGTCGGCGGTATCCGGCCGTCGCGGATCGCCAGCGCGCACGCGGCCGACTCGATCGCCCCGGCCGCGCCGAGCAGGTGGCCGGTCATCGACTTGGTCGAGCTGATCGCGACGGCGTCGGCGTGCTCGCCCAGCGCGCGCCGCACCGCCCGCGTCTCGCCCTCGTCCGACATCGGCGTGGACGTGCCGTGGGCGTTGATGTAGTCCACCGACTCCGGCTCCAGGTCCGCGTCGGCCAGCGCCTCGCGGATCGCCCGCGCGGCGCCCTTGCCGTGGGGGTCCGGCGCGGTCGCGTGGTAGGCGTCGGAGGCCACGCCGTAGCCGCACACCTCCGCGTAGACCTTCGCGCCACGGGCCCGGGCGCGGTCGAGCGGCTCCAGCATCAGCGCGCCGGAGCCCTCGGCGAGCACGAAGCCGTCGCGGGTGGCGTCGAACGGGCGCGAGGCCCCGGTCGGGTCCTCGTTGTGGGTGGAGAGCGCGCGCAGGTTGGCGAAGGCCGCAAGCACCAGGTCGCACACCGGGGCGTCGCCGCCGCCGGCCAGGCAGGCGTCGGCGTAGCCGTCGCGGACCATGCGGAAGCCGAGCCCGACCGCATCGGCGGACGACGCGCAGGCGCTCACCGGGCAGATCGAGGGGCCGCCGAAGCCGAACTTCATCGCGATCATCCCGCCGGCCATGTTCGGGATCAGCGCCGGGATCGTGAACGGCGAGACCAGCCGCGGCCCGCGCTGCTGCAGCTTCTGCGCCTCGCGGGTGTGGCCGATCATCCCCGCCACCGCGCTGCTGAAGCTCGTCGCCACGCGCTCGGGGTTCTCGGCCTCGAACCCGGCGTCGTCCACCGCGAGCTTCGCGGCGGCGAGGCTCATGTGCACGAAGCGGTCCACGCGCTTCACGTCCTTCGGGTTCATCCAGTCGCGCGCGTCGAAGTCGCTCACCTCGCCGGCGATGTGCACGCGCTGTCCCTTGGTGTCGAAGGCCTCGACCGGGCCGATGCCCGAGCGCCCGGCGAGCAGCGCGTCCCAGAACTCGTCCACGCCGGTGCCGACCGGCGTCACGGCGCCGATGCCCGTCACCGCCACGCGGCGCGGCGTGCCTCCGTTCGCGCCGGCCACTAGGCCACTACCTCGGGCACGGGCTCGGCGTCCGGCGCGGCCGCGGGTTCGGCGGCGGCCTCATCGGCCTGCGGCAGCGCGACGCCGAGCGCGTGGAAGCCGCCGTCCACGTGGAGGATCTCGCCGGTGATCGCCCGCGCCCAGTCCGACAGCAGGAAGCAGACGGCCTGCGCCACGGGGACGGGGTCGCGGCCGTCCCAGCCGAGCGGAGCGCGCTCGGCCCACGCCTCCTCCAGCGCGTGCGCGCCGGGGATCCCGCTCAGGGCCAGCGTGCGCAGCGGCCCGGCCGCCACGAGGTTCACCCGCACGCCGCGGCCGCCGAGGTCGCGGGCGAGGTAGCGCGTGACCGACTCGAGCGCCGCCTTCGCCACCCCCATCCAGTCGTAGGCCGGCCAGGCGACCTGGGCGTCGAAGTCGAGTCCCACGATCGACCCCCCGGACGGCGGGAACAGCGGCACGAGCGCCTCGCCCAGGCCCTTGAGCGAGAACGCGCTCACGCGGAACGCGGTCTCGGCGCTCTCGGCCGGGGTGGTGAGGAAGTCGCCGCCGAGCGCGTCGTCGGGGGCGAACGCGACCGAGTGCAGCGCTCCGTCCACGTGGCCCCAGCGGCTCTCCAGCTCCCCGGTCAGGGCCGCGAAGTCCTCGGGCCGCGACACGTCGAGCTCGAGCACGTCCACCGGCTCGGGCAGCGTGCGCGCGGTGCGCTCGGTGAGCTTGCGGACGCGCCCGAAGCTCGTGAGCAGCACCTCGGCGCCGGCGAGCTGCGCCTCGCGCGCGACCGCGTACCCGATGCTCTGGCGGGTCGCGACCCCGGTCACGAGGATCTTCCTGCCGGCGAGGTCCACGGGCGCGGGGCCTACGCCTTCACGTTCACGACGCGGCCGACCACCAGGTCGATCGCCTGGCCCACGGTCGTCACGTCCTTGGCGTCCTCGGCCTCGAGCTCGACGCCGTAGCGCTCCTCCGCGATCTGGAGCAGCTCGACCAGGTCGAGCGAGTCGATGTCGAGCTCCTCGAAGGTCTTCTCGCGCGAGATCTCCTCGCGCTCGGGGCCCATCGTCACCATCGCGTCGATCAGCGCCTCCTCGATCGCCTGCGGCGTGAACGTCTCGGCCATCTGGTCCTCCGTTCTCGGGTGCGGGTGCCGTGCGCAGCGGGCGCGGCGCGGCGACCGTGTCAGCGGGGGATGGGCGCGAACAGGGAACCCATCGCACGGACCGTCGAACTCCCGGAAAGAGACCCCCGATCGGGGGTCATCGCCCCGGGGCCGCTATGGCGGCGCGCGCGGCGCGCGGATGCTGCCGCGCATGACGACGACCGACGTTTCCCAGGAGCCGGGCGCGCTGCGCTCTCAGCTCCTCGACGAGATCCGCACCTTCCTCCAGCGCGAGCGCGAGGTGGACCCCGAGCGGGTGCAGGAGGGCGCGCACTTCAAGGACGACCTCGGGCTCGACTCGCTGGACGTCGCGGCGATCGCCGTGGAGCTCGAGGACAAGTACGAGGTGGAGCTCGAGGACGAGCACGTGGTGCTGGTCCGGACGGTCGGAGACGCCCTCGACGTGGTGATCGCGCTGATGCGCGGCGAGCCGCTCCCGGCCGCGCCCGAGCCCGCCGAGGCCGCCACCCCCGCGGCGGAGGCCTGACCGTGCCCGCCTACCTCACCAGCTTCGGCAAGTTCCTGCCCGGCGAACCGGTCCCGGCGGAGGCGATCGAGGAGTACGTCGGCGCGCTCGGAAACCCCGAGATCCGCGACACGGTCGTCCAGAACGGCGGCATCCAGACGCGCCACTTCGCGATCGACCGCGACCAGAACACCGTCTTCTCCAACACGGAGATGGCCTCGAACGCGATCACCGAGGCGGTCGACCGCAGCCCGATCGGGCTCGACGACGTGGACGTGCTGGCGGTGGCGACCTCCGCCGGCGACTACGGCGGCCCCGCGCTCGCGAACATGGTGCACGGCGACCTGATGGAGCGGCCGGTCGAGATCGTGGCCGCGAACGGCTTCTGCGCGTCGAGCATGGTCGCGCTCAAGTCCGCCTACCTGATGGTGCGCGAGGGCGAGCAGTCGAACGCCGTGATCTGCGGCAGCGAGCTGACCTCGCGGCAGTTCAAGTCGAGCCGCTACGCGAACGGCAACGGGCTCGGCGAGAACGGCGACCTGCCGTTCGACGTCGCGTTCCTGCGCTACATGCTCTCGGACGGGGCCGGCGCCGCCGTGATCCAGGACCGCCCCGCGCCCGAGGGGACGAGCTACCGGATCGAGTGGGTCACGAACACCTCGTACGCGCACACGACCGGACCGTGCATGTACGTCGGGAGCACGGGCGAGGACCCCGAGGGCCGCACCTGGCAGGACTACAAGACGATCGACGAGGCCGCGAAGGCGGGCGCGCTGTCACTGCGGCAGAACATGCGCCTGCTGCCGCGCTTCATCCGCACCTGCGGCAAGGAGTGGGCGCGGCTGATCAACGAGGGCTACTTCGACCCGGACCGGATCACGCGGGTGGCCTTCCACTACTCGAGCGAGGCCCTGCGCGCGCACTTCCGCCGGGCGTTCGCGCGCGAGGGCGTGACGCCGCTGGAGGAGCGCTGGTACTCGAACCTCGTGCGCGTGGGCAACATCGGCTGCGCCGCGATCTGGGTGATGCTCGAGGAGCTCACCCGCACCGAGGGGCTCGAGCCCGGCGATCAGGTGCTCTGCTTCGTGCCCGAGAGCGGCCGCTTCGGCGTCTCGATGATGCTGCTGACGGCGGTCGGGCCGGACGGCGCCTGACGCGGCCGGGCTAGGAGGGCTTGGCGAAACGATTGGCGGAACCTTTGACGGGCGACCGTCTGGCTGCTGAGACTCGCCGCGTTCCCTAACAAGTTGGCCCCGCGCTGCGCTAACAGCCGAGGGTCGTGACACAGGAGGTACTAGCTCCCATGCACGACCGGCCTAGCCCTGGGGCGCGGCCATGAACATCGTGATCGTCATAGGCACGCTCACGGGCAAGCCCCAGCTTCGCGATGACCCTGCCCTGACGGAATGCACGCTCGGACGGTACGCCCGAGCCGGGCGTCGTCTACGTCGAAGCAACCACCTACGGCGCGGAAGCGCGCGAGGTCGCCCAGCTACACCAGGGAGACAAGGTCGGCCTGACCGGTCGGCTCGACTCCGACCCGCCCGATGGCCCGGCCGAAGTCCTGATCGACCAACTCGACTACCTCTAAAGGAGCGAACGACGTGATCCCGAATACGCACGGCACGTGAGCATCGAGCGCGTCTTCTACTGCGACTGGCGAGAGTGCGAGAGCCACGTGAGAACGGCCAGTCCCCGTTCCGCCGCGATCATCACCGTGACGGAGGGAACTGGCCGCTCGCTCCACTTCTGCTCCTGGGACTGCATCCTCAAGCACTCGGCGGAAAAGCCGCCGGTCGAGGTTGTCCCAATGAGCGACGCCGCTTAGGTGCGGTCGTAGACCGATGCGAACGAGGCGTTTGCCTTCACCACGTCGATGGCGTGCTGGGCGCTCGCCTTCGTGGTGTAGACCTCCGACAGGAACATCAGCTCGTTGTTCCCGCCCTTGATCCTCGCGCGGTAGCCGCCTGAGGCGGTGACGATCTCGAAGTACATCTGAACCTCCTGGGTTCGGTCAGTGGTGGCGGCCAGCCGGTCTGCCCGGCAAGACATAGGGCTAGAACGCCATGTGCGTTCTGCATCTAAGGCGAGTCGTCGGACGGAATCGTTAGCTTCGCGGTGTTCCGGTCGGTCAACGGGGACCGCTCCCTGCCCGGCAAAGCTTCGGGAGCGGTCCCCAGCAGTGCCCCTCTACGCGCCAGCAGCGCCGCGCGGCGCTCGGCTAGCACCGCGACCACCGCCCTCGCACGCGCGAGCGCGCGGCAAAGCTGGGCCAAGATGGTCAGGTCGGCGTGCAGTCGCACGCGCTCGATTCCACGGAGGCGCAGCGGGAGCAAGGCCCACTCGTGCTTCAAGCAGCCGAACTCGCGCTCGACGGCCGACCGCTGGGCGTAGAGCTTCCCCCACCTGACGGTCTCGCGCGGCGGCGCCCGCGTACGTCTGCTCTACCTCTCGCGCCGTCTCGACCGTCCATGCGAGCGGCAGGCCGGTCTTCGTGCAGACGGCCGCGTGGACCTTGAAGCCATAGAACCCGCCGCCTTTGCGCGTCGAGACTGCCGAGCGGTGGCCCCACGAGGCGTCGGGGTCCGAGTAGCGCTCGCGCTCGGGGCCGTTCTTCGACACGTAGCGCTGGCCGTTCGCGTAGGCCGGAAGGTCGGAGCCGTCGAGCGCGACGTTCTCGCCGATGCCGGGCATGAGCTTGTGCAGCCCGGCGGTCACGCGGTCAAGGCACGCGGCGAGCGCCGCCGAGCGATCACGCAGCTTGGCGGCGAAGCGGTAGCAGGCCCACTGGGAGGGGACGGCGCTGAGCGTGTCCCTCAGCCCGGCGTGCTCGGCCACGAGCCGCACCGTGCCGCTCCACGTCGGTAGCGCGTACATACTCTTGACGAGCGCCACGCCGACCATCGTGCGTCGAAGTAGAATCTCCAGTGGGAGCGGCCGCTTGCAACGACCGCCCCCACCGTTCCCGAGACACCCGACCGGCCGGTACCCACTGCTCGCCTGCCGGGCTCTGTAGGCCAAGATGGACCCGCTTTTGGAAGGCGGGGTGTGGCCTCATTTCTTGTCGCAGTGGCGAAGTCACTACAGACACTATATCAGCTTATCTCGACATATGCGGGACAGCGTGTCTCGATTAAGTCGGCACCCGGGTTGACACTCCGCCGAGACATGCGCTAGATTAATCCGCGTGGAAGCGAACGCCGCCCCGGCAGCCAAGAGAAAGAAGCCCCGTAGCCCGAGCTACCCGAGTGTCGGGCTGGCGGACGCCCTCGACCGCGCGCTCGTGCTCTACCAGCACGAGCGCGACAACCCCGCCCCCGTAGACACGATCCTCGGCCACTGGGGCTACAGCCCCAAGAGCGGTGCGGGGCTGGTCGTGGTCGCGGCGCTCAAGAAGTTCGGCCTGCTCGCTGACAACGGGAGCGGCGACACCCGTACCGGCCAGCTAACGCCGCTCGCGCTCGACATTCTGCTCGACTCGCGCGAGGACTCTCCCGAGCGTCAGGCGAAGATCCAGCAGGCAGCGCAGGCGCCGACGATCCATCGGGAGATCCTTGAGCGGCATCCGAACGGGCTGCCCTCAGACGCCAACCTAGCCTTCTACCTGACGCGCGAGCGTGGCTTCACCGAAGGGGCTGCACGCGACCTGATTGCCCAGCTTCGAGGGACGCTTGAGTACGCCGGACTGACCGGGAATGGTGGTACCTTATCTCGACAGGACGAAGATACGGCCCCTGCCGAGGAGGACGACAAGATGGGTGGTGCAGGAACACAGGAACGCACGAGGCGGCAGCACCCGCCTCCCCCGCCGCCCTCAGGGAACGAGCTCACGATCCCGGTCGTCCTCACTAACGGGCAGGCGCGCGTCCGGCTACAGGGGACATTCCCGCTCACGAACGACGAGTGGGACCGGATGATCGCACTGCTGGACGCTCACAAGCCGGGCCTCACCAAGTCGGACGACTGACGCCGCTCCTCGCCGCCTCGGCGATTCCGCTGGTCACGTGGGTACGCTGAGGGACGTAGCAGCGCGCATCGACCTCAACGACACCCGCGTCTACATGGTCAGCGAGAGCGTTGAGGAAGTCACGAGGGAACTCAACGACGCGCTTGAGGAGAAGCGGGCCTTCGTGACCTTCCACTCGCTCAGCGGCGACCGCGAACTGTCCTTCAAGGCAGCGGACGCGGTGTCCGTGACTGAGGCGCCGGACACAACGGCGTAGCGGCGGCCTGCCCTATTCGTTGGGGTACGCGAACCGGAAAGCGAGGTAGGACCATGTTCTCCCTTCCGCAACCCCGCACTACCACTGGGCTGGCGAGTTTCGCCAAGCCCTCCTAGCCGTCCATCCGCTCGCCCGCCGGCCCCTCGTCGCCCACCGCGGCGGCGGTGTGGTCGTCGGCGATCGTCGAGCCGTCGTCCGGGTCGTACTCCGGGGGCCTGGCGGTCGGGTCGGGCTCCGGCTGCTCTTCGTGGTCGCGCTGGGGGTTCTTCTCTTGGTCGCTCATGTGCCCTGGGGTACCCGGCCGCCGGGTTCGCGAACCTGACGGGCGAAGCGGTCGTGCAGGCGCCGCAGCGGCCCCGGCGCCCACCAGTTCCAGCGGCCGAGCATCGCCATCAGCGCCGGGACCAGGAGGGCGCGGACGACCGTCGCGTCGATCAGCACCGCGAACGCGGTCCCGAGCGCCAGCTCCTTGATGTAGCCGATCCGCGAGGTCGCGAGCGCGCCGATCGCCACCGCGAACAGCAATGCCGCGGCGGTGACCACGCGCCCCGTGCGCTGCAGGCCGAGCGCGACCGACTCGGTCTCGGACGCGCCCGCGTCGCGCGCCTCCTTGATCCGCGAGAGCAGGAACACGCCGTAGTCGGTCGATAGCCCGAACGCGGCCGCGAACAGGATCACGGGCTGGGACGACTCGAGCGCGTCGCGGCCCGTGTACGCGAGGAGGCCCTCCAGCCGCCCCTCCTGGAAGATCAGCACGAGGATCCCGAACGCCGCGCTCACGGTGAGCAGGTTCATCACGAGCGCCTTCAGCGGCAGGATCAGCGAGCCGGTCATCGCGAACAGAAGCAGCAGCGTGGTCACGACCAGCACGATCACCGCCGCCGGCAGGTGGTCCTCCAGGCTCGCCTTGTAGTCCACGAAGCCGGCGGTCTCGCCGCCCACGGACACCCCGCCGGGGGCCTCCAGCGAGCGCGCGCGGCGCACGAGGTCCTCGCTCGCGTCGTCGAAGACCGCGGCGCGCGAGGCCACGTCGATCCGCCAGAGGTCGCCGGTCTCCGCCCTCGGGTTCCTCGCCGTGCGCTCCGGTGGGGTGACCGCCTTCGCGCCCTCCAGCGCGCGCAGCCGCCCGGCCAGCGCCTCCGCGTCGGCGCGCGTGCCCTCGGTGGCGACCACGATCGGCGTGGTGGGCAGCGGCGGGAACTCGCGCTCGAGCGCGGTGTTCACCTGCTTGGCCGGCTCGTCGTCCGGCAGCACGCCGATGTCGATCGAGGTGAACTGCGCGCCCAGGAACGGGATTCCGAGCGCGATCAGGAGCGCGGCGCTGCCGGCGGCGATCGGCGCGGGACGGCGCATCACGAACTGCGAGAGCCGGTACCAGCGCCCGTGCTCGCCGCGCGCCTCGGACTCGGCCGCGCGGCGCAGCCGCCCCGGCGCGACCGAGTTGACCCGCTCCCCCAGCAGCGCGAGCACGGCCGGCAGCGCGAGCAGCGCCACGGCCGCGGCGAGCATCGTGACCATCACGCCCCCGACGGCCATCGAGTAGAGCCCGCGCTGCGGGAACAGCAGCAGCGTGGCGAGCGCGGCGGCGACCGTGAGCGAGCTGAACAGGACGGTCCGCCCCGCGCTCGTGACCGTCCGGCGGAGCGCCTCCGGGCCGGCGCCGCCCTCGCGGGCGATCTCCTCCCGGTAGCGCGAGACCACGATCAGGCTGTAGTCGATCGCCAGGCCGAGGCCCAGGCCGGTCACGAGGTTCAGCGAGAACACCGACAGCGTCGTCAGCTCGCTCGCGATCCGCATGCCGAGGAACGTGAGCGCGATCGAGAGGCCGCCGACGAGCAGCGGCAGCGCGGCGGCCACCAGCCCGCGGAAGAACCAGAGCGACAGCAGGAACAGGATCGGGAACGCGAGCGCCTCGGACGTGCGCAGGTCCTCCTCGACCACGCGCCCGACCGCGACGTTCGCAGTGGCGGTGCCGCCGACCGTCACGCCGGGCTCGTCGCGCAGCTCGTCCTCCACCTCCTCGACCACGTCCTTCTCCTTCGCGCTCGTGCGCACGCGGGCGGCGACGAAGGTCGCGCGGCCGTCGCGCGAGACCGGCGCTCGGGCGGTCACACCGCCGAGGCCGTCCACCGCGGCGAGCTTCGCGCGCACCTGCTCGACCCGCCCGCGGCCGGCCGGCGAGGCCACGCCGGCGTCGCTGCGAACGAGCACCACGATCGAGCGGACCGTCTCCAGCCCGGTCGCCTCCGCCAGGCGCTCCTTGGTCCGGACGCTCTCGGTGTCGGGGTCGTCGCTCTCGTGCGGGGCGAGCCGGTTGGCCACGTCGCCGCCGAGCGCCGCCGCCGCCAGCGCGAGCACCACCGCGCCGGCGAGAACGGCCCGCGCTCGTCTACTCGCCAGGTCTGCCAGCCACGCCAGCACGGCGCGTATCCAATCGCGACTGGCAAATCGGCGGCGCGCCACCCCACCACTGGGGGGGTCCAAATACCCCGGATCATCCGTTTTGCAATGCTTGAGCTTCTTGGGTGTGGGGGCTGAATTTCGGGTGAGGAGAGGCTGGCACGTCGGCGTTGATGCGCGTGCCGCCATCCCCCGATGGAGGGGGATGAACGGATCACCGCGGCTGCTGGCCCCAAGTCGCTAGTCGCAATCAGCGACCTGCACGTGGAGGTGCCGGAGAACCGGGCCTTCGTGGAGGAGCTGCGGCCCGAGTCGGGCGAGGACTGGCTGATCGTCTGCGGCGACGTCGCGGACCTCGTCAGCGACATCGAATGGGGGCTGCGAACGCTCGTCGAGCGCTACGCGAAGGTCATCTGGGTCCCGGGCAACCACGAGCTCTGGACGCGGCCGGACGACCCCGATCAGCTGCGCGGCGAGGAGCGCTACCGGCACATCGTCGAGCTCTGCCGCGGGCTGGAGATCCCCACGCCCGAGGATCCGTACCCGGTCTGGGACGGGCCGGGCGGACCCGCGCTCGTCGCGCCGCTGTTCACGCTCTACGACTACACGTTCACGCGCGAGCCGGGCGCGACGAAGGAGGAGGCGCTCGCGCAGGCGCGGGCGGCGGGGATCGTCTGCACGGACGAGATGCTGCTGGACCCGCGGCCGCATGCGTCGATCGACGACTGGTGCCGCGAGCGGGTGCGCTTCACCGCCGAGCGGCTCGCGGAGGCGTCCGACGGCATGCCGTCCGTGCTCGTGAACCACTGGCCGCTCGCCCGCAAGCTCACGGAGCCGCTCTGGTACCCGGACTTCGCCCAGTGGTGCGGAACCGAGGCGACCGCCGACTGGCACACGCGCTACGGGGCGACGGCGGTCGTGTGCGGGCACCTGCACATCCCGCGCACCACGATGGTCGACGGCGTGCGCTTCGAGGAGGTGTCGCTCGGCTACCCGCGCGAGTGGACCAAGCGCTCGCGCCGCCCGGCGGTGCGGAGGATCCTGCCGGCCGGGGGCGGCGCGGCGTGATCGAGGAGCTGGTGCCGCCGACCGTCGTGACGCTCGAGACCGACCGCGAGCTCGTGGAGACCGAGCTGTTCCCCGAGGAGGAGCGCGCGCTGGGCCGCGCGGTCGAGAAGCGGCGGCGCGAGTTCGTG
>DASVVS010000058.1:0-53008 GCA_036386455.1 Thermoleophilaceae bacterium
GCGGCGGGAGAACTTCTACGACAACGGCGGGGTGTACCTGGGCGACCAGGAGATCCAGCTGCGCAGCGTGGGCGAGTACCTGCCGGGCGGGTTCTTCGGGCAGTTCGCCGCCCGCTGGCAGAAGCTCACGTCCTGGCCGGACTGGAGCACGATGGAGATCGTGCAGCTCGGCGCCCGCCACGTGGTGAGGCTGAACGGGCGGACGGTCACCGACGTGGTGAGCGCGAACGGGCCGCCCGAGCCCTACGAGCTGTCGTTCCACACCCAGCCGCAGTGGTCCTACCGCACGGGCACGGACGCGGGCTTCGGCGGCGAGGGCGACCCCGACGCGGTCACGCCCAGCGACTGGGGAGCCTTCTGGTTCCGCAACATCCGCGTGATGGAGTGCTCGTCCGAGCAGGACCTGACCTGCCGGCGGCTCGCCGACGCGCAGCGGGGCCAGGTGCCGGTGCCCGGCGGCGCCCCGCCGCCCGCTCCGCCGGCTTGCCCGCGCTCGGCGGCGTTCAGCCTGCCGGCCGGCGCGCGCAAGATCCGCGCGTACGTGGACGGCAGGCGGCACCCGGCGAAGGTGCGCCGCGGCCGGAAGTCCACGCGGGTGAAGGTCGCGCTGGCCGACGTGCAGGGCAGCGCGCGGGTGCGCGTGAGCGCGCGTGCGGGCAAGCGCGCGGTCAAGCAGAGCCGCACCGTGCGCGGCTGCTGACGCCGGCGGCTGCTGACGCGGTCCGCGGCCGCTGACGCCGGCGGCAACGGCTTGACGCCCGTAGATTTTCGCTTTAGTCTGCTTCAAGCGAAATGGCGGAGCCCCGCACTGGCAAGCGCAGATACCGCATGGCCGCCCGCGCGGACGCGGCGGCCGCGACGCGCGAGCGGATCCTCGCCGCGGCGTGGCGCCACTTCGCCGACGACCCCTACGAGCGCGTACGCCTGAGCGACGTCGCCGCCGCCGCGGGCGTGAGCGTCCAGACGGTCCACTCCGGGTTCGGCACGAAGGACCAGCTGTTCGTGGCGGCCTGGATCTGGGCGATCGGCCCCGAGGGCGCGCGGCGCGACCAGGCCCCGGTTGGAGACGTCCGCAAGGCGATTCGCCTGCTCTACGACTCCTACGAGCTGCAGGGCGACGCGACCCTCCGGCTGCTCGCGGAGGAGGACCGGATCCCGGCCATCCGCGCCATGACCAACGCCGGCCGGGCCTGGCACCGCTCCTGGGTCGAGCGCACCTTCGCCCCGCTGCTGGGCCGCTCGCGAGGCGCGGCCCGCGAGCGCCGCCTCGTGACCCTGGTCGTGGCTACGGACATCCTCGTCTGGAAGCTGCTGCGCCGCGAGATGGGCCTCGATCGCGCGGCGGCCGAGCGGATCGTCGCCGGCATGGTCACCGCGGCGAAGGGTTCGTCGTGACGGCGCGGATCCTCGTGTACCAGTCGGCCTCGTCCGGCAACACGTTCCCGGCCGTGGACACGCTGCTGGAGCTCCACTCGCGCGGCCACGAGGTGCACCTGCGGGGCGGCGAGGCCCACGTCGAGCGGCTGGCCGCGCTCGGCATCCGTTCCGCGCCCGTCGACCCGAGCATCGAGCGCTTCGAGTTCGACGACTGGCGCGGGCGATCCCAGGTCGACGGCCTGCGCCGGCTGCTGCGTGCCTACGCGGGCCTCGCGGAGCTCGAGGTTCCCGACCTCCAGCGCGCGATCTCCGAGGTCCGCCCCGACGCGCTGTTCGTGGACGTCAACTGCCACGGCGGGATGTTCGCCGCGCAGGCGTCGGGCCTGCCGTGGGCGGTCTTCTGCCCCTACCCGCCGGCGTTCCGGTCGGTGGACGTACCGCCGCACGGCATGGGCTGGCGTCGCGCGCGCGGACCGCTGGGCCGTACCCGCGATCGCGTCTGGCGCGCCGTCGGCGACCGCCTGGCGGCACAGGAGCTGCGGCCGTTCAACAGGCTGAGGACGGACCTCGGCCTCGCGCCGGTCGAGCGCTTCGACGAGCAGTACCTGGAGTCCGACGTCTTCATCGCCTACACCGCGGAGCCGTTCGAGTACCCGCGCGGCGACTGGCCGGCGAACGTCCGCCTCGTAGGCCCGGGCCTGTGGGAGCCGCCCGCCGACCCGCCGGCGTGGCTCGAGGCCGAGACGCGCCCGATCGTGCTCGTCACCGCCTCCACGGCATACCAGCGCGACGACAAGCTGATCGCCACCGCCCTGGCCGCCCTGGCCGGCGAGCCGTTCGCGGTCGTGGCCACGACCGGGGCGCTCGACCCGGCCGCGTTCCAGGCACCGGCGAACGCCCGCGTCGAGCCCTTCCTGCCCCACCGCCCGGTCCTGGAGCGAGCCGCCTGCGTCGTGTGCCACGGCGGGCACGGGATCACCGTCAAGGCGCTGAGCGCCGGCGTCCCGGTCTGCGTCGTCCCGTTCGGGCGGGACCAGTTCGACGTGGCGCGCCGGGTCGAGGTGGCGGATGCCGGCGTGCGCCTGCATCACCGGCGGCTGAGCCCGGAGCGGCTCCGCGCGGCCGTGGACCGCGCGGTCGCGAAGCGCCCAGGCGCCGAGCGCGTCGCTCGCTCGTTCGCCGGCGCGGGCGGGCCCGGGGCGGCCGCCGACGCGGTCGAGGAGCTCGTCGGCTAGCCCCGGCGCCGGGCGCGTCTGCCAAGCTTCGGACCGATGCTCCGCCGCACGCTGCTCCTGATCCTCGCCCTCGCCGCGCTCGCGGCGATCGCCGCGGCGCCGGCCGCCGCGCAGACGCCCCCCGAGCCGCCGGCCAACCCCGCCCCGCGCCCCCAGTGCGACTCGGACTCCAAGCCCGAGCCGGGCATGCAGGGACGCGTGGCCAAGGAGGACGTCGACTCGGGGCGGGCGGCCGAGGGCTACTGGTGCAACCTCACGCGGATCGGGCACGTCGGGGTGACCGGCGGCTTCCGCGTGCACCGCTACGTGGACAAGGCCGGGCACGAGTGCGCGTACTACGACACGGCGCTGCTGTTCCCCACGAACGCCCTCAACTTCAGCCTCGACCTGACCGGCGTGGCGGTGCTCGACATGTCGGACCCGCGCAAGCCGGTACGCACCGCGACGCTCGTGACGCCCGCCATGCAGACGCCTCACGAGTCGCTCAACATCAGCGTGCAGCGCGGCGTCCTCGCCGCGGTGATGGGCAACCCCGCGCAGTACCCGGGCGGCGTCGACGTCTACGACATCAGCCAGGACTGCCGCCAGCCCGTGCCGATGGCGGCCGCGTACCCGGCCACGCCGTTCGGCCACGAGAGCGGCATGGCGCCCGACGGGCTCACGTTCTACCCCTCCTCGCCGGGCTCGACGATGTCGGCCGTGGACATTTCCGACGAGCGGGTGCCCAAGGAGCTGTGGCGCAGCGACGAGTACTCGACACACGGGCTGACCCTCTCCAACGACGGCCGCCGCGCCTACCTGGCCTCGACGGCGCACGGCCTGATCATCCTCGACACCTCCGAGGTCCAGGACCGCAAGCCGGATCCGCAGGTGCGCGAGGTCAGCCGCCTGACCTGGTCGAACAAGACGATCCCGCAGAACGCCATCCCGGTCACGATCAAGGGCAAGCCGTACGTGGTCGAGGTGGACGAGTACTCGTCCGGCGGCAACGGCAGCGGCGTCTCCGGGCACGGGGACCGCGTCGGAGCCGCGCGGATCATCGACATCTCCGACGAGCGCAAGCCGTTCGTCGTCTCGAACATCCGCCTGCAGGTCCACCAGAAGGAGAACCGGCCGGCGATCGCGGGCGACTACGGCGCGCAGAGCCCGGTCCAGGGCTACGCCGCGCACTACTGCAACGTCCCCAGCACGAAGGATCCCGGCATCGTCGCCTGCTCGATGATCCTCTCGGGCCTGCGCGTGTTCGACGTCCGCGACCCGAAGAACCCGCGCGAGATCGCCTACCACGTGGCGCCGCCGTCGAACGTGAGCGACACCGGCGCGCCGGTGATCGACGAGCGCGCCAACTGGGCGATGTCGCAGCCGGCGTTCGCGCCCGAGCGCCGCGAGATCTGGTACTCCGACGGGACCAGCGGCTTCTACACGCTGAAGGTGGACGAGAAGGTCTGGCCGCGCGCGGACGCCGCGCCGGGCGGGGGCCCCTGCCTGCGCCCGGCGACGCTGGCGTTCAAGCTCCACCAGAGCAGGCACTCGCACGTCGTGCGGGCCGAGGCGTACGTGAACGGCAAGCGCCGCCTGCGCCAGAGCGGCCGCGACCTCAGGCGCATCACGCTGAAGGGGCTGAAGCGCAGCGGCAAGCTCACGATCCGGGTGGTGGCGACGCACAACACCGGCTCGAAGGTCGTGAGCACGCGCAGCTGGAACGGCTGCACGAAGGGCAAGCCGCGCGTGCGCCGGATCCCGCGGCCGCGCTAGCCGGCGTCCTGCTCGGCACGCAGGTCCGCCTCGAGCCGCGTGAGGTGCTCGATCGACCACGCGTAGTAGCCGGCGCCCATGCGGCCGATCTCGATCGGGAACCTCAGCCCGGCGGCCAGCAGCGCCTCGCCGATCGGCAGGATCGTCTCCTGGAACTCGCGCTCCGCCTCCTCCGCGCGGACGCGGAGGCGCCGCACCAGCTCGATCGCCTCCTCGCGCGGGAGGTGGTCGGCGAAGGCGAGCCGCAGCAGCCCCTCGTCGCGGAGCTCCATCACGCCGATCCGCGGCTCGCGCAGCCACGCGAGCAGGGCCTGCTCCCCCTCCGGGGTGAGGGCGTAGGCGCGCCGCTGCCGCGCCCCGTGCGGGTCCTCGCCGTGCACGAGGTAGCCGTCCTCCTCGAGCTGCGCCAGTTCGGGGTAGATCTGGGCGAACGCGGTCGCCCAGAAGACCTCCATCCGCTGCTGCTCGATGAACCGCCTGATCGCGTAGCCCGACGTCAAGCCGCCGCGCACGAGGGCGAGGATCAGGTAGCTGCTGGTCTTCAGGGTCACGCCTCGATTCTCTCGCGTCCGGCCGCGCTGTCGATCGGTAGGCGGCTCCCCATTGCGCGTCGGGGCGCGATGGGCTTCCATGGCCAGTTCATGCGGAGCCGCACGCCACCGACCCGGGCACGCGCCGCCATCGCGGTGGCCGCGATCGCCGTGGCGTTCGGGGCGCCGCCCGCTCGGGCCCAGACGGCGGCCGGGTACTGCGAGGGCGACGGCGGGCCCGCGGGCGCCGTCACCGACGCCGAGCACAGCGTGCTCGTCGGCGACCCGCCGCTTCCGCGCGGGGTGCGCAGCAGCCGCATCACCATCGAGGGCGTCGAGACGCGCGTGCAGGAGGCCGGGCCGGCGGACGCGCGCGAGGCCGTCGTCTTCATGCACGGGCACCCCGGGTCGTCGCGCGACTGGGACGCCCTCGTGGCCGCCAACGGCAAGTTCGCCCGGACGATCGCCTTCGACATGACCGGCTACGGGCAGTCGCAGAAGGCGGCCAACCAGTTCCAGTCGACCGAGGGAGCCGCCCGCTTCGTGGGCGCCGCGCTCGACCGCCTCGGGGTGGACCGGGCGGTGCTGGCCGTGCACGACTTCGGCGCGGTGTGGGGTCTCGAGTGGGCCCGGAGCAACCCGGACCGGCTGCTCGGCGCCGTGCTCGTCAACAGCGGCGTCTACATCGACTGGATCCCCCACCCGCAGGTCTTCGTATGGGCGACGCCCGGCGCCGGCGAGGCGGAGATGGCGGGCACCACGCGCGCGAGCTTCACCGAGGCGATCCAGGCGCGGACGCCGCGACGGCTTCCGGCGGCGTTCGTGGACCGCATGTACGACGACTACGACCGCGCGACCCGCTGCGCGGCTCTGCGCTACTACCGCTCCGGGTTCGAGAACCCGGACCGGGGGCGCGAGCAGGCCGAGGTGCTGCGCCGCCGCAGCCGCCCCGCGCTCGTGGTCTGGGGCGAGGACGACCCCTACGTCGGGGTCGAGCACGCCGAGCGCCAGCGCCAGGCCTTCCCCGGCGCGCGCATCGAGCTGATCCCCGACAGCGGCCACTGGCCGTTCGTGGACAGCGCGGAGCGCGTGCGCGAGCTCGTGGTGCCGTTCCTGAGGCCCACGCTCGAGGTCGAGCGGCCCCGGCTGAGGGCGGGCGCCAGGCGTGTGGACGTGCGGGTGAGCTCCGCCAGCCTCCTGCCCGCGCTCCGCGTGCGCGCGCGCCTGCGCTCAGTGGATCGCCGGGGCCGCGCCTCGGGAGTGGTCGGCATCAGCAGGCGCCCGGTCACGGTGCGCGGCCGGCGCGTGCTCAGGCTCGAGCTCTCCCGGAGGCTCCACCCGGGGACCTACGAGCTGGTGGTGCGGGCGCGGGGGCTGGCCACTGACCGCTCGAGGCCGGCGACGTCGCCCTGAACTGGCTCCTGATCGCGCTCCTGCTCGCGGTGCTCGCGTACGCCGCGCTGGTGGCGGCGCTGGCCCTGGGCGGCCGGCGGAGCGACGCGCGGGCGCTCGCCGGCTTCATCCCGGACTGCCTGGTCCTGCTCCGGCGCCTGCTCGGGGACGGGCGCGTGCCGCGCCGCCGGAGGGCGGTGATCGTGGCCCTGATCGCCTACCTGGCGATGCCGATCGACCTGGTGCCGGACTTCATCCCGGTCGCGGGCCAGCTCGACGACGCGATCGTCGCCGCCTTCGCCCTGCGCTACGTGCTTCGAGCGGGCGGCCCGGCGCTGCTGCGCGAGCACTGGCCCGGTCCGGAGCGCTCCCTCAACGTGGTGCTGCGCCTCGCCTATCCCGCCGGCGACCCGGCGTAGCGCGGCCGGCCGTCAGCTCTCGGGCGTTCCCGCCACCGGATACTCCGGCCCGCCGGAGTGGCGGCGCTGGAACTCGGCGATCCACCACAGCACCCGCGGATCCCGCTCGATCAGGTAGTCCCAGCCATCCACGAGCCCCGCGAGGAGCGCCTCGGGGGCGAGGTCGAGCGGCTGCAGGTCCTCGCCGAACGCGCCGAAGGTCACGTGCTCCTGGCGGCACTCGTAGCGCTCGAGGAGCATGTCCGACTCCTCGTGCACGCGCCGGCGCAGGTCCTCGTCGCGCATAACGCCGACCGCCCTCGTGTGGCTCACGGTGACGGCGTCGATGATCCCCACGTCCGTGTAGCCGAGCAGCTTGGGCCAGACCGAGTCGAGGCCCCACCCCCACCCCGTCTCGGTCTCGGCGAACGTCGGCGCCAGGCGCTCCAGGCCGGCGCGGCTGAAGCCCGGGATCATGATCTCCACGAATCCCACGCGCCGCCCGAAGAACGACGTGTTGCGCATCGCGATGAAGTGGGCGTAGTACGAGCCCTCGTCGAGCGCGGGCGCGAAGAGGTCCAGCCCGGCGCCCTCCGCGACCTCGAACATGGCGTTGATGGCGTCCGGCGTGGCCGCGATGTCGTCGTCGGGGAGCCAGACGTGGTCGTACTCGCGCCAGCCGTCCCAAGAGGCCAGCACGTCGCGGATGCCGGTCCACTTCGGGCCGGCGATCACCTCCCCTACCTGGCAGTCGAGGGCGCCCTGGTCCGGGATCGGCTGGTACGGCGACAGATACAGATCCCAGGTGCGCTCCGCGTTCGGGTCGATCCACCCCGGGTGTAGCGAGTTCGCGCCAACGCGCGAGATGACGAGGTTCCTGCGCATCCGCTGTGACTACCCGGCGACGGCCGGTCCACACGAAAGCGTGACGTACCGCACTGGTTGGAGAGCGCGCGGCTGGGGTAGCGGCAGAGGCCGTGAGTGCCTCTCTCCGCCTGAACGAGCGCACCCTGCCGTACCACGCGCGGCGGCTCCGCGTGCCCGACTACGACCGCGCCGCGCTGACCCGCGGGGTGGTCCACATCAGCGTCGGCTCGTTCCACCGGTCCCACCAGGCGGCGTACTTCGACGAGCTCGCCAGCCGCGGTCTGGCCGACGGCTGGGCGCTCACGGGCGTGGGGCTCCACCGGCGCGAGATGAAGGAGACGCTCGATGCCCAGGACGGGCTCTACACGGTCGTGGAGCGCGGGCCCGACGGCGACACGGCGCGGGTGGTCGGGGTCATCACGCGCTACCTGTTCGCGCCGGAGGAGACCGAGGCGGTCCTGACGGCGCTGGCCGACGCCTCGACCCGGCTCGTCACGCTCACCATCACGGGGGCCGGGTACATGCTCGACCTCGACACGGGCGCCTTCGCCGGCGACGACCCGGCCGTGGCCGAGGACCTCGCCAACCCGGCCGCGCCCGGCTCGGCCATCGGACTCGTCGTGGAGGCGCTCGACCGGCGGCGGCGCGCCGGGCGCCGCCCGTTCACGGTCCTCTCCTGCGACAACATCCCGGACAACGGGGCGGTGGCACGCGCGGCCGTCGTCGCGTTCGCCGCGCTGCGCGACCGGGACCTGGCGAGCTGGATCGAGGAGTACGTGACCTTCCCGAGCAGCATGGTCGACCGGATCACCCCCAGCACCACCGCGGAGGACCGCGCGCTGGTCGCGCAGCGGTTCGGCGTGCGCGACCGCTGGCCGGTCGTGACGGAGCCGTTCTCGCAGTGGGTGGTGGAGGATTCGTTCTGCAACGGGCGCCCGCCCCTCGACGAGGTCGGCGTGCGGTTCGTCGACGACGTGCGGCCCTACTCGCTGATGAAGACGCGCCTCCTGAACGGCACCCACTCGGCCCTCGGCTACCTCGGCTCCCTCGCCGGCCACAACCGCACGGACGAGGTCATGCTCGATCCGGCCTTCGCGGCCTACACCGAGCGGCTCATGGCCTGCGAGATAGCCCCGCTGCTGCCCGCCGTCGACATCTGCCTCGACGACTACACGGCCACGCTGCGGGCGCGGTTCGGCAACGGGGCGCTGGCGGACCGCCTCGCCCGGCTCTGCCGGAACGGCTCCACGAAGGTGCCCGCTCACCTGCTCTCGTCGATTCGCGAGGCCCGCGCTCGGGGGCGCGCGCACGCGCTCCTCACGCTCGCGGTCGCGGCCTGGTGCCTGTACCTGCGCGACGACGATCATCGCTTCGAGCTCGACGACCCGAGCGGCGAGCGGCTGCGAACGCTCTCGCGCGCCGGCGGCGCCGACCCGCGCCCCCTGCTCGCCGACGCCGCGACGTTCGGAGAGCTCGGGCGCTGCCCACGGTTCGCCGCGGCCGTGGAGCGAGACATGCGCGACCTGGCCGCCCTCGGTGCCCGCGCCGTGGTCGCCGATCGTGCGCGCGAGACGGACCTGGCGGCTCAATGACCGGCGGGATCCTCCGCTTCCGCGACCTGGACCCCGAGGCGATCGAGGTCCTGCTCTGCGACGCCGACGGCAACCTGTTCGGCTCCGAGGAGCCGGCGTTCGTCGCCTCGACCGCGGTCACGAACAGGTTCCTCGCCGATCATGGGATCGAGCGCGAGTTCACGCCGGACGAGCTGCGCCGCGGCGCCGTCGGCCGGAACTTCCGGTCGGTCGCCGGCGATCTCGCGGCCGAGGCCGGCGCGAGCATCGACGCCGAGGAGCTCGAGTCGTGGGTCCTCGAGGAGCAGCGCGCGGTGGTGGCCCACCTCGAGTCCACGCTGCGACCCGACGAGGAGGTCTCCGCGCCCCTGCGCGAGCTCGCTGGCCGCTTCCGGCTCGCGGTCGTGAGCTCGAGCGCGCACGCACGCCTCGACGCGTGCTTCCGCGCGACCGGCCTCGACGAGCTGCTCCCGCACGCCATCCGCTTCAGCGCCGAGGACTCGCTCCCGGTCCCCACGAGCAAGCCGGATCCCGCTATCTACACGTTCGCCGGCGAGCGCCTCGGGATCGGCACCGGCGCCGGGCTCGCCGTGGAGGACGCGGCAGCCGGGGCGCTCTCGGCGGTCGCGGCGGGCTTCCCGACGGTGGGCAACCTGCAGTTCGTCCCCGAGGACGAGCGCGAGCGGCGGATCGTGGAGCTGCGCGACGCCGGCGTGGCCGCGATCGTGCACTCGTGGTGGGACGTCGCGGCGCTGCTCGGGGTCGACCGCGCATGCGGTCGTTTGGCGCGAACCTAGATCGCGTTCTCGCCGCGGACCTGCACGAGCCGCGCCAGGGTCACGAACGTCAGGCCGCCGAGCAGGTTGCCGAGGACGGCTACGGGAAAGTTCTGCGCGAGGTCGTCCCAGTCCGCGCTGCCGCGGTCGGCGAGGATCCCGAAGCTCATCTCGCCGAAGGAGACGACGGCGTGGTTCAGGCTCGGCGCGGCGAGCACGAAGCCGATCAGGAGCGCGATGCCGAGGCGCGCGCCGTCGCTGCCCGCGGCGTGCACGAGCCACGTGAGCAGCGTCATCACGGTTCCCGCGACTATCGCGCTCAGGAGGGCGGCGACGAAGTCGCGCTGCGCGAAGGTCTCCGCCATCTCGCTCGCGGCGTCGAGGGCGTCGGGCGGGACGAGCCCGGCGCGCACGAAGATCGCGGCGAGGACGAACAGGCTCACGAGGTTGCCGATCAGCGTGCCGAGCCACAGCCGCGGCAGCTTCGTCCAGCGCGTCCGGCCGTGGAAGACCGCGGTCACCGGCACGAGGAAGTTCTCCGTGAACAGCTCGGAACGGCCCACGATCAGGAACGCGATGCCGATGCCGAACGCAAGCGATCCGATCACGTGCGCCGTCTCGTTCGGCATGACGAGCGACATGGCTCCGCTCGTCACGGTCATGGCCAGGATGCCGAGCATGATGTCCACGCCGCCCACCACGCCGGTGGCGAGGAGGCCGGCGCCCGAGCGGCTCAGCCGGCGCTCGCCCTCGTCCAGCCCTGCATCCCAGATGTCGGCGGGGTCCGCTCCGGTCACGCCGCGTTGCTACCCCCAGCGGCGCCGCTCAACCTACGCGGGCGCCCCACACGGGCCCCTACGCGGGCGCCCCCGCCTCGCGCGGCTCGCGCGGCTCGGCGTGGGATTCGGGCCGCCCCTCGAGCGACACGTTCGGCAGCAGGCGGTCGAGCCACGCCGGCAGCCACCAGGCACGATCGCCGAGCAGGGTCACGACGGCGGGCGCGATCACCAGCCGCACGATCATCACGTCGATCAGGATCGCGAGGCCCAGGCCGAGGCCCATCATCTTGCCGATCACGTCGCTCTGGGTCACGAAGGCCAGGAAGACCGCCGCCATGATCAGGCCCGCGAACAGCACGACCTTCCCGATCCGGCCCATGCCGTGCACCACGCTCTCGGCCGGGGAGTGCCCGTCGTTGTAGGCCTCGTGCATGCGGGAGAGCAGGAAGACGTTGTAGTCCATGCTCAGCCCGAAGAGGATCGCGAACAGCATGACCGGGATGAAGGAGACGATCGGCACGCCGCTCTCGGCTCCGACGAGGCTGGCCCCCAGCCCCTCCTGGAACACCGCGGTCACCACGCCGTAGGCGGCTCCGATCGACAGCAGGTTGAGGACCGCCGACACGAGCGGGATCCAGAGCGAGCGGAAGGCCATCATGAGCAGCAGGACGCTCACGCCGATCACGACGGCGATGAAGAGCGGCAGCCGCGACGCGACCCTGTTCGACATGTCCTCGAAGGTGGCCGCGTTGCCGCCCACGTGGACCTCGAGGGGCGTCCGCGCCGTGGCCGCGGGGATCGCGTCGTCGCGCAGGCGCTCGAGCAGCGCGCTTGTGCGCTTGTCCTGCGGGGAGGTCTCCGGGATCGCGGTGATGGTCGCCATCTCGCCGTCGCGCGAGGGCACGGCGGGGCTCGCGGAGGCGACGCCGTCGGTCCGCGCCACCGCGTCGCGCAGCCTCGCGAGCTGGCCGGCGGTGGCGGGGTCGCCCTTCGGGGTGTCCACCGCCAGCAGGAACGGCCCGTTCGAGCCTGGCCCGAAGGCGTCGCTCAGGCGGTCGTAGGCCTGGCGCTGCGTGGTGTCGGCGGGCTGGTTGCCGTCGTCGGGCTGGCCGAGGCGCATGCCGGTGACCGGGAACGCGAACACGAGCAGGAGGCCGACCCCGGCGGCGATCGCGAGCCACGGGCGCCGCGTCAGCATCCGCCCCCAGCGCTCGAAGCCGGGCGAGGGCCTCACGTGCTCCGGCTTCTTCGGGCGGAGCCAGCGGGCCAGCGCGCCGATCATCACGGGGAGGAACGTGAGCGCCGAGACCACCACGGCGGCCACCCCGATGGCGGCGCCAATCCCCATCTTCCCGATGAAGGGGATGCCCACCACGAGCAGCCCAGCGATGGCGACCATCACGATCAGGCCGGCGGCCACGACCGACGCGCCGGCGGTCGCGCCGGCCCTGCCGGCGGCGTCGCGGGTGGAGTTGCCCGCCGCGGCCTCCTCGCGGTAGCGAGCGAGCATCAGCAGCGAGTAGTCGATGCCCGCGCCCAGACCGAGCATGACGGCGATCGTTGTGGCGAACTCGGGAAGCCCGAGGGGATTGGCCAGGGCGGTGAGCAGGAGCTGCCCCACCATCACGCCCAGCAGCGCGCCGAAGAGGGTGGCGGCCATGGCCGCGCCCGAGCGGAAGAGGAGGGTCAGGAGGAGCACCGCCAGGGCCACGCCGATGAGCTCGCCCACCGGTGCCTCCTGCTGGGCCGCGACGTCGATGACCGGGCCGCGCGCGGCCACGTCGACCCCGGCGCTCTCGGCCTCGCCGGCGACCTCCTGGAGGCGCTTGCCGTCCTCGGGCTCTATGTCCTGGATCTCGGTCCTGTAGCGGACGTCGACGGCGGCGAGCCGCCCGTCGGGCGACACCTGCCCGCCGCGCTCGAAGGGATCGGAGACCTCGAGCACGCCCGGCAGCTCCCCCACCTCGCGGATCGCCGACTGGACGGCGGCGCGCGGCCGGCCGGCGCCGATCCGGCCCCCGTCGACGCTGAACACGAGCGTCGCGTCGCCGCCCGCGAACGCGGGCGTGTGGTCGCGGAAGAGGTCGAGCGCCCGCTGGGCCTCGGTCCCCGGCACCTCGAAGTCGTCCGCGGCAGGCTCGGCCGAGCCGGCGATCGCGCCGAGCGCGACCAGGCTGACGAGCGCCACGAGGAGCGAACGCTTCCAGCGATGAGCGAGCACCGCGGCCAGGCGGGCGAGCGAGCGAGTCACGGGAGCGACCCTATCAGCAGTCACTGCAGAATTTCAGTGTGTGCGCTGTTTCACGAAACGGGAGTAGAATCCGGCCCGTTGCCTGGCCTACGGGAGAGGAAGAAGGCACAGACCCGCGACCGCATCGTGCGCGAAGCGCTCGCGCTGTTCCGGAAGCGCGGATACGACGGCACCACCGTCGCCGACATCGCCGACGCGGCCGAGATCGCGCCGCGCACCTTCTTCGCCTACTTCGACACGAAGGAGGCGGTCGTCTTCCACGACCTCGCCGAGGTGCTCGGGTCGCTGCGCGCGCGCCTCGAGGACAGGGGGCCCGACGAGACCACCTTCGACGCGTTCCGCGACTGGATCGCGGACTGGCTCGCCCGTGAGGACGCGCTCAGCAGGGCCGAGCGCTCGCGCCGCAAGCTGATCCGGACGACCCCCGCCCTGCGGGCGCAGGAGGAGCTGAACCGCGGCCGCTTCCAGGACCTGCTCGCCGACAGCGTGGCCCGCGACCTCGGCCTCCCGCCGGGCTCCGTGCAGCCGCGGCTCGTCGGCGCGGCGGCCGCGGCCGCCCTCGCGGTCCTGGACGACTCGGAGCAGGCGGAGGCGGGCGACGCCGGCGCGGCGATGGCGATCGTGGACGAGGCGCTCGCGTTCCTCGGGGCGGGGCTGCGGGAGCTGCGGCGCCGGCCGCGGTAGAGCTCTGGTCTTCGCTGCCGGGAGATGCCGGCAAGGACTGGAGCCATCGCTGGGTTGGTGGTCGTGGCCGCCTGCCGCGGCGCTGCCCGCCACCGCGCCCGCCGGGTCGCGCTTCGACTACCAGCAGGTCTTCACCACGCCGGTGCCGGGCGCCTCGACCGGGATCGACACCCAGATCGTCTACAAGCACCCCGGCGACCCGAACGCCAAGCCGCCGGCCGTGCGCCAGGAGGTCTTCACGTTTCCGGTCGGCACGCGGTTCGACGACTCGGCGGTGCCGGACTGCACCGCGTCCGAGGTCGAGCTGCGGCTGCAGCCCGACACCGCGTGCCCGAAGGAGACCTGGATCGGCAGCGGCCATGGCAACACCTCGATGACCGGGTTCCCGGGCGCCGGCGAGACGCCGATCGTGGTGAACGCCTTCGAGTACGGGGGCGGGGCGTTCCGCGTGGTCGGGGGGCCGGAGCAGTACCCGGTCCGCTCCGTGGTGACGGGGCGGCGCGAGGGGCGGGTCACGACGGTGAACGTCCCGGCGTCGCACGGCGGGCCGCCCGATGGCGAGACCGCGCTGCGGCGCGTGCGCAACATCTTCCCCGCCCGCTCGTCCGGCCGCCGCGCCTACGTGCGCACGCCGCGCAGGTGCCCGTCGAGCGGCGTCTGGACCTTCAAGGCGCGGCTGACGTTCGCCGACGGCGGGGTGGAGCGCAACGTCCACCGGATGCCCTGCCGTCGCAAGCCCCGCCGCACGACCGGCTCGCCGCGCTGATCCTACCCCCCTCCCGGGGGGTATGTGATTCACCGGCCGCCTTTGGTTGACAGGCCCTGTGCGGTTGAGCAAGGTTGCGCGCATGGCCGACACCCCCACCACAGATCCCGTCGTTGCCAATCCGACGTACATGGCCGACATCCGGCACTTCTTCAGGCCGGTCGACATCGAGCACATGGCCTCCATGGGCTACAACCTGGCGACCTACGACGGCGTTAAGAAGCACGCGCTCGAGATCCACTTCCAGACCCAGCCGCCGGACCGCCTGATGCCGAGGGGGCCCGTGGCCGACAAGTGGAGCCCCGAGCGCTCGCAGACGTTCAGGAACTGGATCATCAACGGCTGCCCGCTGGGCGCCGCGACGCCTCAGCCCGCCCCCGACGTGCGGGAGGTCGCGCCCGGCGGCCGCGTGCGCAGGAACATCGCGAGCCTCAGCCAGCCGGAGATCGACACGCTCGCGAAGGCGTTCAGCGGCGTCATGGCCCGCGATGCGTCGGATCCGAACGGCTACTACGCGATGGCCGGCGCCCACGGGCTGCCGGGGGCGTGGTGCGCGCACCACGACGACCCCTTCAACCCCTGGCACCGCACGTTCCTGAAGCTCTTCGAGGACCAGCTCCGGACGATCTCCGGGTGCGAGGAGGTGACGCTGCCGTACTGGGACATCACCACCCTCCTGCCGGACGTGCTGCAGCAGGCGCCGTTCGCCGCCTACAAGCTGCCGGAGGATCCGGGCGCGACGGCCGACCCTCCCGAGCCGGGCACCTACTTCCCGTACACGACGAGCCGCAACGACCCGGCGACGATCCAGCAGAACATGACGACCAACGGCGTGTACGAGGACATCGCCACCTCCATCACGCAATCGCTGTGGGGCACGTTCTCGACCGGGGGCTACCAGAGCTTCTCGATGCAGGCCCACGACGGCGGCCACGACGCGATCGGCCCGACGATGGGCGACCAGAACGTCGCGGCCTTCGATCCGATCTTCTGGTTCTTCCACTGCAACCTGGACCGCCTGTGGCTCAACTGGCAGATCAGCCTCGGCGCCACCACGCTCACGGGCTTCAAGACGACCATCGCGGGAGGCGACACGAGCTGGCTCTCGGCGCCGTTCAACGGCCTGCCGCCCTTCGAGATCACGGCCGACGAGACCATCGGCGGATTCGGGGTCTCGTACGAACAGGAGGACGCCGTGAGCGCCGGGCCACCCGAGCTCGAGAACAAGGCCGGCAGCATCGAGGCCGCCCGCACCTTCTCGATCAAGCGCTCGTCGCCGGTCTCCGTGCGGGTGAAGGACATCGCCCGGCTCGACATCCCGGGAACGTTCCGGGTCAAGCTGCTGGCCGACGGCCAGCCGGTCGCGCAGCGCGCGTTCTTCCAGCCGAAGACGCCGCGCCACTGCTCGAACTGCCGCAAGCTCGAGACGGTCAACATCGACTTCCGGATCGACCAGGAGAAGATCTTCGACAAGAAGCTGTCGGTCGAGATCGAGGTGCCCGCCCTCCAGCACGTCGGCGACCGCTTCCCGCTGTCGCAGGCCGGCAACCCGACGCTGAACGCGCGGCTCCTGATCGACGAGGGCTAGCGCCCGGCGCCAGCCTTGCTTTCCCCTGCCCGCGGGTGTACGGTCGCCCGACGCCCGCCGCCAGACGGCGAGCGATCCTCGCGGCTTCCAACAGCGCGCCCCCACGGCAGGGGTCAGGAGCCTCACATGACTGTTTTCGCGCAGCAGCGGTCCTTCCCCGGCTGGCGCTGGGTCGCGGTCGCGTTCGCCTTCCCCCTCGCCGGTCTCGCCGGCTGGACGATCGGCGGGCGGGTGGACGCCGTCGAGGCCGCGCTCCTCGGGGGCGCGATCACGGGAGCCGGCCTCGGTGCGGTCCAGTGGTGGGCCGCCAGGGGAGCGCTCGGGCACCCCGCCGCCTGGATCGTCTCGAGCGCCGCCGGATACGGTGCCGGGCTCACGGCCGGCGCCGCGCTCGTCGGCTACCACACTGACATCGGCTCCCTCGCCCTGATGGGGCTGGTCAGCGGCACGGTGCTCGGGGCCGCGCAGGGGTTGGCCCTGGCCCGCCAGGGAGATCCACGGCTCGCGCTCGCCTGGGGGGCGGCGATGCCGCTGCTGTTCGCGGCTGGATGGTGCGCGACGTCGGCCATCGGCGTCAGCGTCGAGGACCAGTTCACGGTGTTCGGCGCTGCCGGCGCGCTGACGTTCATGCTGCTCAGCGGCTTGGTGCTCGCACGCTTCGAGCGCCCGGGCGCGCAGCCGGCTTCATAAGAGCGGTCGAAGACTGACGTAAGAACGCCTTCCCCGGCCAAACGCCAGCGCCGCTCGCACGTCCTCTCGTTCAGAACCCCAACGAGAGGAGTCATCTCATGAGCATCACCAAGAAGTTCCGGGCGGCCGTGCTGGTGGCCGCGTGCCTCGCGGCGCTGGGTGCGTCGGGGACGGCGCTGGCCGGCTCGTCGCGCGATGCCGACGGCGACGGGATCGCGAACGTGCGCGATCGCGACATCGACGGCGACAGCATCCGCAACGGCCGCGACCGCAACACCGACGGCGACGCCCAGCGCAACTCGCGCGACCGCGACGTGGACGCCGACGGCGCCCGCAACTCGCGCGACCGCGACATCGACGGCGACGGCCAGCCCAACTCGGTCGACACCGACGACGACGCCGACGGCGTCCTCGACGCCGACGATCCGGACGCCGACGGCGACGGCACCGCCGACGCCGAGGAGGAGCAGCAGCGCGAGGAGTGCGAGGAGCGCGAGAGGCGCGAGGGCCGCGACGGCCCCTCGAGCGACGGCTCCACCGACTCGCCGCGGTCGACCCCCGCGACCTGAGCGAGCAAGGCAACCGGGGTCACTTCCGTCCTCTATAGGGACGCAATCGACCCCGGTCGCCCCCCGCGGGGCCGAAGGAGCCCTACGCCCGCCCGGCCAGCTCCGTGAACACGTCGAGCGCGGCCGGGTTGGCGAGGCTGTCGCGGCTCGCCGCCTGCTCGGGCGGGGTGCCCATCAGGATCCGCTTGACCGGTACCTCCAGCACCTTGCCGCTCAGCGTGCGGGGCACCTCGGCGATCTCGATCACCTCGTTGGGCACGTGGCGCGGCGAGCAGTCCTCCCGGACTCGCCTGCGAAGCCGCGCGATCGCCTCGTCGTCGAGCGCCGCGCCCTCGCGCATGACCACGAAGAGCGGCATCCAGTTCTCCTCGCCCTCGCGCGGGACGTCGACCACCAGCGCGTCCACCACGTCGTCGTCGGCGAGCACCGCGCGGTAGAGCTCGCTCGTGCCCATGCGCACGCCGCCGCGGTTGATCGTCGAGTCGCTGCGGCCGTAGATGATCGCCGTGCCGCGCTCGGTGATCTCGATCCAGTCGCCGTGGCGCCAGACGCCCGGGTACATGTCGAAGTAGCTCTCGCGGTAGCGCGAGCCGTCCTCGTCGCCCCACATGAAGACGGGCATGCTGGGCATCGGCTCGGTGATCACGAGCTCGCCGACCTCGCCGGTGAGCGGGCGTCCCCCCTCGTCCCAGGACTCGACCTTCGCGCCCAGCGAGCGTGCCTGCAGCTCACCCTCGTAGACCGGCAGCGTGGGCACCCCGCCGACGAACGCGGTGCACACGTCGGTGCCGCCGCTCGTGGAGAACAGCCACGTCTCGCCGCCGAGCTCGTCGTAGACCCACTTGAAGCCCTCGGGCGACAGCGGCGAGCCGGTCGAGCCGACCGCGTGCAAGCGCGAGAGGTCGCGCCCCTCCGCGGGCTGGATGCCCTCCTTCATGGAAGCGGCGATGAAGGCCGCGCTCGTGCCGAACACGGTCATGCCGGAGTCCGCCGCGAGGTCCCACAGCACCTCGCCCGCGGGGTTGCCGTCGAAGAGCACGATCGACGCCTCGGTGAGCAGCACGCCGACCAGGAAGTTCCACATCATCCAGCCGGTGGTGGTGAACCAGAAGACGCGGTCGTCGGGGTGCGCGTCGAGGTGGAGGTGCATCTTCTTGAGGTGCTCGAGCAGGATGCCGCCCTGGCCGTGCACGATCGCCTTCGGGAGCCCGGTCGTGCCGCTCGAGTAGAGGACCCAGAGCGGGTGGTCGAAGGGGACCCGGGCGAACTCCAGCTCGCCGTCGGCCTCGAAGCCGTCCTCCCAGCCGGACTCGTCGAGGTAGCCGAGCCGCACGACCCGAGTGCCCGGCAGCTCGGCCGCGATCTGCTCGACCTTGCCGGCGCAGTCGAAGTCGCGGCCCCCGTAGCGGTAGCCGTCCACGGCCAGCAGCACCTTCGGCTCGATCTGCGCGAAGCGGTCGATCACCGAGCGGGCGCCGAACTCCGGTGCCGCGCTCGACCACACCGCCCCCAGCGAGCTCGTGGCGAGGAACGCGGCGATCGTCTCGGGGATGTTCGGCATGAACGCGCAGACGCGGTCGCCCTCCCTCACCCCCAGCGCCACCAGCCCGGCGCGGATACGGGCGGTGCGCTCGCGCAGCTCGTCCCAGGTCCACTCGCCGAGCGCGCGCGACTCCGAGGCGTGGCGGATCGCAACGCGGTCGCCGGGCTTGCCGCGGAAGATGTGCTCGGCGTAGGAGACCCGCGCGCCCGGGAACCACTCCGCGCCCGGCATGTCGCGCGAGGCGAGCACGCTGTCGTAGGAGCCCGCCACGCCGAAGTGCTCCCAGATCGCCGCCCAGAACTGCTCCAGGTGCTCGACCGACCAGCGCCACAGCGCGTCGTAGTCCTCCGGGAGGCCGCGCTCGCGGGCGAAGCGCGTGATCTGCGAGCGCTCGATGCGCTCCGCCGTGGGGGACCACAGCTGCCGGGGGGCTCCGGTCACGGGCGCAACCGTACCGCCCGGCCTCCCGCGACGAGCTCAGCGACGCGCCGCCGCCTCGAGCGTCTCCTTCACCACCCCGGTGCCGCGCTCCATCAGCTCGCTCGTGCGCTCGGCGGCGGCGTCCGGCAGGAGGTCCGCCTGCCAGACGAACCGGGTCCTCCCGCCATCCGCCGGGAAGACCTGGGCCGACGCGTTGTGGTGCTCGTACGGCCCGTCCACGATCGACCAGACGAGCCGGCGCTCGGACTCGTCGAGCGCCACGAACCGCTCCCTCACGACGGCGCCCGTGAAGAACGTGACGATGCGCGCGTCGCCCTCCACGCGGGCGCCGGTGGCGAAGCCCGGCACGAGCCGCTCGTGCAGGGCGCCCCAGTCCCGGACGGCGTCCCAGACCTCGTCCGGGCTCGCGTCGATCAGCGCTTCCTTCCTTATCGATGCCATGTCGGGATCCTCCTGTCGCGGGTGGGTCGTCCAAGCGGTGAGCACTGGGGCGCAGGCTTCCAGCGCCGGCCCCGGCGTTCTTGGACTTTCTTGCTCGGTTGCCTAGATTGGCCGGATGCTGCACGCGCGCACGGTCGCGGCAGGGGACGGCGTGGTGGTCGCCGACGTGGCCTGCACGCACGAGCGCGGGCGCGGTCAGACCTCGGAGCATGCGGCGGAGCACGCCGTGGTGCTCGTGCGGCGCGGCTGCTTCGCGCGCGTCGCCGACGGGGTCGAGGCGCTGCTAGACCCCACCACGGCGTACTGCATGAACCCCGGCGAGGAGCAGCGCTACGACCACCCGCACTCGGCCGGCGACGACTGCACGGCCGTCTTCCTGTCACCGCAGCTCGCCGGCGAGGCGTGCCGCGACGACCGCCTCCCGTCCGGGTCGCTGCCCGTGCCGCCCGCCCTGGACCTCGAGCACCGCCTGCTGGTGCACGCGGTGCGCGAGCGCGACGAGCACGAAGTCGTGGAGCGCGCGATCGCGCTCGCCGCGGCGGTCGCCTCGGGCGAGCCCCTCCCTGCCCCGCCCGCGCGGCGCGCGGTCGCGGCCCGGGCCCACGCCGCGCTGGCGCGCGACGCGCGCGAGGCGCTGGCCCACGACCCCGACGCCTCGCTGTCCGAGCTGGCCGCCCAGCTGGCGGTGTCGCCGCACCATCTCAGCCGCGTGTTCCGGTCGCAGACCGGCGAGACGATCTCGCGCCACCGCATGCGCCTGCGCACGCGCGCGGCGCTCGAGCGGCTCTCCGGCGGCGACCACGACCTTGGCCGGCTCGCGGCCGACGTCGGCTTCGCGGACCAGAGCCACCTGTGCCGCGTCGTCCGCCGCGAGACCGGGCGCACCCCCGCAGCGCTGCGGAGCGCGCTAGGCGGCTCGCGCGGCGGCTAGCCCTGCTGGGCGGCGCGAGCCTCCTGAGCGGCGCGAGCCTCCTGGAACGGGAGCCGGTCGAACAGGAACCGGCTGCGGACGATCTTCCCGTCCCTGACCGTCACCCACTCGGCGCCGGGCGCGCTCGGCACCAGGGCGGTCTCGGTGTCGTACATGACGAGCGCGGTCTCGTCGTCGCCGAAGGCCGCGAGCAGCTCCGCTCCGCGCAGCATCCCCCCGAACGGGCCCATGAACTCGCGATAGGCCCGCGCTCCCTCGATCCGCCCGGCCGGCGCGTCGCACACCACGTCGTCGGCCACGTAGGTCATCGCCCGCTCCAGGTCCCCGCCCGCCCATGCCTCGTGGTACGCCGCGGCCACCCGCAGCGCCTCGCCCTGGTTCTCGGTCATGTCAGCTCCTCCGTCTCTTCGTTCTGATCGGTCACCCACGGGTCGGGCCCCGGGTCGCCGCCGGCGGCGGCGATCGCCAGGCGCGGCAGGTAGTGGTCCCAGCCGCGCCGGTGCGACGCGGCGGCCTCCGGCCCGGGAAGGTCGTGATGGCGCAGGCGCAGCAACGTGCCGGCGCCGGCGGGGAGGAGCTCGAACTCCACGGTGCTCGTGCCCGGCGGCACCGGGCTGTCCTCGCGCTCCCAGCCCCAGGTGTAGACGAGGCGCCGCGGCGGGTCGATCTCGACGAACTCCCCGCTCGTGACGTCGCCCGGGAGCACGGCGACCCGGTAGGCGCCGCCGGGGCGCAGGTCGAACGTGGCCGCGCGGCCCATCCAGCGCGTGGCCTCGCCGGGCACGGTCAGCAGCTCCCATACGGTCTCCGGGCTGGCGGCGATCTCCACCTCCCGTTCGACGCAGAGGCGCTCAGCCGGTGCGTCCACGCCTGTCGCGCTCCTTCCGCTCGGCCGCGCGCCGCAGCGCGTCGAGCCGCACGTCCCAGAACTCCTCGAGGAACGACCTCAGCTCCGCGAGCCCCTCCGGGCGCGCCCGGTAGAGGCGCCGCGTGCCGTCGCGCCGCTCGCTCACGAGGCCGGCGTCCTTCAGCACGCCGAGGTGCTGCGAGATCGCGGGCCGGGTCACGTCGAAGTGCGCGGCGATCTCTCCGGCCGAGAGCTCGCCGTCGCGCACCAGCGTGAGGATCCGCCGCCTGCGCGGCTCGGATATCGCCTTGAGCGCCGCCTCCATCGGCGACACTATATAAGCTTACGCTTACGAAAGTGTGGGCTAACTGTATGGGCGGCAGCAAAGCGCGTACGATCCAGCGGACCTTGGGAGCCGCGCCGTGAACTTCGCCGCCGCGTTCTCGCGCACCGCCGCCGAGCACTCGGACCGTCCGGCCGTGCGGCTCGACGACATCGTCCTGAACTACGCCGCCCTCGACGCCGGCGTCGCGCGCGCGGCCGGGTTCCTGCGCTCAAAGGGGATCGGCGAGGGCGACCGCGTCGGGCTCCAGCTCCCGAACGTCCCGTACTTCCCGGTCCTCTACTTCGGCGCGCTGCGAATCGGGGCGGTGGTCGTGCCGATGAACCCGCTGCTCAAGGGCCGCGAGGTGGCCTACCACCTGAAGGACTCGGGCGCCCGGCTGCTGTTCTCCTGGCCGGACTTCGCCGAGGCGGCCGAGGCCGGCGCGGAGGAGGCCGGCGCGGAGTGCGTCCTGACCAAGCCGGGCGAGTTCGAGCAGCTGCTCGGGGCGGCGGAGCCGGTCGAGGAGGTCGTGGACCGAGCCGACGACGACCCCGCGGTGATCATCTACACGTCGGGCACCACCGGCTCCCCCAAGGGCGCCGCGCTCACGCACTCCAACATCTCGGCGGGCGCCTCCACCGCGCGCGAGCTCGTGGACATCGACGTGGACGACGTCGGCGTGGCCACGCTCCCGCTCTTCCACGTGTTCGGCATGAACAGCGTGATGAACGTGTGCCTGGTCAACGGCGGCTCGATGACGCTGGTCCCGCGCTTCACGCCGGAGAAGGTGCTCGAGGTGATCGAGCGCGACAGGGCGACCGTGTTCGCCGGCGTCCCGACGATGTTCTCGGCGCTGCTCAACCATCCCGACCGCGAGAGCACGGACACGGGCTCGCTCAAGTTCTGCGTGTCGGGCGGCGCCGCCATCCCCGTCGAGGTGCTGCGCGGGTTCGAGGAGGCGTTCGGCACCACGATCCTCGAGGGCTACGGCCTCTCCGAGACGACCGGCATGGGCTCGTTCAACGTGCAGGACAAGCGCAAGCCCGGGTCGATCGGCGTGCCGGTGGGCGGCACCGAGATGAAGGTCGTGGACGACGACGACAACGAGGTCCCGCAGGGCGAGCCGGGCGAGGTCGTGATGCGCGGGCCGTTCGTGATGCGCGAGTACTGGGGCAAGCCGGACGCGACCGAGGACGCGATGGCCGGCGGCTGGTTCCACACCGGCGACATCGCGAAGGTCGACGAGGACGGCTACTTCTTCATCGTCGACCGGAAGAAGGAGCTGATCATCCGCGGCGGCTACAACGTCTACCCGCGCGAGGTGGAGGAGGTCGTCTACTCGCACCCCGCGGTGCGCGAGGCGGCGGTCGTGGGCGTCCCGCACGACGAGCTGGGCGAGGAGGTGGGCTGCGCGGTGGCGGTGCGCGAGGGCGAGGAGCTCTCGCCGGACGACCTGCGCGCGTACGTGAAGGAGCGCGTGGCCGCCTACAAGTACCCGCGCGCGATCTGGCTGGTGGACGAGCTGCCGAAGGGGCCGACGGGCAAGATCCTGAAGCGGGAGATCGAGCCGCCGGACGACGCCGCCTGACCGGGCGGCTCGCCGGCCCGCCGGCACGGCGACGCGCGCTTCGCTAGCGCGAGGATCCGCCGCCGCGGCGCTTCCCGCGCGACGGGTCCCGCTCCTTCGGCGGGAACTTCTTCTTCTCCTCGTCCGTCATCTCGCGGATCACCAGGCCGCCCTTGTCGACCTGCTCCTGGATCTCGTCGAGCTTCTTGCGCCGGGCCTCCTCCTGACGCTCGGCGGGCGACTTCACGCGGCGACCCGCCGTTCGAACTCCCGGCCCAGGCGCAGGTCGGCGGCGATCTTGCCGACGTCGCGGATCTCGTCCTCCATCACGAACGTGATGCCGATCCCGCTGCGCCCGGCGCGGGCCGTGCGCCCCACGCGGTGCACGTAGGTGTCGCGGTCGGCGGGAGCGTCGAAGTTGATCACGTGCGTGACGTCGTCCACGTCGATCCCGCGCGCGGCGACGTCCGTCGCCACCAGCGTGCTCGAGCTGCCCGAGTGGAAGCTCTTCAGCGCGCGCTCGCGCTGTCCCTGCGTCTTGTCGCCGTGCATGGCCACGGCGACGTGCCCGCGGCTCTTCAGCCGCTTGACCAGCCGGTCGGCCCCGCGCTTCGTGCGCACGAATACAAGTGTACGCCCGTGGTCCTCTTCGAGGTGCTCCACCAGCGTGTCGATCCGGCGCTCGCGGCCCACGGCCACGAAGCGATGGTCCACGCGACCCCGGTCCTGGCGCGGCGGCGTGTACTCGTGGCGCGCCGGGTTGCGCGTGTAGTCACGCGCGAGCTTGCCGACGTCGCCGCCGAGCGTGGCCGAGAAGAAGAGCGTCTGGCGCTTGGCGGGCGTCTGGCCCACGATCCGGGCCACCGGCGGGCGGAAGCCCATGTCGAGCATCCGGTCGGCCTCGTCGAGCACGACGATCTGGACCCGGTCGAGCTTGATGTCGCCGCGGGCGATGAGGTCCTCGAGCCGGCCGGGGGTGGCGACCACGATCTGCGCCGCGCGAGCGGCCGCGATCTGCGCCTTGAAGCCGGTGCCGCCGTACACGGCGGCCACGTTCAGCCCGCGCGCCTTGGCGAGCGGCTTGGTCTCGGCGACGATCTGGGTGGCCAGCTCGCGCGTGGGCGCCAGCACCAGCGCGGCCGGCCGCGGGCCGTCGCGCCGGACGCGGTCCACGATCGGGACGGCGAACGCGAGCGTCTTGCCGGACCCGGTCGGGGACTGGACGAGCACGTCCCGTCCGGCCAGCACGTCGGGCACGACGCGCGCCTGGATCGGGAACGTCTCTTCGATGCCGCCGGCGCGCAGCGCGCGTACGACATCGGTGGATACGCCGAGATCGGCGAAAGGCTTTACCTGCATCTGTGCTCCTTCACGTCCGGGCGCTGTCTGCGCCCGGCTTGTCCTGGGGAAGTCCATTGGCCCCAGAGCGCTTCGCGGAAAGGAGACGGAGAACTTCGCGGGCAGCGGTTCCGCCCGGTGGAGAGACCGTAGCAGCGGCGCGCCTGCGCTCCAGGTCGCGCCACAGCCGCGGGTACTCCGCGCGGAGCATCGCGTCGTAGTTCACGGTACCTCCACCTCGCGGACCTCGATGGCCGTCGTGCGGTCCGCTACGAAGCGCGGGAGCATGGCGAGGGCGGCCGCGCGATCGGCCGCCCTCACCATCCAGTACAGCGAGTGCCCGCCGCGGAGGCACGTGGAGCCGACGGGCTCGTGGCGGAGCGGGCTGATGAAGCCCGCCCACGCCGCGAACGCCGTCTCGCACTCGTGCGCCGCATGGCTGTGATGGAGCACGAACGCACGCATCACGCACCCGCCGGCTCACCCTCGGGGCGCAGCTCGGGGAGCCATCCCAGCCGCCGCGGCAGCCACCAGTTGCGCTCGCCGAGCAGCTTCATGCTCGCCGGCAGCAGCACGCCGCGGATGATCGTCGCGTCGATCAGGACGGCGGCCGCGAGGCCCACGCCCATCTGCTTCATGTCGAGGGACGACATCGTCGCGAACAGGGAGAACACCCCGACCATCACGACCGCGGCGCTCGTCACGACGCCGGCCGTGCTCTTGATCCCCTGGGCGACCGCCTCGTCCGTGCTCATCCCGCGATCGACGGCCTCGCGGATCCGGCTCAGGATGAACACGTGGTAGTCCATCGAGAGGCCGAACAGGATCACGATCAGGAACGGCGGCAGCCACGCTGTCACGGCCCCGTTGGACTCGAACCCGAGCAGGCTCTCGCCCCAGCCGTTCTGGAACACGGTCACGAGCAGGCCGTAGGCCGCTCCGACCGACAGCATGTTCAGCACGATCGCCTTCAGCGGAATCACGATCGAGCGGAACGTGACCAGCAGGAGGATGAACGCCATCGACAGGACGAAGGCGAACACGTACGGCAGGTGCGACTTCAGCGATCCGTTGAAGTCGCGGATCGCCGCGGTCTCGCCGGTCACCGCCACCTCGGTCCCGTCGAGCGCGCCGACGGTCTCGGGGACGATCGTGCCGCGCATCTCGTCGAGCGCGCGGTTCGATGCGTCGTCCGTGCCGTCGCCGGCCGCGGGGACCGAGATCGTCGCGACGTGCCTGTCGTCGCTCGTCTCCACCGTCGGGCGGCCCTCGAACAGGTCGCCGCGAGCCGCGACGCGGCCCTCGAGCTCCCCGATCGCGCGGCGAACCGGCTCCGCGGTCACGTCGCCGGCCCTTACGACGGCGATGACGGGGATGCTCTCCTGCGGGAACGCCTCCTGCACGCGGTCCCATGTCTTCACGACCGCGATGTCGCGCGACATCGACTCCGTCCCCGGCAGCGAGGTGTTCATGCCCAGCGCGGGAAGCGCGAGCGCCACGAGCAGCCCGCCGGCCAGCGCCGCGGAGAGGGCCGGGCGCCGCAGCACCCGATCCGTGATCCGCGACCAGATGCCGATCGACGTCACCGACCGCTTGAGCCGGCCGTGGAACGGCAGCCGCCCCTTCTCCACGCGGTCGCCGAGCTTCGAGAGCACGGCCGGCAGGACGGTGAGCGCGCCCACCATCGAGACGAGCACGACCACGATCGTCGCCGTCGCGAACGAGACGAACATCGGGATGCCCGCCAGGTACATGCCGCCCATCGAGACGGCCACCGTGAGGCCCGATACGAGCACCGCGCGCCCGGACGTGGCCGCGGCCGCCTCGACCGCCGCGTCCACCCCGTGCCCCGCGGCCCGGTACTCGCGCGCCCGCCGCAGGTAGAACAGCGCGTAGTCCACGCCGACGGCCAGGCCGACGAGCAGGATCAGGCTGTCGATGCCGCTCGCGACCGGCTGCAAGTGGCTGATCAGCTGCGTGAGGCCCATCGTGGCCAGCACGCCGGTGAGCGCCAGGAGCATCGGGATGCCGGCCGCCACCAGCGCCCCGAACGCGAGCACGAGGATGAAGAGCGTGAGCGGCAGCGAGCTGACCTCCGCCTTCTTGAAGTCCTCGTTCTCGGTGTCGGTGACGGCCTGCTGGATGCTGGCGTCGCCGTAAGGCTCGATCCGCATGCCGGGGTGGGCCGCGGCCGCCTGCTCGATCGCCCTCCGAGGCGCGTCGAGGCGATCGCCTATCTGCTCCGAGTCGCCGCGGATCTCGTAGGTGATCAGGGCCGAGTGCCCGTCCGAGGAGACCGCCGCGGGGCGGGCCTCGTAGGGCGTCTCGACGTTCTGCACGTGGTCCGTCCGCTCCAGGCGGCGGGCCGCGTCGGCCACCGCCGCGCGGAACTCCGTGCCGCCGGCGGTCAGCTCCGAGCTCTGGAGGAGCACGTGCTCCTCCGCCTTCTCGTCGTCCTGCGGGAAGCCGTCGGCCTGGATCTCGGCCGCGCGTCCCGACTCGCCGACGCCCTGCTTGTCCTGGTCCATCTCCTTCTTGCCGGCGAACCCGCCGACCATGAAGGCGACGAGCACGAAGGCGAGCCACCCGAGGACCGCCTTCCTGCGGTTCCGGGTGCTCCACCTCCCCGCCCGTGCCGCGATGTTTCCCTTCCCTTGCATGCTGGCTCCTCGCATCGGTTGCAGTGACTGACGCGAGCTTCCTCCGAGCCCACCCCGAGAACATCGGGGCACTGCCCTGAACCGGCACCCTGAATGCGGGTTATGCTCGCCGCCGTGGACTCCCCTCTGAGCGTCCGCGACCTGGTCGGACGCGAGGCCGAGCTGGGGCACCTCTCCGCCGCGCTCGACGCCCTCGGAGCCGGCGGCGCGGCGTGCATAGCGGTCGAGGGCGAGCCGGGCATCGGCAAGACTCGCCTGCTGCGCGAGCTGCGCATGCGGGCAGAGGAGCGCGGCCACCTGGTGCTGGCCGGCGCCGCCGCCGAGTTCGAGCGCGAGCTGCCGTTCGGAGTGTGGGTGGACGCGCTCGACGCCTACGTCGCGTCGCAGGACCTGAGCGGCCGCGAGGGCTGGGACCCGGAGCTGGCCGCGGAGCTCGGGCAGGTCCTCCCCTCCGTGCGTCCGGGCGCGGCCGGCGGGGCGATCGCGGACGAGCGCTTCCGCGCGCACCGCGCCATGCGGCGACTGCTCGCGCTGCTCGCCGAGGCGCAGCCGGTCGTGCTCGTGCTCGACGACCTGCACTGGAGCGACTCCGCCTCGATCGAGCTGCTCGCCGCCCTGATCCGCCGCGGCCCGCCGGGGGTGCTGCTGGGGCTCGGCTTCCGCCCCGGGCAGGCAGCCGCCGGGCTGACGGCGGCGCTGGCGGCTCCGGGCGTCGAGCGCCTGCAGCTCGGCCCCATCTCGGAGCTCGAGGCGGGGCTGCTGCTGGACGGCCACGACGCCGAGACGGTCGCCGCCATCTGGCGGCGCGGCGGCGGCAACCCGTTCTACCTGGAGCAGCTCAGCCGCTCCTCCGCCGGGACCGAGACGCCCACCGGCGAGGTCGCCGGCCTGCCCGCGGCCGTCACGGGAGCGATCGGCTCCGAGCTCGGGTCGCTCGCCCCCGAGTCGCGCGCCTTCCTCGACTCCGCGGCGGTCGCGGGCGAGCCGTTCGAGCCGGACGTGGCCGCGGCCGTCGCCGGCCTCGACGAGGACGCGGGGCTCACGGCGCTGGACGACCTGCTCGGGCTGGACCTCGTGCGCCCCACGCAGGTGCCGCGGCGCTTCGCCTTCCGCCACCCGCTCGTGAGGGCCGCGGTCTACGAGTCGACCGGCGGCGGCTGGCGGCTGGGCGCGCACCGGCGCGCCGCCGCGGCGCTCGCCGACCGGGGCGCGGCCGCGGCGGAGCGGGCGCACCACGTCGAGATGTCGGCTCGCCAGGGCGACGAGGACGCGATCGCGTGCCTGCTCGAGGCGGGCGACGCCGCGGCGTCGCGCGCGCCGGCGGCCGCGGCGCGCTGGTTCGAGGCCGCGCTGCGCCTGCTCCCCGCCGGCGCGACGGAGCGCCAGGTCGAGGTGCGCGTGGCGCTCGCGTCGGCGCTGCGCGCGGTGGGCGAGCTCGAGCGCTGCCGCGCGACGCTGCTCGAGGCGATCGAGCTGCTGCCGGAGGACGCCGCCGACCGGCGGGTGGAGCTGACCACGCTGTGCGCCGCGGTGGAGCACTGGCGCGGGCTCCACACCGACGCCCACAAGCGCCTGCTGCGAGCCTGGGACGAGCTGGCCGACACGAGCACGCCGGCCGCCGCGGCGCTCCAGATCGAGCTGGCGGTGGACGGCCTGTACGCCGTGGACCTGGAGCAGGGCCTCGCGATGGGCGAGGGTGCCCTGGCCACGAGCAGGGCGCTCGGCGACCCCGCGCTCGTGGCCGCCGCGGCGGCCGCGCTGGGTCTCGTGTCGGCGACCGGCGGGGATCTCCAGCGCGCCGCCGGGCACCGCACCGAGGCCGCCGAGCAGGTCGAGCGGCTCACCGACGAGGAGCTGGCGCCGCGGCTCGAGGCGCTCTTCTACCTGGGCTGGACCGAGACCTACCTCGAGCTCTACGACGACTCGATCGCGCACGCGCAGCGCGGCATCGCCATCGCCCGGGCGACCGGCCAGGGGCGCCTGCTCGTACCGCTCATGCTCGTGCAGGGGTTCCCGTTCCAGATGCAGGGGCGCCTGGCCGAGTGCCTGGAGATGGCGGAGGCGGCGGTCGAGGCCGCGCGCCTCTCGGCCAACCCGCACTCGCTCTACTGGGCGCTGTTCGAGCTGGGCTGGGCGCACTACTTCGCCGGCGACCTCGACGCCGCCATCGCAGCCGCCGAGGAGAGCCTGAGCGTGGACAGCCGGCTGCTCGGCGGGACGATGCCGTCGGCGGGCGGAGGCCCCGGCTGGCTGCGCGGCTGCGCGCGGCTCGAGGCGGGCGACCCGCAGTTCGCGCTCGACGCGATGCGCGAGATCGCCCGCGCCGACCTCAACGTCGCGGTGCAGCGCAACTTCGACCTGGAGGTGATCGCGCTCGCGGAGATCGCGCTGGGCGACCTGGAGGGCGCGCGCCGCTCCGCCGAGCGCGCCGGCGAGTACGCGGAGGGCCTGGGGACGCGGCTCGCCGCCTGCGTCGCCGGGCGCACGCGGGCCGCGGTGCTGCTGGCGGACGGCGACCCGCTCGGAGCGGCCACGGCCGGCGAGCAGGCCGCGGCGGCGGCGGACGCGATCGGCGCGCACCTGCAGCGCGCGTTCGCCCAGGTGCTCCAGGGCCGCGGGCTGGCCGCCGCCGGTGAGCGCGAGCGGGCGGTGGCCGTGCTGCGCGACGCCGAGCGCACGCTCGACGAGTGCGGCTCGCTCCGCGTCCGCGACGAGGCGCGCCGCGAGCTGCGCAAGCTCGGTGCCCGGGCCGAGCCGCGCGGCCCGGCCGCCTCCGAGGAGGCCGGCATCGGCTCGCTGTCCAAGCGCGAGCTGGAGATAGCCGAGCTGATCGCCGAGCGGCTGACCAACCAGCAGATCGCCGACCGCCTGTTCCTCAGCAAGAAGACCGTCGAGTCGCACATCCGGAACCTGTTCTTCAAGCTCGGCGCCGCCTCGCGCGTCGAGGTCGCGCGCATCGTCGAGCGCTCGCGTGACTGACGCCGACGTCGCGCGGCTGCGCGAGCTCGGCTACGAGCAGCAGCTCGCGCGGCGCCTGCGGATCTTCGACAACGTGGCGCTCGGCTTCGCCGGGATCTCCCCGGTCGTGGGGCTCTACGCCGTGGTGCTGGTGGCGTCGACGCTGGCCGGCCCCGCGTGGGTGTGGGTACTGCCCGTCGCGCTCGCGGGCCAGTGCCTGCTGCTGGCCGTCTACGCGCAGCTCGCGGCCGACTTCCCCGTGGCCGGCGGGGCGTACCAGTGGACGCGCCGCCTCGTGGGGCCGAGGTACGGGTGGTTCACCGGCTGGGTCGCGATCTGCGCGTACGCGGTCGCGAGCACCACGGTCGCGTACCTCGGCGCGCCGTGGGCGCTCACGCTGCTCGAGATCGAGCCGAGACCGGGAGCGGTGGTCGCCACCGCCGTGGGGCTCGTGGTCGTCTGCGCCGCGGCGGGCGCCCTCGGCGTGACGATGCTCGGGCGCGCGGTCAGGGTCGGGATCGTGGCGGAGCTGGTGGCCGCGCTCGGGATCGGGCTCGCGCTGCTGCTCCTCTTCCGCGAGCACGGGTTCTCGCTGCTCACCGAGTCGCTCGGCGCCGAGGCGCTGTCGGGCGGGTCGGTCGCCGCGGGGCTGCTCGCGGCGCTCGCGGTCGGCGGCTGGGTCTTCATCGGCTTCGACGTGGCGGTCGGCGCCGCCGAGGAGACGCGCGACGCCTCGCGCCAGGTGCCGCGCGGCCTGTGGATCGCGCTGCTCGGCGTGTCGGCCCTGGTGATCCTCAACGCGGTGGCCACCTCGCTCGCGCACCCGGATCCCGCCGCCGTGGCCGCCGGGCGCGACGCCGATCCGGTCGCCACCGCGGTCGTCTCCTCGTTCGGCTCGTGGTCCGCCAAGCCGTTCGCGGCGGTCGTGCTGATCGCGTTCATCGCCTGCGGGATGGCCGCCCAGGCGCTGACCGCCCGCACGATGTTCTCGATCGCGCGCGACGGCGTGCTGCCGGGGTCGAAGCTGCTGAGCTCCGTCGACCGGCGCCGCTCGCCCCTGGCGGCGATCGTCGTGAGCGCCGCCGTCGCGTCCGCGGGGCTGCTGCTCGGGCTCGACTCGAACGCGGTGGGCACGCTGATCGCGTTCGGCACCGCCGCCGTCTACGTGCAGTTCCTGCTGATCGCCGCCGCCGCGCTCACGGCCCGGGTGCGCGGGACCTGGTCGCGCGGGGGCCGGGCCGGGCTCGTCGTGAACGTGGCGGCCGTGGCGTGGCTCGCCTTCGAGACCGTGAACATCGCCTGGCCGCGGCGGTCGATCGCTCCGCCGGACGCGCCGCTCTACCAGGTGTGGGCGGCGCCGATGCTGCTCACCGCGATCGCGGTCGCGGGCCTCGCGTACCTGGCGTTGGCGCGGCCGGTGACGCGAGACCCGCGATGAGGAGGGCAGAGCCCCGCTAGGCCGGCCGCGTGCTCATGCCGGCACCGGCTCGAGCACGTCGCGCTCGCGCTCGCGGTCCGTCTCGGCGGCCGGGTCCTCCTCGCGCGCACGGGAGGGCAGGAACGCCACCGCGAGCAGGGCGCCCAGGACGGCAGCGCCGGCAGCCACCGTCGCCGCCATCGTGACCGCCTCGACGAACGACTGGTCCGCGATCGCGACGAGCTTCGCCCCGGCCGAGCCGCCGATCTGGGCGCCGACCTCGTGCGCCCCGGCCACGCCGTCGCTCGCTGCCTCGGCGGCCGCGTGCGGGAGCCCCGCGGTGGCCTCGTCCACGCCCGAGGCGTAGCGGGTGCTCACGATGCTGCCGAGCACGGCCACGCCGAGCGTGCCGCCGACCTCCCGGACGACGTCGTTCATGGCCGAGCCGACCCCGGCCTTGGCCTTCGGGAGCGACCCCATGATCGCCTCCGTCGCGGGCGCCATCGCCAGGCCCATGCCGAAGCCCATCAGCGCCAGCGCCGAGCCGACCTTCCACCAGTACTCGGTCTCGACGGTCACCGAGGTGAACGCGCCGAGGGCGAACGCGATGACCGCGAGGCCGCCGCCGACGGCCGCCTTCGTGCCGAAGCGCCCCACGATCAGCACCGACAGCCGCGAGGCCAGGATCAGCCCGGCCGCGATCGGGACCATCCGCACGCCCGCCTCGAGGGCGCTGTAGCCCATGAGCGACTGGAGGTACGTCGTGAGGAAGTACAGGACGCCCATCAGCGCGAAGAACACGAAGGTGATCGACACGCTCGCGGCGCTGAAGCGCAGGTTGCGGAACACGCTCACGTCGAGCATCGGGTGAGACGCGCGCAGCTCCCAGGCCGCGAACGCCGCCAGGATCGCGGCGCCGGCCGCGAACGCCGTGAGGATCACGGGGCTCGTCCAGCCGCTCTCGGGAGCCTCGATCAGGGCCCACACGATCGCGGTCAGCCCGCTGATCGAGAGACCGAGCCCGGGCAGGTCGAGCGGCGGCGACGCGGGGTCGCGCGACTCCGGGATCAGGATGCGCCCGGCGATCAGCGCGAAGGCGACGACCGGCAGGTTCACGAGGAAGATCCCGCTCCAGTGCATGTTCTCGATCAGCCAGCCGCCGGTCACGGGCCCGACCGCCACGCCCATGCCCGCGGTGGCCGCCCAGATCGCGATCGCCCGCGGCCGCTCCTCCGCGGGGAAGATGTTCGTGATGATCGAGAGCGTCGTCGGCATGATCGCCGCGGCGCCCACGCCCATCAGGGCGCGCGAGGCGATCAGCTCGCCCGAGCCCCCGGACGTCGCGGCCAGAACCGAGCCGAGCCCGAAGATCCCGAGCCCCGCGAACAGGGCCCGCCGGCGGCCGAAGCGGTCGCCCAGCGCTCCGAACGCCAGCAGCAGGCCGGCGAACACGAGCATGTAGCTGTCCACGATCCACTGGAGCTCGCTCGAGGTGGCGTCGAGCTCCTCCCGGATCGTGGGCAGCGCGACGTTGAGGATGGTGTTGTCGAGCGACACCACCAAGAGGCTCACGGCGAGCACCACGAGCGCCTGCCAGCGGCGGCGGTACGGCTCCTGCGATGGGTTGGGGTGCGATGCGGTCATGGCAGCTCCTTGGTCGTCTGAGAACTGCCGCGACGATCCCATCGCGGGGGGCCCGGATCATCGGGGCGCCACCCCTAACCGGGACCCTGAACCGGGGCCCCGAGGTGCTTGCCCGAGGTGGCTCGGCTAGCCCTTGGGCGGAAGCGAGCGGGCGTACGCGACGCCGCGCTCGACCCACGGCCTCAGGTCGCGCTCCGTCCGCACGCCCTCGGCGCCGACCCGCAGCCAGCCGCGCATCTCGCGGCCGCGCATCTCGAACGGCCGCGCGTGCGGCTCGGCCAGCAGCGCGTCCGTCTCGTCCGGCTCCACACGGACCATCAGCCCGCCCTGGCCGCTGGCCGCCACCGCCATGTTGCCGCCCACCAGGAACGCGAGCCCGCCGAACATCCGCTGCTCCGTCACGCCGGGCTCGCCGGCGACCAGCTCGCGGATGCGGTGGGCGAGGTCCTCGTCGTAGGCCATCAGCGCGCGAGGTCCCGGATCAGCGTGTCGAGCACGTCGACGGCGCGCTCCACGCACCCGTAGTCGATGCGGTCGGCCGTGTCCCAGGGCTTGTGGTAGTTGGCCGGCAGCTTGTGCTCGTCGATCGCGCCGAGGAGCATCGTGGGGTAGCCCTTGCGCAGCGGGACGCTCGCGTCCGACATGAACGCGTTCTTGAGCCCGCGCAGCACGGGGATGTCCCTGCTCGCGGCGGCCCGGGTCGCCCGGTCCTTCAGCTCCGCGTCGAACCGGTGGGCCACCAGGAAGCCCTCCCCCTCGGCCACCACGAGGTTGCCCGACCCGAGCGTCTCCAGCGCCACGAACACGGTGCTCTCGCGCGGGAAGCGAGCGGCGTGGCGCTCCATCCAGGCCCACATCCCGTCGGCGTTCGACTCCTCCGAGCCCGTGGACAGCAGGATCACCCGGACCCCCTCGAAGCGGCGGGTGGCGAGCTGGAGCAGGGCCGCGACCGAGCTGGCGTTGTCGTTGGCGCCGGGCGACACCGGCGAGCGCGCGATGTCCGCCATCGCCGCGATCGCGCCGAGGCTCACGAGCGCGCCGGCCCGGCGGCGCCCCGCCGCGGCCAGCAGCGGGCCGATCACCACCCCCCACATGACCGGCGGCCAGCGCTCTATGCGGTCGAAGAGGCCGGGCCAGCGGGCCGCGAAGGCCTCGATCGCGCGAGTGTCGTACACCGCGCCGCCGTGGGCCGCGTCGTGGTGAGCGACCACCACGATCGTGGTCTCGGCACCGGGGTCGCCGTGCTCGCCCCAGACGTTCCAGCTCGTGCGCTTGGTCAGCAGCGCCCTGACGAGCCGCCGGCGCTGGTCCACGTCGTCGATCAGCCCGGCCGCGGCGGCGAGGGCGAGCGCCCGGCGCGCGCGGCGGGACGGGAGCGCCGCGGCGGCCACCGCGGCGGCGTTGAGCAGCCCGATCGGCCACCAGAAGGTCGGGTGCACCCGCTCCTCGTCCACGCGGGCGTCGAGCCCGGCGTCGCGCATGCGCTCCGCGATCCGCTCGGCCGCGTCGCGCTCCCCCGCGGAGGCGGAGGGGCGCTCGATCGCGGCCAGCCGCTCCACGTCGGCGCGCAGCTCCGCCTGCGCGGAGGACGTGGCCCGCCTTTCGGTCGAGGAGGTCATCGCAGGGCCTCGAAATCCTCGTCGCTCAGCTCGATCTCCGCGGCCGCCATGTTCTCGCGCAGGTGCTCGATCGACAGCGTGCCGGGGATCGGCAGCGTGGTGGGCGAGCGGCGGAGCAGCCATGCGAGCGCGATCTGGCCCGGCGTGGCGCCGTGGCCATCGGCGATCTTCGCGGCCGCCCGGCCGCCGCCGGCTCGCAGCGGGAAGTAGGGCACGAACACGATGCCGTTCGCGGCGCAGTGGTCCACGACGTCGTCGCACGCACGCTCTTCGAGGTTGTAGTGGTTCTGGACGGCGGCGATCGGCACGACCGCGCGCGCCCGCTCGATCTGCTCGACCGAGACGTTCGACACGCCGGCGTGGCGGATCGCCCCGCGCTCCCGGTACTCCGCGATCACGGCGAGGCTGTCCTCGAGCGGAGTCTGGGGATCGACCTGGTGCAGGTAGTAGAGGCCGATGCTGTCGGTGCGCAGCCGGCGCAGGCTCTCCTCGATCTGCGCGCGGAGCTTGTCCGGGTGGCCGTTGCCGGCTCCGTAGCCGCCCTTCGTCGCAACCATGCAGCCCTCCGGCACCGGCGCGAGCGCCGCGCCGATCGCCCGCTCGCTCTCGCCGCTCGTGTAGAGGTGGGCGGTGTCGATCATGCCGACGCCGGCGGCGACCGCCTCCTGCACGAACCGGGCGTTCTCGGGCGTGTTCGTGAGGCGGTTGGTGCCGAGCCCGATCCGGGCCAGAGGTGTGTCGCCGAGCTCGATCATCCGGGCGACGATACGTCAGAGGCTCAGCTGCCCGCCCGGCGGGTAGGTGATCCGGCCCTCCTCCACCACGGCGAACTCCGAGAGCTCGTGCGGCGAGGCCCGCTTCTCGGTCTCGATGTGCAGGACCTCGTCGCCGCCCGCGACGAGGCGATCCGCGACCAGCCGCCGGTGGCAGCGCCAGTACACGGCCTCCGCGCACATCATCGCCGTTGGGGCCGAGGCGGCCAGGTCGCGCAGCTCGGCGAGGCCCGCGGCGAACTCCTCGGTCTGCGTGTAGTCGGCGTAGCCGCGGAACGAGGCGTTGCGCCAGGCGCCGTTCGGCGAGTCCGGGCGCGCGCGCCGGAAGCCGCCGAGGCGCGGGAGGTGCACGTAGCGCAGGCCGCGCTCGGGCAGCGACACCCTCAGCGCGTCCGTGTGGAAGTGCGGATGCCGCCGCGACTTGGGGACGGTCCGGACGTCGGCCACGGCCTCCACGCCGTGATGGCGCAGCAGGCTCACGAGCTCGTCGAGCTCGCGCGTGGAGTGGCCGACGCTCCAGATCCTCACCGTCACGCGCTGTACCCGATACTCAGCCCCTTGAGCGACGAGAACGTGCAGCTCTTCCACCGGATGCAGCGCCAGTGGCAGGAGCGGCGGCGGCTGCCGCCGGAGCTCCTGACCGACGACGTGGAGTGGGTGAACCCGCCGGACTCGGTCGAGTCCGGCACCCGGCGCGGCGCCGACGGCTTCAACGACGCGATCGCCAGCGTCTACGAGGGCTGGGAGGACTCGCGCTTCGAGCCCGAGCGGGTGGTCGCGCGCGGCGACGACGTGGTCGCGCTCGGGGAGCTGCGCGCCCGCGGCCGCGCGGTCGGGCTCGAGGTGCACCGCGAGCACGGTCAGATCTGGACCTTCCGCGGCGGCCGCCTCGCCCGGATGCGCTGGTTCAACAGCCACCGCGAGACGCTCGACGCCGCGGGAACTCGGGAGGTCCGCGCTGATGACGGCGCAGGAGTCGAGTGACCGCCGCCCGGGGTATCGATAGTCCATGAGCGGGCGCGACGAGCTCTTCCGCGAGCGGCGGGAGACGTCTGACTTCAGGTTCAACTCGGAGGTCTCCGAGGTCTTCGACGACATGGTGCGGCGCAGCGTTCCGTTCTACGACCTGGCTCAGGACCTCATGGTCGAGATCGTGCGCCGGCGGGTCGAGCCCGGGAGCACGATCTACGACCTCGGTTGCGCGACGGGGACGACGCTGCTGCTGCTCGCGAACGCGCTCGGCCGCCCGCGGCCGCGCCTCGTCGGCGTGGACTCCTCGGCGGACATGCTCGACCAGGCACGGGCGAAGCTCGGCGCGGCCGGACACGACGACGTGGAGCTGGCCCTCGGCGACCTGCTCGACCTGGACTACGAGGAGACCGGCTGCTTCGTGTTGAGCCTGACGCTCCAGTTCGTTCGTCCACCGGACCGCCCCGGCCTCCTGCGGCAGCTCCACTCCCGCCTGCGGCCCGGCGGGCTGCTCCTGCTCGTGGAGAAGGTGATCGACGAGAGCCCCGGGTTTCGCCGCCTGTACGTCGACATCCACCAGGCGTTCAAGGCGGCGCACGGCTACTCGGAGCTGGAGGTCGCCCAGAAGCGCGAGGCGCTCGAGAACGTGCTCGTGCCCTACACCGCCACCGAGAACACGCGGATGCTCGCCGAGGCCGGCTTCTCCGAGGTCTCGCTCCTGTTCAAGGGCCTCAACTTCGCTGCGTGGGCAGCCACGCGGTGAGAGCCCTCTCGTTCGCGCGCACCGACTCGCGCGTCTGAGCGTCGCGCAGGATCCAGGTCTCTCCGCCGCGGTGCCCGACGACCGGCGGGAGCGGGCGCATCCACGGCGCGGCCGCGGCCATGTCGTACGCCCCCGCGCCCTCGACGATGACGACGTCCTCGGCCGCGAGGTCCTCCGGACCGGGCACGGACGCGGCGAAGCGGTCTCCCTCCAGGCAGAGCGCGCCGTAGACGGCGTAGTGCACCGTCCCGTCCCCCGGCCCGCGAGCGAAGCGGATGCCGTGCTGCCAGTCGCGGTTCGACCGGACGAGATTGCCCCCGGCGTCGATCGTTGCGATGCGGCGGCCGTCGCGGGCCTTCGTGCCGATCACGCGAGCGACCAGCGTGCCGGCCTGCTCGGCCAGGGCCCGGCCCGGCTCCACGACCAGGTGGACGGCGTCGCGCTCGATGCCGTTCGCGTGCAGCGCCGCGACCACCCGCCGCGCGAAGGCCTCGATGGGCGGCGCGTCGCCACGCGCGCCGAGCGATGTGGTCGGGTAGCCGCCGCCGCAATCGAGCACGACCCGCCCCGCCGCGCCGGCGATGGTCGAGCGGATCAGCTCGGCCGACCGCTCGATCGTGTCGACGTGGAGCTCCGGGCCGGTGAGGTTCGAGCCGCCGTGGAAGTGAAAGCCCTCGAGCGGGATCTCGAGCGAGCGGAGCCGCCGCGCGGCCGCCGCGGCCTCGTCCGGCAGCAGGCCGAAGCGCGACCAGCCCGGCCCGTAGCGCGTCGTGAGCCGGAGCGACACGCGCGGGGTCCGCTCGGCGGCGGCCGCCACCGAGAGCAGCGCGTCGAGCTCGTCGAGCGCGTCGACCTGGACGAGCGCACCCACGTCGACCGCGCGCGCCAGTTCCGGCCTGCGCTTCACGGGCCCGCTGAAGAGGATCGACGCCGGCTCGAATCCATCGTCGAGCGCCCACTCGAGCTCGGTGCCCGATCCGACGTCGGCCGCCGCCCCCAGCTCCCGCAGCAGGGTCGTCAGCCCCGAGAGCGGGTTCGCCTTGTACGGGTAGGCGACCGTCACCGAGTCCGAGCCCTCGCGCCACGCCTCGAGGTGGGCCCGGTAGGCGGCCTCGACCGCGTCGAGGTCGAGGACGTAGAACGGCGTGTCGAGCTGCTCCAGGAGCCGGTCGAGCACCGCGTCGGGGAGGGCGGTCGTCATGGCCGGCGCCACACGGACAGGATCCCGACCTGGTAGCGGCGATGCTCGTTCAGCGTCAGCCACGCCGCGGCCAGCCGCTCGCGCAGCGCCGCCCGCACCTCCGCCAGCCGCGGGTCGACCCCGCCCGCGGCGGCGAGCGCCGCGCGGGCCGCCGACATCCGGACGTCGCGCTCGGTCGCGACCGGCAGCGGGATCGGCTCCTCGAAGGCCCTCCGGAAGCGGCGCCGGAAGAACGAGTCCCAGAAAGCGGGGGTGCGCTCCGGCCGCGGCCGGAAGCCGAGCTCGCGCTCCACGGCGTCGAGCATCGACGCGGGCGGCGTGCGCGCGTACGCGAACGTCGCGATGCAGAGCCGCCCGCCGGGCTCGAGCACGCGTGCCGCCTCGTCCAGCGCCGCCTCCCGGTCGGCGATGAACGCGAACGTGCACCCGGCGACGACGTGGGAGAAGCTCGCGTCCTCGAACGGCATCCTCGCGGCGTCGGCGGTGAGGTACCGGCAGGCTCCGGCGAGGCCCTGGGAGTCGCTGCGTGCGCGCGCCTCGAGCACCGGGCGCTCCGCGATGTCGATGCCCACCGCGCGTGCGCCGGTCAGCCCGGCGATCCGCCGGCTCGAGAAGCCGGTCGAGCAGGCGAGGTCGAGAATCCGGGACTCCGGGCCGATCGTCGCGTGCCGGATCCAGGAGTCCACCGTCGCGGCACCGCCCGGCGGTGTGTTGTCGACCGGCCCGAGCGCGACGAGATCGGCGTACGCGAGCTCTCGCACCGCCGTCGCGGTCAGGTCGTCGACGGTCAGGCGCGCGGCGGCTTCGAGCACGACAGCACCAGGAAGTACGGGATCCGCGACGCCTTCCGGAAGGTCGCGGTCTCCCGTCGCGTGCGCGGCTCGGGCTCGAGCAGCGCGTCGACGGCGAAGCCCGCATCGCTCATGAGGCGGAAGTAGGTCTCGACCGTGCGCCGGTGCGAGGTGATCCGCGGGATCGTGGTGTGGCCGGCCTCGTCCTCCCGGGTCTTGGTGGTGAGGCCCTGCGCGAAGTAGTTGCTCACGACGAAGCGGCCGTACTCCCAGCCGGCCGCGCCCGCGTGCTTCTCCCACTCGCCCGCGTCCTTGAACGGGTGCGGCACCGCCACGACGAGGCGACCGCCCGGCTCGAGCGCCCCGTGGCAGCGCGCGAGCAGCTCGGTCGGGTCGTCGATGTGGTCGATCAGGCAGTTGAGGAGCACGCAGTCGAAGCTCCGGTCGCGCGGCAGGTCCTCGGCGTCGCCCAGGCGCACGTCCACCTGGCCCGCGAGGTCGGCGGGCACGCGCCGCAGGAGCTGGTCGACCATCTCCGGCGAGCTGTCCAGCGCGGTCACGCTCCGGCCGGCGCGCGCCAGGCGGATCGCCAGCGTGCCCATGCCCGCCCCCACGTCGAGGACGCGCTCGCAGCCGGCGTCCTCCACGAGCTCCACGACGAGGTCGTCGAGCACCAGCCGGTTCGCGGACTCGGTCTCGCGCCGCTCGGCGTAGTCGTCGGCCACGGCTGCGAAGGGCGACTTCGAGCCCTCCGCGCATCCGCACCCATCGCGCGCCGTGACCGGGATCGAGTGCACCGTGTAGTCGGACGAGTCGACGAGCAACCGCGTCTCCAGCGTCGCGAGCGGCAGGCCCAGGAGCCAGCGGATCGCCTCGTTGGCACCGATGCTCGAGACGAGCGCGTTGAGCGGTCCGTACGACGGGGCCTGGAGGGCCTCGTTCAGCTCAGGGCCATCGCTCGGCACGCCCGCGATCTGGCACTCCCAGCACGGGGTGCGCCCGGGCACCGTGAACGGGCCGACCGATCCGAAGACCTCGACGTACCCGACGTTCAGGTACGGGATCCTCAGGCGCGTGGCCGCGCGATCGGTCCAGGCGTGCACGTCGGCCGGCGAGTCGGCCGACAGGACGAGCAGGTCGCAGCCCTCGAAGGCCTCGACGACGAACTCCTCGCCCGTGAGCGGCGAGAAGACGGGCACCACCTCGGTCCCCCCGTGGCGCGCCTCGAGCTTGCGCGCCGCGGCCGCGACCTTCCGCTCGCCCACGTCGGATTCGTCGAAGAGCGTCGAGCGGGTCAGGTTGGAGGCCTCGACCGAGTCGCCGTCCGAGATCACCAGCCGCCCGACGCCGGCGGCCGCCAGCAGCATGGCGGTCGTGCTCCCGACGCCTCCGCAGCCGACGAGGCCGACCGTGCTCGCCGCGAGCGTGGGGACGTAGCGCCCGGCCGCCACGCCGAGGAGCTCGAAGTACAGCTCGTGCCGGTCGAACCGGCCGGGCTCGCGCGCCTCCCCGACGATTCCGACCTGGCGGAGGTCGTCGACCGCCGCCGCCACCTCGGCCACGTCGGCACCGGGGACGCTGGCGATCACCCGCTCGACCGCGTCGGCGGGCGTGGCCCCGCGACTCAGGGTCCTGAGCAGCTCGGGGAGGTATGGAGGCGGCGACTGGATCTCACGGGCGGCCGGGGGAAACCAGCCGACCGCGATCCGGTCGCCCTGCGCGACCTGCCGGGCCGAGAGCGATCGCCGCAGCTGAAGCAGCGGCGCTCGCGTCAATTAGCGACTACTACCGCAGCAGCCCTGCCGGCCCGCGAGAACACGACGTTGTTCACCTCGAGGACCTTCAGGTTCGCGTCCGCCTCGTCGAGCTCGTGCGCCGACACGGTGAGCTCCGTGACGCTCTCGCCCACGCGCTCCTCGATCAACGACTTCTGCTCGTCGGTCAGCGGAAGCTTGAACTCGTCCAGTCGCTTGAAGCTCGCGCTCTTGCTGTCAGCCATCACGTCTCCCCGTTCCTCGATTGATGTACGACTCCTTCGCGCACAACCTCTCAGCAGCGTATTGCTTCACGTCAAGCGTTGTCGTGGTCGCTCCCGCGGCCGGCGATCCACCACGGGACGGGTAGTTCCCCCAGCCGCAGCGGCTTGACGTAGCGCAGGGCCTCGAGCGGTCCCGTCGTGATGCTGAGGTCGTAGCGGCGGCCGGCGCGTTCGTGGTCGCTCCTGATCCTCTGGCGAGCCGCGTCGCTCAGCGTGGCGGCCCCGGGCGCGCGCCGGCGCTCGAACGACTCGGCGGTCAGGAACAGGAAGAACGTCGAGCCGGTCCCGAACCCGTATCGCGAGCTCGACGGCGGGTAGCACGGGGCGAAGGCGCTCACGAACAGGGGCCGCCCCATCAGCGTGAACCACCAGTCCGGCGAGGCGACGTCGCGCTCCATCGCGCTGCCGGCGGGATCCCGCTCGCCGAGCGCCGTCAGGAGCACGCGCGTGGTCTCGCACAGCTGGGCGAGGTCGTCGCCGTACCCCCGCTCCGCGATCTCGAAGACGATCCCGTCGAGACCCCCCTCCGCCCCGTCCTCGAGGAACTCGGCGAAACGGTCGAAGAGACGGCCGGCGTTCGCCTCCAGGGGCTCGCCACGGCGCCACGGCGGCGCGCCCAGGAGGCGGGTGCCGCGCGCGTAGAGACAGGAGCTGCCCTGGACGATCGGCTCGAAATGCTCGAGCACCGGGCCGCGCGTCATGCGCCTGAGTATGAGCTACCGTGCTGGCCCTCCGCGCCCGCCCGTGACTCCAGAGCCCCCGCCCAAGCTCACGACCCGGCTCCGCACCCACACGTGCGGCGAGCTTCGCGTAGGCGACGTCGGCGCCCAGGTCGAGCTCGCCGGCTGGCTGCACAACCGCCGCGACCTGGGGGGCGTGCAGTTCATCGACCTGCGCGATCACTACGGGATCACCCAGATCGTCGTGAGGCCCGAGTCCGGCCTGGACCTCGGGCACACGCCGAAGGAGAGCGTGCTGAGGATCCACGGCGAGGTCCTCCGGCGCAGCGACGAGACGGTGAACCCGCGCCTCGACACCGGCGAGATCGAGGTGGACGCCCGCGGGTTCGAGATCCTCGGCGAGTCGCGGACGCTCCCGTTCAGCGTCTTCCCGGAGGATGACGCGCCCGAGGAGATGCGACTGCGGCACCGCTTCCTCGACCTGAGACGCGAGCGGATGCACGCGAACGTGCTGCTCCGGTCGCGCGTGATCGAGGAGATCCGCCGGCGCATGCGGGCGCATGCGTTCGTCGAGATACAGACGCCCACCCTGACCGCGTCGAGCCCCGAGGGCGCACGCGACTATCTCGTGCCCTCGCGCGTGCACCCGGGGAAGTTCTACGCCCTGCCGCAGGCGCCACAGCAGTTCAAGCAGCTGCTCATGGTCTCCGGCTTCGACCGCTACTTCCAGATCGCGGCGTGCTACCGAGACGAGGACGCGCGCGCGGACCGCTCGCCGGGCGAGTTCTACCAGCTCGACCTGGAGATGGCCTATGTGACCCAGGAGGACGTCTTCGAGGTGGTCGAGGACGTGCTGCACGGGCTGTTCTCCGAGATCCGGCCCGATCGCGAGCTGACGCCACAGCCGTTCCCGCGGATCCCCTACGACGTCGCGATGGAGCGCTACGGCTCCGACAAGCCGGACCTGCGCAACCCGCTCACCATGGTCGACGTCACGCAAACGGCTCAGGGCTCGGGCGTGCGGGCGTTCGCCGGCGCGTACGTCTCGGGGATGTCGGTCCCGACGCGGGAGCCGCTGCCGCGGCGCCGCATGGACGAATACGAGGCGAGGCTGAAGGAGCGCGGCGCGGCCGGTCTCGCCTGGCTCGTGGTCGAGCCGGGGAACGAGCTGCGCGGGCCCCTCGCCCGGCACATCTCGGACGAGGCCCGGGCGGAGCTGCTGGACAGCCTGGAGGCGGGCGAGGGCGACACGATCTTCCTGGTGGCCGACCCCGACACCGCGAAGGCGCAGACGCTGATGGGCCTGCTGCGGGTCTGGCTGGGCGAGGAGCTCGAGCTGCTCGAGGACGCGTATCGCTTCTGCTGGGTCGTGGACTTCCCGATGTACGAGCGCGACGAGGAGACCGGGGAGATCGGCTTCAGCCACAACCCGTTCTCCATGCCGCAGGGCGGGCTCGAGGCGCTCGACACGCTCGATCCGCTCGACGTGAAGGCGTGGCAGTACGACGTGGTGTGCAACGGCTACGAGCTCTCGTCGGGGGCGATCCGCAACCACCGGCTCGACGTCATGTACCGGGCCTTCGAGATAGCCGGCTACAGCGCCGCTCAGGTGGACGAGCGCTTCGGGGCCCTCGGCCGCGCGTTCCGCTACGGCGCCCCGCCGCACGGCGGCATCGCTCCCGGGATCGATCGGATCGTGATGCTGCTCGGCGACGAGCCGAACATCCGCGAGGTGATCCCCTTCCCGATGAACCAGCGCGCTCAGGACCTGCTGATGGGTGCGCCCGCGGAGGTCCTGCCGCAGCAGCTCCGCGAGCTCCATCTGAAGGTGACCCCGCCCGCGCCTACGCGGGCGGACAGCTCCTAGCCCGTGAGGGGCCTGCGGCTTGCCGCGTTGTGCGCCGTCCTTCTGGCCGGCGTGACCGGCACGTCGCGGGCGCAGCAGCCCCCGGCCGGCACGGTCGAGGCGCGGCAGCACTTCTTCGGCGCCGAGAACGTCGCCGCTGACGGGTCGCTCCCGCGCGGGCGCGTGATCCTCTCGTGGTTCAGCGTCGCCAGCTTCGCGGCCGCGATCGACGGGCACGTGGTGCTGCTCGACACCTACATCCACAAGGGCGAGGACCGGCCGAACTACGTGCCCACCACGACCGACGAGCTCGCCGCGCTGCGGCCCGAGGCGATCTTCATCGGCCACGGCCACTACGACCACGCCTCGACCGCCGGCCAGGTCGCGGCGCGCACGGGCGCGACCGTGATCGGGACGCCCGAGCACTGCGACCAGACGCGCGCGCAGGCCGAGGCGTTCGCCGGGCGGGTGCTGCCGGTCAGGTGCGTCGAGGCCGTCGGCCGCGGCTCGGCGCCGGGCGCGCAGGTGCGCGAGCTGCGCCCGCTCGGCGACGACGTCTGCGTGTCCGTCTTCAAGCACGTGCACAGCGCGGCCGAGCCGCCCGATGCCGAGCACCGCGACCCGCAGCTCCTGCCGCCGCCGCTCGTGGACCCGACGCTGGTACTCGTACACCCGCCCGGCCCGTCGTCCGTCCCGGGCCTCACGAACACCGAGGGCGACGAGGGCTCGAGCCTGCTCTACCAGTTCCGCGTCGGCCGCTTCTCGCTCGTCTGGAACGACAGCTCCGGACCGCTCCGCGAGCGCGCGCCGCCGGTGTTCGACGTCATGCGCCGGCTGCCCTCGACGGACGTGCAGCTGAACGCGGTCGTCGGCTTCAACAACCCGACCAACGGGGTGCGCGACCCGGTCGACTACCTGAACGCCATCCGGCCGAAGGTCATGTACCCGACGCACCACGACTTCGTGGCCGAGTACGGGGCGGGCGACGACTTCGAGCAGTACATGCGCCGCGAGATGGCCCGGCACGAGGGGCTGGCCGCGGCGACCGAGCTGCGCTGGCTGCGCGACCCCTACGACTACCTGCGCCCCGGCCTCGCGACGTTCAACGTGGACGACCCGCGCTGGGCGAGCGACGACCCGGCGCGCCCGGACGGCGCCTGCGGCTGCCCGCGCCCGCGCAAGTCGGCCTTCAAGCTCCACCGCGTGCCGGGCACGCGCATCACCCGGGCGGAGGTGTTCGTCAACGGGAAGCGGGCGCTCGTGCGCACGGGGCGCGACCTGCGCAGGCTGAGCGTCGCGCTGCCGGCGACGGGGCGGCTGAAGGTCCGGATCGTGGCCACGCACACGAGCGGCGCGCGCGTGATCTCGACGCGCACCTACGACGGGTGCACGAAGAGCAAGCCGGTCACGCGGGTGGTGCGCCCGCCGCGGTAACGAGTCTCAAGGCTCTCGACGGACCACCGTCTCGATCCTGTCGAGAGCCCGGTCGAACGACAGGATCTCCCCCACACCGGTGGCCTCGGCCTGCGCCACGAGGTAGGCATCCGCGAAGTGCAGCCGGTCGAGCTCGTACGCCTCGATCGCGCGCATCAGGGTGGCCGAGTCGACCGTGGCGACGGCTGGGAACGCGATAGCTGCGCGCATGAGCTCCGCGAGCGCCGGCCGCTCCACCTCGTAGAACGACTCGAGCACGTAGACACACTCCGCGAACACGAGGTCGGTGAGCAGCAGATGCTCGCCCGAAGCGAGGGCAGCCGTCGCTCGCGCCGCCGTCTCAGGCGGATCGCCCGTGAAGTGGCGAACCAGGACGTTGGTGTCGAGGAACGCGGTCAGCGCCGCCGTCCCGCGCGCTCGGCATGCGTGCGCCGCAGCACTTCGTCCCATGCGGTACCGCGCTTGCCCGGCGGCACCGCGACCGCGCCGGCCAGGCTCAGCAGGTCCGGTGTCTTCGCAACGAGCGCGCGCGAGCGCTCGACACGGAAGTGCAACTGATCGCCCTCGTGGAGATCGAGGGCGTCGCGCACCGGCTTGGGGACCGTGACCTGGCCCTTCGCCGTCAGCCTGGCTCGTGCATCCATTGACCTTCTCCTTACTTTCGGCGACGAGTAAGGATACTCACGGGCGGGAGGCCTGCGAGGGTCTAGCCCGCCCGCCGCAGCAGCGCCCTCAGGGTCGAGCCGTGGCGGTAGCCGACCATCGGCGCGATCTGGTCGTAGCCGAGGTTGGTCGTGCGGCGCAGGTGGTTGGCGCGTTCGATCCGCAGCCGCTTGACGAGGTCGTGCGGCGTCAGGCCGGCGCGCGTTCGGCAGTGGCGCTCGAGCGTGCGCCGGGTGGTGCCGATCGCGGCGGCCGCGTCGTCGATGGCGATCGGGTCGTCGATGTGGTCGCGCACCCAGTCCTCGAACTCGGTGACGAGGGCGTCGGTGCCGGCGAGGTGCCCGATCGCGGCCTCGACGCTGATCGCGGGACGCTCGTCGATCAAGAGGTAGCGGGCCACCGCCTCCGCCAGCCGCGGGCTCACGCGGGAGACGAGGCTCATCGCGAGGTCGATGTGGGCGAACGCCGCGCCCGCGGTCACGACGGACCCGCTGTGCACGACCATTCGCGACATGTCGAGCTCCACCGCCGGGTAGCGGCGCCGGAACTCGCCCGCGAGCCACCAGCACGTGGTGGCCGCCCGGTCGTCGAGCACGCCCGCCTCGCCGAGCACGAAGGTTCCGGTGCAGGCCGCCGCGAGCTCGACCCCGCCGTCGCGCGAGACCAGCCATCCGCGCAGGCGACGGACGTGCGTGGACGCGAGCGCCTCGGCCAGCGCCGGCCGCGAGGCCACCCCCAGACCCGGGACCACGACCAGGTCCAGCCCGTCGAGCCCGTCGCCGTCGCCGTCGCCCACGACGTGGTCGGCGGCCAGGGTGAGGCCGGCGCCGGTCGTGACGCGCGGCCCGGTGCCGACGATCCGGACCTCGATCGGCTCTATCGAGCGGTCCACCTCGGGCCGCGCCCGCTCGGCCGCGCGCAGCACGTCGAGCAGCGCGGTCAGGCCGGAGTCGAAGCATCCGGGCACGGCGACGATTCCGACGCGCATGTCGCAGACCGTACCGGACGCGTCGCAGATCGTTCGCACCCGGCCGTAGCTTCGTCACCATGAGAGTCGAGCTGATCGAGGCGGGCTGGTTCACGTCGCCGGGCGGCATATGGCGCCGCGGCGAGGACATGGAGCGGCCGGTCCGCTTCCCCGTCCCGGCGTACCTGATCGAGACCGAGCGCGAGCGGATCCTCGTGGACACCGGCCTGCACCCCGGCGCCGTGGCGGATCCGACGAGCCACTACGGCAGGCCCGAGCAGCTCGGGCTCTTCGAGCTGGAGCTCGAGCGGAGCGTGGCGGACCAGGTCGGGCCGAGCACGATCACGAAGGTCGTGCTGACGCACCTGCACTTCGACCACGCGGGCGGGCTGGCGCTGATCCCGCCGGAGGTGCCGGTGTTCGTGCAGCGGCGCGAGTGGGAGGCCGCGCACGACGATGCCGCGGTGGCGAGGAACTTCTACCTGCCGGCCGACTACGCCGGCGCGGCCGAGCGCGTGACGCTCGTCGACGGCGACCACGACCTGCTCGGGGACGGCTCGGTCGAGCTGCTGCTCACGCCCGGCCACACGCCCGGCCACCAGTCGGTCCGCGTGGAGGAGAGGCTCGTGATCGGCGGCGACGTGACGCACTACGCGTCCGGGCTGGACGACCACCGCTTCCCGGTCGTCGGCGACGACTTCGCCGCCCAGGCGGCCTCGGCCGAGCGGCTGCGTGCGCTGCGCGACGCCGGCGCGACCGTCCTCCCGGGCCACGACCCGGGGGTCCTGAGGGCAGGTCCCGTCCCGGGGTGAGAGACTTGCGCCGAGATGCCCAACGGCGCGCAGGCTCTGATCCGGACGCTCGTGGACTCGGGCGTGACAACGTGCTTCACGAATCCCGGCACGTCGGAGATGCACTTCGTCGCCGCGCTCGACGACGTTCCCGAGATGCGCGCGGTCCTGGCGCTGTTCGAGGGCGTCGCCACCGGCGCCGCCGACGGTTACGCGCGCATGGCCGACGGCCCGGCCGCAACGCTTCTGCACCTCGGCTCCGGGCTCGGCAACGGGCTCGCCAACCTCCACAACGCGCGCCGCGCGCGGGTGCCGCTCGTGAACATCGTGGGCGACCACGCGACCTACCACACGCAGTACGACGCCCAGCTCCAGTCGGACATCGAGACGGTGGCGCGCAACTTCTCGGCGTGGGTGCGCACCTCGCAGAGCACCCAGGAGCTGCCGGGCGACGCGGCGGAGGCGATCGCCACGGCCCATGGCCCGCCCGGCCAGGTCGCCACGCTGATCCTGCCCGCCGACGTGTCGTGGTCGGAGGGCGCCGAGCCGGCCGCGCCTCCAACGATCGCTCCCCCGCCGGCGGCGCAGGGCGAGACGGTCGAGGCCGTCGCTCGGGCGCTCAAGGGCGGCGGCGACACCGCGCTCCTGCTCGGCGGCCGCGCGCTGCGCGAGCCGGGGCTCGTGGCCGCCGCGCGGGTGGCCGGGGCCACCGGCACGAAGCTCCTGGCCGAGGTCTTCCCCACCCGGATCGAGCGCGGCGCGGGGCTGCCGGCGGTCGAGCGCCTGGCGTACCTGGCGGAGCTGGCGTCGGTCCAGCTCGCCGGGCTCGAGCACCTCGTGCTGGTGGACGCGAAGGCGCCCGTGTCCTTCTTCGCCTACCCCGGCAAGAAGAGCTACCTGGTGCCCGACGGCTGCGAGGTGCACGAGCTGGCCACCGGCGAGCAGGATGCGATCGGCAGCCTCGACGCGCTGGCCGAGGCGCTCGGCGCGGGCGCGGCCCGGCCCGCCCTGCAGCAGGCGGCGCGGCCGCAGCCGCCGAAGGGCGCGCTCACCGCGGACAAGGTCTGCCAGGCGATCGGCGCGCTGCTGCCCGAGGGCGCCATCGTCTCCGACGAGTCCCAGACCTCGGGCGTGACGCTCGCGGCCCAGACCGCCGGGGCGCCGCGCCACGACGTGCTCACCCTGACCGGCGGCGCGATCGGCCAGGGCCTACCGGTGGCCGTCGGCGCGGCGATCGCCTGCCCGGACCGGCCGGTGATCGCGCTCGACGGCGAGGGCTCGGCCATGTACACGATCCAGTCGCTGTGGACGATGGCCCGCGAGCAGCTCGACGTGACCGTCGTGATCTTCAACAACCGCTCCTACGCGATCCTCAACATCGAGCTGGAGCGGGTCGGCGCGGAGCGCGGCGGCGAGCGGGCCAAGTCGCAGCTCGACCTGACCGGGCCCGAGCTCGACTTCGTGAAGATCGCGCAGGGACTGGGCGTGCCGGCCGTGAGCGTGGACACGGGCGAGCGGTTCGCCGAGGAGTTCCGGCGGGCGATCGAGAAGCCCGGCCCGCACCTGATCGAGGCGGTGGTGCCGAGCGTCTACAGCGGCCTCAGGCTGCGCGCGATGCCGTACGGGCTACGCGCGCTGGAGAAGCTCCCGCGGCCGATCGCGAGGGCCGCCAAGTCGCGCTTCTACCCCTGATCGAGCTGTCCCTCGATCCAGTCTCGGTAGGCGCCGAGGAACTCCCGCGCCGTGACACGAACCAGCTCAGCCGTCCGGTGTACGTCCCCCGCGGGCACCTGTACGTAGCCGTGCTCGATCCTCGAGCGAGCCCTCTGCGCCTGGACCAGACGGCGGCACAGTCCGGCGCCGATGACCTCCGCGTCGCGCAGGGCCTCGAACGACTGCTGCGCCCTGGATCCGTCCCGGCCCATCGCGGGCCGGGGTAGTCCGGCAAGCGCCACGCCGGCGTCAGCAAGCACCGCGACGAAGTTCTGGACCCGCCCGAGCGCGCGCTCCACGGCCTGGACGCGGTTGTAGGCCTCCATGTCGTCCGTCGTCTCGAAGGCGGCCTTGAAAGCTTGGAGATCGAAGTCGTCGCCGAACGCCGTCATCGCGGACTCGAGCGCGGCGTACTGCCGCGGAAAGTCCTCGAGATGCCGGATGACCGTCCCCTGCCAGCGCCGGCGATCCGCCCTGCGTGGCTGCGAGTTCACCTGCGAGCGGACAGAAGGCGATCGATCCCCGTCAGCGCCGCGGCAGTCCGCCGCGCGTCGTTCTCACGGCCGCGCCGGCGAAGCGCCGGCGCGCGCGCCTGCAGCACCGGCCAGCGATCCGCTCGATCCACGAGTACCCGGCCGTGCATCACCAGGTCGGCGAGCAGAGCGGGATCGCGCTCCGCGTCCTCGAGGCGAAGCAGGTCCACGGGCCTCTCCACCGCCTCGGTGAGCCGCTCGCGGAGAGCCAGGACGCTCTCGAGGCTGTCCTCACGGAGATCGACGAGCAGGTCGACGTCGCTGTCGGGCGTGTCGTCTCCCGTCGCCGTGGATCCGAAGAGCAACGCGAAGCGGACGTTGGCCTCTGTCCGGAGCGCGCACCGCAGCGCGCCGAGCAGCGGCCAGGAGCGCCGGACGAAGTGCTTCTCCGACACCGTCAGCTCGAGCACTCGTGGCGACGGGCGACGCGCCCGAATGGTGCCCTGGCGCACCGCGCGTCGCAGGGTTCGCTCATCCGCACCCACCTCCCGTGCGAGGAGAGCAAGCTCTGTCATGTGTCCATTGTAGTGAGCTGGTGTGTCCGTTACTGCCGCAGCCCGCACATCACGGCCAGCGCCTCGTCGATCTGCGCGCTGCCGGAGCTCGCGAACGTGACCCCGGTCGCGCGCGCCGCCTGCTGCGCCGCGTTCGGCTCGAACCTCCGCGTGGCGCTCGTGGCCCGCGCCTTCACCAGCCGCCGCATGGCCGTGCGCAGCGCGCCCGTGTTCCGCGCCAGCGCCCGCGTGGCCACGGCCACCGCCCGCACGCGCCCGCCGCTCACCGCGTAGACGAACGAGCTCGCGCGCCCGTGCCGCACCAGCAGCCCGCCGCCCACCGAGCGCGCGCCGCGGATCCTCGATGACCGCGCGCCCACCACGACGCCGTCGGCCGAGCGCGTCAGCGCCGTGCTGCCCGCCAGCTCCACGCGCCCGTCCGGGGTGAGCTCGGCCACGTCGGCCCTCGCCCCGTTGCCCGGGCCGCGCACGCACCACGTCCACGCGCGCGTGCGCTGCTGCGGCTGTCCGTTCACGCGCAAGACGTCCTCCCACTTCATGCCGAGCCGCAGCCGGCCGAGGCCGCGGGCGTTCACGCGGAAGCGAAGCGGGCGGCAGTTGGGCGTGCGGATGCCGCTCGCGCGCTCCCACATCTGCAGGTACGCCTCGGCCCCGTTGGCCATGTCCTGCACCAGCCCGCCACCGCCGAGCCCGCGCAGGTCCTCGAACCAGTCCGCGTAGAGCCCGTAGTGGGCCACGCCCTCCTGGTTGTAGTCGAAGGTGCGCTCGCCGCTGCGCTGGCGCTCGAAGGTCACCTTGCCGTCGTACGACTTGAACGGGTAGCGCACTCCCTCGGCGCGCGCCCCGGGCTGCTCCGCGAGCCCGCCGAGGTCGGCCCCGTAGCCCCAGCCGAGCATGAACGGCGTCTGCCGCGGGCGGAACTTGCGGTAGGCGTCCACGAACCCCTGGGAGTTGTCGGAGTCCGGGAACGCCAGCCCGCCGAGCTTCCAGATCCGCGGCCAGTTGCCGGGATCCATCCAGCCGTGCGGGGAGATCACGCCGGAGTAGTCGTGCGCCTCCGCCAGCGTGATCGTGTCGTCGACCGCCTTCTGGCTCATGTGGTCGGGGTTGATGATCATGTGGCGCTCGATCATCTCCCGCTCCAGGTAGCGCCCGAGGTCGGTGAGTCCGCGGGTGTTGCAGTGGGGCGGCGGCGGATAGTTGGTCGGCGTCTGCGCGCCGCCGAATCCGAGCGTCTCGAGGAAGGCGTTGACCCCGCCGCTCGCCTCGGGCGAGGGGGTGAAGATCTCGTTGTCGCGGAACGGGCCGCGGCACGTCTCCGCATCCCAGTACGAGCCGGCGCTGTTGCGGTTGCCCTGGTTGATGACGAGGCCGAACGGGCCGCTGTCGAAGCGCACGCCCGCGAGCGGGCTGTCGAACTTGTTCAGCAGGAGCGACGAGCGCACGCCGAGCCGGTAGAACTCGTCGAGCGCGCGGTCGACCGACGCGCGGTCGCAGGTGGGCTGCTCCCATCCGCGGCAGCCGAACAGCTCGGAGACCTCGATCTCGAGGACCACGGCCATCCTGCCGCTGTTGATCACGCGCCGCGCGTCGTTCGGGTTGGTGACGATCTGGAAGAACCCCTTCCCCGGCCCGCCCGCCTGGGCGTCCACGTAGCGCTGCATCTCGCGCATGTCCTTGATCGCGAGCCGCACCGTCTCCATCTCGTCGCACGAGTTGCGCCGCCGCGCCTGCAGCTCGCACAGCTCGCGGTTCTCGTTGACCCCCATGACCATCAGCTTCAGGCCGGACATCCAGGCGCGCTCCACCCAGCGCCAGTAGGTGCCCTCGTAGGTCACGTTGGTGGCGCTCCACTCGGTCAGCTTCGGCCAGCCGCTGGTGTCGTGCGGCTGGCCGGGGTTCCCGTAGTTGAGGGCGTTCTGCAGCGGCGCGGCGGTGCCCTGCGGACCCTCGACCGAGCTGCAGTCCGGCAGCGCGTACGGCACCCCGTAGCGGTGCCACGGCCGGCCGCAGTGGAACTCGCCGCCGAAGTACTCGAACGTCATCCAGTGCATGTGGCCCTCGAGCAGGCCGGACACGCCCGAGTACTGAGTCGCACCGCGCGCAGGCGTGCCGCGCGCGTTCAGGTCGGCCTCGGGGTACTCCGGGCAGCCGGTCGCGGGCGCGAAGGTGAAGGGCGTGCCGGCCGCGCCGAGCGCGAGCCGGGTGCCGCCGTAGGTCAGCGCCTGGCCGGAGGCCGAGAGCGGCGAGAGCGTGAACGCGCCGCCGCCCGCGTCGGTCACGCGCCAGTCCGCGGCGGGGCTCGGCTCGCCCGCGGGCGCGACCGACCCGTCCCCCTGCGCGGCGAGGAACGTGCGGTCCGGCAGGTACAG